>NZ_VIKA01000026.1 GCF_006704265.1 Elioraea sp. Yellowstone | reverse complement strand
AGCCCGACGCGTCGCCGGCTTCTTCGCCGCCGTCTTGCGCGTCGCGGTCTTGCGGGCGGCGGGCTTCTTCGCCGCGGCAGCCCGACGCGTCGCCGGCTTCTTCGCCGCGGTGCGCTTCGGCGCGGCCTTCTTGGCCGCCGTCGCGCGCTTCGGCGCGGCCTTCCTCGTCGCCGGCTTCTTCGCCGTCGCCTTGCGTGCCGCAGGCTTCCTCTTCGCGGGCGCCTTCTTGGTCGCCGCCCGCATCGCCATCGGCTGCGCGCGGGTCTCCGCGGCCTCCGCATTCGCCTCGCGCGCCGCGCGGATGGCCTCGACCGCCGCCGGCACGTCCTTGGTCATGGACACGTGCACAAACTCCTTCCTGATGCGGGTCCTTTCGCGCAGGCACTTCCCCGCAAGCCGCGGCTGGGCCGCGGCGGCGACGAGAGGCCGCCCGGCATGCGGAGCCCGGTCGCGCGGGAGCGCGCGGCGGCGGACGGTGGCGCAACGCGCCATCGCCGGGAACCGATCGCCCGCATCTCGCTTGCCCGGGATGCCTCGACCACCGGAGTGGCTTCGGCGTGCGTGCGGTCCATGGACCGTCCTTCCCTCTCGCGGACACTCCAGATGCAGCGATCGCGTGCGCGAATCGGATTGCATCTGCATCCGCAACATCACGCTATGCGAGTCGTGCGCAGTGCTGTCAACAAAAAGCAATCGACGCGCACGATTTTCATGCGCGTCGATCGCGAACGACACACCGCAGGATGCATCGGCGGCGCCGCGGCACCGCGGCACCGCGGCACCGCGCGCGGATCACTCCGCCGCGCGCGCCGACGCCGTCGCGTAGACCGGCGTGCGCCATTCGGGGTGGAGCGCGCTCTCGCCCTTCGCGACCGCGAAGTAGAGCGACTGCAGACGGCGCGTCAGCGCGCCCACCGCGCCGTCACCGACCGGCAGGCGGTCGACCGAGGTCACCGGCGTCACCTCCCAGGCGGTGCCGCAGAAGAACACCTCGTCCGCCGCATAGAGTTCGCTGCGGTCGACCTCGCGCTCCTCCACCGTCACGCCGAGCTCCTCGCGCAGCAGGCGGATCACCGCGTCGCGGGTGATGCTCTCGAGGATGCCGCTGGTGATCGACGGCGTCACGGCGACCCCGCCACGCACCATGAACAGGCACATGCCGGGCCCCTCGGCGACCTTGCCGGCGGAGTTCAGCAGGATGCCGGCGCCGTAGCCGTTCGCCTTCGCCTCGTGCACGGCGAGCCGGCCGTTCTGGTAGTTCGCGTTCGCCTTGACGCGCATCGGCATCGCCGCGTCCTCCGGCCGACGCCAGGACACGACGCCGGCGGCCAGCCCCTCGCTCAGCGCCCTGGTCGGGGGGCGGGTATTCGCCGTGCAGGCGAACAGCACCGGCCCGACCGCGTGCATCTCGCCCGTGCCGTCCAGCAGCGCCGAGAGGCGGATATGCACGCCCTCGCGGAAGCCGTTGGCGCGCACCACCTCGAGCACGGCGCGCTCGAGCGCCGCGAGGTCGGGGATGACGTCGAAGCGCATCACCTTGATCCCGAAGGCCAGCCGTTCGAGGTGCTCGCGCAGGCGGAACACGTACATCTCGCGCTCGGCCTCGTTCCAGTAGCCGCGCAGCCCCTCGAACACGCCCGTGCCGTACTTCACGGCCGGCGAGTAGACGTGGATGCGCGCCTCCTCCCATGGCACCAGCCGGCCGTCGAACCAAGCGAAGCGGGGATGGGTGTCGGCCATGGCATTCCTCCTCCGGTCGGACCGGACGACGCTAGGCCAGATGCGGAAGGGGCGCGAGCCCTGCGGCCCGCGCCCCTGCCCTGCGGCGGACGGAACGTTTCACCGCGCCTTGATCGGCGGCACCGGACGCTGGTCGACGCCCACGTAGTGCGAGAGCGGGCGGATCAGCCGGTTGTCGGCGATCTGCTCCAGCACATGCGCCGACCAGCCGGTGATGCGGCTGGCGACGAACAGGGGGGTGAACATGGGGATGTCGAATCCCATCAGGTAGTAGGTGGGCCCAGCCGGGAAATCGAGGTTGGGGTGGATGTTCTTCTTGGCCAGCATCTCCTCGGCGAGGATGCGGCTGATCTCGATCCACTTCTGCCCGCCGCGCAGCCCGGCGACGATGTCGCGGTACTTGCTCATCGTCGGCACGCGGGAATCGCCCGACCGGTACACCCTGTGGCCGAAGCCCATCACCAGGGCACGGTGCTCGAGCTTGTCGTCGATCCACCCCCTGGCCTTCGCGGGCGTGCCGATCTCCTTCAGCATGTGCATGACCGCCTCGTTGGCGCCGCCATGCAGCGGACCCTTCAGCGCGGCGATGCCGGCGGTGACGGCGGCATGCAGGTCGGCGCCGGTGGAGGCGACCACGCGGGCGGCGAAGGTCGAGGCGTTGAAGGAGTGCTCGGCGTAGAGCGTCATCGAGACGTCGAAGGCCTTCACGATCTCCGGCTCCGGCACCTTGCCGAAGAACATGTGGAAGATGTTCTCGGAGAAGCCGAGCTCGGGCTTGGGCTGGATCGGCCTCAGCCCCTTGCGCAGCCGGGCGATCGCGGCGATCGCGGTCGGGATCTTGGCATAGAGCCGCATCGCCTTGCGCCGCGTCGCCGCCTCCGAGACGTCCTGCGCCTCCGGGTCCTCGAGACCGAGGAAGCTCACCGCGGTACGGGTCGCGTCCATCGGGTGGGTCTTGCGCGGGAAGGACTCGATCGCACGGATCAGCACCTTGCTGATCTTGCGGTTCGCCCGCTCCTCCTTCTCGAAGGCGTTGAGCTGGCGGCGGTTCGGCAGCTCGCCGTTCAGCAGCAGATAGGCCACCTCCTCGAAGCGGCACTGCTCCGCGAGCTCCTGCACGGCGTAGCCGCGATAGGTGAGCGAGTTCGTCTCCGGCATCACCTTGGAGACGGCGGTGACGTCGGCATGCACGCCGACGAGGCCCTTGAAGACCTGCGGCGCGGCGGCGGTGTCGTTCATGATCGGGCTCCCTCCGGCTGGCTCAGGCGCGGGGACGGCGGGCGGACGGAGCCTTCCTGCCCTGAGCGATCGTCTTCACCCGTCGCGCCTTCTTGATCGTCCTGGTGCGCGCCTTCTCCTCGCCGCGGCGCTGGATGCGGCGCGTGGCAGCCGGCTCGGCCGAGCGGACGGGTGCATCGAAGATCCCCCGCACCGGCGCGAGCGTCACCCGGCCGGCCGGCAGGGCGACGTTCAGCGCGCCGAGACGACCCGCCGGCAGCGCGGCGAGGTCCTGCACCGCCTCGAGGAAGCGGTTCGCCTCGCGCACCGAGATGATCCCCTCGGTGAGGGTCTGGAACTTGCGGATGTAGTCGGGGCGCTGGAACGGCCGCGCGCCGAGCGAGTGGGCGTTGGCGACCGCGAGCTCGTCCTCGATCACCGTGCCGTCCTTCAGGAAGATCTGCACCCGCCCGCCGAACGCCTTCTCGTTCGGATCCTCGGAGTGGTAGCGGCGCGTCCACTCCGGATCCTCGGTGGTCTCGATCTTGTGCCAGAGCCGCACCGTGTCGGGCCGCTGCGCCCGACGCGGGGTGTAGCTGTCCACATGGTGCCAGCGCCCGTCCTGGAGCGCGACGGCGAAGATGTACATGATCGAGTGGTCGAGCGTCTCGCGCGAGGCCTTGGGGTCCATCTTCTGCGGGTCGTTGGCGCCGGTGCCGATCACGGTGTGGGTGTGGTGGCTGGTGTGGATCAGGATGCGCTCGATCGCCTCGAAGTCGGCGATCCTCTCGCGCATGCGGAAGGCGAGGTCGATCAGCGCCTGGCTCTGGTACTCGGCCGAGTGCTCCTTGGTGTAGCTCTCCAGGATCGCGCGCTTCGGCTCGCCCTTCTCCGGCAGCGGCACGAGATACTCATGGTCCTTGTTCTCGCGCCCCGCGAGCATCCAGGCGATCACGCTGTCCTCGCCCTCGTAGATCGGGTTGGGCGCCCCCTCGCCGCGCATCGCGCGATCGACCGCCTCGATCGCGAGCTTGCCGGCATGAGCCGGCGCGAACGCCTTCCAGGAGCTGATTTCGCCCTTGCGGCTCTGGCGCGTCGAGAAGCTGACATGCACCGCCTGGTTCACCGCCTGGTAGATCACCTCCTGCTTCAGGCCGAGCAGCGTGCCGATGCCGGCGGCGGCGGCCGGGCAGAGATGGGCGATGTGGTCGATCTTGTGCCGGTGCAGGCAGATCCCCTTCACCAGATCGATGTGGATCTCGTAGGCCGTGGCCAAGCCGCGGATCAGGTCCTTGCCCGACTTGCCGACCGTCTGGGCGACCGCCAGCAGGGGCGGGATGTTGTCGCCCGGGTGCGAGTAGTCGGCGGCGAGGAAGGTGTCATGGAAGTCGAGCTCGCGCACCGCCGTGCCGTTCGCCCAGGCGGCCCATTCCGGGCTGACCGTGCGCGCGGCCGGCAGGCCGAACAGGCTGGCCCCTCCCTTGCGCGGATGCGCAAGCGCCATCATCCGCGCCGAGACCACCGGGCGGCGGTTGATCGCGGCGATCGCGACGGCGGCGTTGTCGATGATGCGGTTGATGATCATCTCGGCCACGTCCTTCTGGACCGCGACCTTGTCCACGGCGACCCCGGCGATCTTCCAGGCGAGCTGCTCCTCGCGCGGCAGCAGCGCCTTGGAGGGATGGACGCGGACGGAATGGAGCTTCATGCGGGATCCCCGTTCGTTGGGAGGGCTCGGGCGCAGCGGTCGGGACGGGTTGATCGCAGCCGCCGCGCGGTCTTGACTGGCGGGCGGATACCTAGACCTGCCCCCGAGAGGGGCGCAAGACGCTGCCCGACCGACGCCGGAGACATCACGATCCATGACCGACCTGCCGCCGCCCTTCGACCGCGTGGTGCTGGGCGATCTCGTCACCAGCGAGACGATCCTGCGCGACGGCTTCGTCGCCGTGCGTGACGGGCGCATCGCCGCGATCGGCGCGGGCCCGCCGCCGCCCGCGGTGACGGTGTCCGACCACCGCGGGATGCTGGTCTTCCCGGGGCTGGTGGACGGGCACATGCACACCTCCTCGGCGATGGGCTGGGGCGGGATCGAGCACGCGACCCGCTCGGCCGCCGCCGGCGGCGTCACCACCGTGGTGGACATGCCCTACGACATCCCGAAGCCCGTGACCGATGCCGGTCTGTTCGCGGCCAAGGTCGAGGTCGTCGAGCGCACCGCGCATGTCGATGTCGCCCTCTACGGCACGATCCTGAAGACCGGCGGCACGCAGCACATCAAGGCGCTGGCCGAGGCCGGCGCGGCCTCGTTCAAGCTCTCCACCTACGAGTACGACGCCACGCGCTTCCCCCGCATCGACCATCTGGAGATGGAGCGCGCCTTCGCGCTGATCGCCGAGACCGGACTGATGGTGGCGCTGCACAACGAGGACCAGGAGATCGTGGTCGGGCTCACCGCGGCGGCACAGGCGAGCGGCCGGACCGATCCGATCATGCACTGCCGCACGCGCCCGCCGCTCTGCGAGAACCTGGCCAATGTGACGATCTTCGAGATCGGGCTCGCCACTGGCGCGCATGTCCACATCGCGCATTCGTCGCTCGCGCGCGGCTTCGACCTCGCCGAGACCTATCGCGGCTTCGGCATGCGTGCCTCGGGCGAGGCCTGCATCCAGTACCTCTGCATGACCGAGGACGACATCGTCCGGCTCAAGGGCAAGGGCAAGTGCAACCCGCCCTTCCGCACCGCCGAGGAGGTGGAGCGGATGTGGGACCGGCTCGTTTCCGGCAAGGTCGCCTATGTCTCGACCGACCACGCACCCTGGCCGATCGACAGGAAGCTCGACGAGGACATCTTCAAGTGCGGGGCGGGGCTCACGGGGCTGCAGTCCTTCGCGCCCCTGATGGTCTCCCTGCTCGCCGAGCGCGGGCTGCCGCTCACCCTGATGGCGAGGTACTGCGCCGAGGAACCCGCGCGCTACCACGGCCTTCTGCCGAAGAAGGGGCGGATCGCGGTCGGCGCGGACGCCGATCTCTGCGTGATGGAGCGCGGCGACTTCACCTTCGACGAGGCCTCGATCGTCGACCGGCCCGAGTGCCGCTGGAGCCCCTATCACGGCCGCGCCATGAAGGCGCGCGTGGCCGCGACCTATCTGCGCGGGCGACAGATCTGGGATGGCGCGTCGGTGCTGAACAGGCCGGGCGACGGCGCCTTCGTGAAGCGGCAGACGGTCTGAGGGAGCGCGCCATGGCCCATCCGACGGCCTATCCCGTGCACTCGGCGATGACGCTCGCGGCGGCATCGCGCATCGTCGATGCGGCGCTGGCCGCGGGGCGCGAGGCGGGCTGCGCGCCGCTCGTGGTCGTGGTGGTCGATGCCGGCGGCCAGCTCGTCGCCTGCAAGCGCGAGGACGGCGCGGGCCTCGCCCGCTTCGCGATCGCCATGGGCAAGGCGCTCGCCGCCCTCGGCCTGGGCCTGCCCTCGCGCGAGATCGGCGCGCGCAACGCGGAGCGGCTCGCGTTCTTGAATGCCGCTGCGGCGGCGACGGGGGGCGCGTTCGTGCCCGTGGCCGGCGGCGTGCTGGTGATGGAGGGCGGACGCGCGATCGGCGCCGTCGGCATCAGCGGCGACACCTCGGACAAGGACGAGGCCGCCGCGGTCGCGGGCATCATCGCGGCCGGACTGACGCCGCAGGCCGGGTGAGGGCGATGGCCCGGATCGTCCGCATCGCCGCCTGCCAGATGGGCCCGGTGCAGCGCGCCGACAGCCGCGCGCACACGCTCGGGCGGATGATCGCGCTGCTGGAGCGGGCCGCCGAGCGGGGGGCGGAGCTCGCGGTGTTCCCCGAGCTTCCCTTCACCACCTTCTTCCCGCGCTGGCCGATCGAGGACGAGGCGGAGCTTCTCTCCCACTTCGAGCCGGCGATGCCGAACCCGAACGTGCAGCCCCTGTTCGACCGGGCGAAGGCGCTCGGCGTCGGCCTCTCCCTCGGCTACGCCGAACTCGACCGTGCCGCCTTCGAGGACGGGGCCGTGCGCCGGCGCGGCTACAACACCGCGATCCTGGTGGGCAAGGACGGCACGATCCTCGGCAAGTACCGCAAGGTGCACCTGCCGGGCTCGGAGCAGGTGAAACCCGGACAGACCTACCAGCAGCTGGAGAAGCGCTACTTCGCCTATGGCGATCTCGGCTTCCCGGCGTTCCGCGCCTTCGGCGGCATCATCGGCATGCTGATCTGCAACGATCGCCGCTGGCCCGAGGCCTGGCGCTGCCTCGCGCTGCAAGGGGTGGAGATGGTTCTCATCGGCTACAACTCCGCCGCCTACGACCCGAACGGCGGCGAGGGCGAGAGCGCGGAGCTGCGCACCTTCCACTCGACGCTCGTCGTGCAGGCGAATGCCTACATGAACGCGTGCTGGGCGGTGGCGGTGGCCAAGGCGGGGGTGGAGGACGGCGCCGGGCTGATCGGCGGGTCCTGCATCGTCGATCCGAACGGGCTGATCGTCGCCCAGGCGAAGACGCTCGGCGACGAGGTGCTGGTCGCGGACTGCGACCTCGACGCCTGCGCGCAGGGCAAGACCAAGATGTTCGACTTCGCGGCCCACCGGCGGCCGCAGCACTACCGGCGGATCGTCGAGCAGGTCGGCGTGGTGCCGCCGCGCGAGGAGGGATGAGGACGATGGCACGACGGATCACGGTCGGCGCGGCGCAGCTCGGCGCCATCCAGAAGTCGGACAGCCGCAAGGTGGCGGTCGAGCGGATGCTGGCGCTGATGGCGGAGGGCGAGCGGCGGGGAGTCGAGCTGATCGTCTTTCCCGAACTGGCGCTGACCACCTTCTTCCCGCGCCACTACGTCGAGAACCTCGACGAGGCGGACCACTGGTACGAGACGGCGATGCCCTCGAACGAGACGGCGCCGCTGTTCGAGGCCGCACGCCGCTACCGCATGGGCTTCCACCTCGGCTATGCCGAGCTTGCCCACGAGCCGGACGAGACCGGCCAGGTGCGCAAGCGGCGCTTCAATACCGCGATCCTGGTGAACCCGGACGGCAGGATCGTGCTGAAGTACCGCAAGGTGCACCTGCCCGGCCATGCCGAGTTCGATCCGGCGCGCAAGGTGCAGCACCTGGAGAAGCGCTATTTCGAGGTGGGCAACCTGGGCTTCCCGGTCGTGCGCACGCCGATGGGACGGCGCGACGAGGGCATCAACATGGGGCTGATGATCTGCAACGACCGGCGCTGGCCCGAGGCATGGCGGGTGATGGGGCTGCAGTCGGTCGAACTCGTCATGCTCGGCTACAACACGCCCTCCATCAACCAGGAGGCCAAGGGCTGGGAAGCCCATCACCTGCGCGTCTTCCACAGCCATCTCTCCGTGCAGGCGGGCTGCTACCAGAACGCCTGCTGGGGTGTTGCCGTAGCGAAGGCCGGGATCGAGGACGGCGCGGAGCTGTTCGGCCACTCGATCATCGTCAACCCGCAGGGCGAGATCGTCGCGATGGCGGACACCTGGGAGGACCAGCTCGTCACCTACGACTGCGATCTCGAGATGTGCCGGCTCGGCCGGACGAGCATCTTCAACTTCGCCGCCCATCGCCGCCCGGAACACTACACGCGCATCACCGCGCAGGTCGGCGCGGTGGAGCCGCCGGTGGTCTGAGGGGGCCAGGAGCCTTACGGCCCCTGGCGGGGAGCGCGGGGGGCGGCGCCCCCCGCAAGAAGAACAGACAGCGCCGCTCCGGCCGCCGCCTGGCACGGCTCGATCACCGGCACGCCGGCGGCATCCTCCACCGCCGCGCGGTGGTGCGCCATGCCCGCGCAGCCGAGGATCACCGTCCGCGCCCCGCGGGCGACGAGGTCGCGCGCCGTCCGTTGCATTGCCGCGCGCGTCGCCTGCGGGTCGAGCAGCGTGTCCATGTCCACGTCCATCGCGATCTCGGCCGCAAGCCGCGCCTCGGTGCCCATCTGGCGGAGCGCCAGCGCATGGCGCGCGATGCTCGCGGTGGCGAGCGCGATCACGCCGAAGCGCTCGGCGAGCGTCAGGGCCTGCGCCACCGCGGCGGCGAAGATGCCGATCACCGGCCTGCGCGTGGCCTCCCGCGCGGCCGGCAGGGCGGGGTCCGAGGCGCAGGCGATCGCGAACAGATCGGTCCGGTCGTCCTCGCGGCGGATCGTCGCGAGGATCGGCCCGGTGGCCGCGTACCAGTCCGACCAGGAGACGATCGCCGGCGGCCCGTCGGGCAACGTGACGACGTCGAAGGCGGGTAGGCCCGGAGCGCGGAAGGGGTCGAGCGCGCGCGCGATCCCCTCGCCGCAGCGGGCGTTGCTGTTCGGGTTGATGAAGAGGATCCGCCGCGTCATGCCGCCCATCCTGGTCCGGCCCCCCCGAGAGGCCAAGCCCTGGCGCTTTTCCCTTGATCCATGCGATGCCGCGGACCAATTTGGTGCGATGCAACAAGCCCGCCGCGCACTCCTTATATAAAGTTATGTCGGCCCATCCGCTCCCGCACCGCACCGACATCGCCGCTTGGCCGACGCCGTCCTTCTGGGGCGCGCTCGCTCGCGGCGCCGGCAACCGCTGCCCGGCCTGCGGACAGGGCAGGCTGTTCCGCGGCTATCTGCGGCTGGCCGAACGCTGCGACGCCTGCGGCGCGCCGCTGGGCGCGATCCGCGCCGACGACGCCCCTCCCTATTTCACCATCTTCATCGTCGGCCATCTCGTGATCCCGCTCATGCTGCTGGCGGAACGCAGCGGCGCGTGGTCGCCCTGGGGGATGGCGGCGGTGTTCCTGCCGACGACGCTGCTGCTGGCGCTGCTGCTCTTGCGCCCGATCAAGGGCGCCACCGTCGGGCTGATGATGCGCTTCGGCATCACGGGGCGGGAAGGCGATCCGCGGCGCGACGGGTGAAGGCGTGGCGCAGCGCAGCCGGATCGGCGAGATCGTGCTCGAGGCGGAGGCGCTGACCCGCCCCTCGGCCGAACTGGAGGCCGACCGGAACAGCGCGATCGCGGATCTCCTGCACGAGAACCGGTTCATCCCCAAGGGCGCGCCCGAGGGGCCGTATACGCTGCATCTCGGCTTGAACGGGGGGCGGCTCGTGTTCGACATCCGCCGCGCCGACGGCAGCCCGATCGGCGCGGTGATCCTGGCGATGGGACCGTTCCGCGGCCTGATCAAGGACTACCTGATGCTGGTCGGCGCGCATCACGCCGCGGTCGCGGACGGTCAGCAGGCGCGCATCCAGGCGATCGACATGGGACGGCGCGGGCTGCACAACGAGGGGGCGGAACTGCTCCTGCGCCGGCTCGACGGCAAGATCGACATCGACTTCGACACCGCGCGCCGGCTCTTCACGCTGATCTGCGTCCTGCACCAGAGGCTGACCCACTGATGAGGCTCGACGGAGAGGAGACGCGCAGCATCCGCCCGTCAGAGGACGGCAGCGCGATCGCGGTGCTCGACCAGACGCTGCTGCCCTGGCGCACGGTGTGGATCACGATCGACAGCGCCGCCGCGGCCGCGCATGCCATCCGCACGATGCAGGTGCGCGGCGCGCCGCTGATCGGCGGGGTGGGCGCCTACGGGCTCGCGCTCGCGCTGCGCGCGGATCCGTCCGATGGCGGGCTCGAGGCGGCGCACGCGATGCTGGCGGCGACGCGTCCGACCGCGGTCAATCTGCGCTGGGCACTCGATCGCGTGCGCGATGCCGTGCGGAACCGGCCGCACGCCGCGCGGGCCGCCATCGCCTGGGCGGAGGCCGGGGCGATCTGCGACGACGACGTCGCGACCAACGCCGCGATCGGCCGGCACGGCCTGCCGCTCCTCGAGGAGATCGCCGCGCGCAAGCGGCGGGGCGAGCGCGTCAACGTGCTGACGCATTGCAACGCCGGGTGGCTCGCGACGGTGGACTGGGGCACGGCGACCGCGCCGATCTACGCGGCGCACGACGCCGGCCTTCCGGTGCATGTGTGGGTGGACGAGACGCGGCCGCGCAACCAGGGGGCGGCGCTGACGGCGTTCGAACTCGGCAATCACGGCGTCCCCCACACGATCATCGCCGACAATGCCGGGGGACACCTGATGCAACGCGGCCAGGTGGACATCGTGATCGTCGGCACCGACCGGGTGACGCGCACCGGCGATGTCGCGAACAAGATCGGCACCTATCTCAAGGCGCTTGCCGCGCGGGACAACGGCGTGCCGTTCTGGGTCGCGCTGCCGCACTCGACGATCGACTGGCGGGTGCGCGACGGCCTCGCCGGGATCCCGATCGAGGAGCGCGGCGCCGAGGAGGTGACGGAGATCACCGGCCTCGGCCCCGACGGCACGGTGACGCGCGTGCGCGTGGCCAATCCCGGCAGCGCTGCCGGCAACCCGGCCTTCGACGTCACCCCCGCGCGGCTCGTCACAGGGCTGATCACCGAGCGCGGCCGCTGCGCGGCGAGCGAGGCCGGGCTTCTGGGACTCTATCCCGAGAGGGCCTGAACCGACCGCCGGCGTGCGGCGATCCAGTTCAGCAGCGCAACCGGCGCGACCAGGGCAAGCCCGATCAGCGTCGCGTTCAGCGACGGCGAGATCATGAGCAGGCTCGCCGCGATCAGCGGCAGCCGCGCCGGCCAGGACAGGGGCGCGAACAGGAACCCCGTCATGGCGATGCCGAGCGCGGCGACGCCGGCCGCACAGCTCAGCGTCACCAGGAGGAACTCGCCCAGGCCGAAGCCCGGCAGCACGATCAGCATCACCGGCGCATAGGCGAACACGAACGGCACCAGCGCCTTGCCGAGCCCGAGCCGGAACGCGGTGAGCCCGGTGCGGAACGGGTTCGATCCGGCGATGCCGGCGGCCGCGTAGGCCGCGACGCAGACCGGCGGCGTCAGGTCGGCGAGGATGCCGTAGTAGAGGATGAAGAGATGCGCGGCGAGCGGCGGCACGCCGAGCCCGGTCACCGCCGGCGCGGCCATCGCCGCGAGCACGATGTAGAGTGCCGTGGTCGGAATCCCCGCCCCCATCGCCACGCAGACCAGCGCCACGAACAGCAGCGTCAGGAACAGCGTCAGCCCCTGCGGCGTCAGGATGCCATCGGGCAGCAGCGCCATCAGCGGCACGAAGTGCTCCGCCAGACGCTGCGCCGCCTGGGTGACGATGAAGCCGACGCGGAACCCCGCGCCGGTCAGCGTGATGACGCCGACCACGATGCCGACCGCAGCCGCCGCCGCGCCGACCGCGAGCGCGTATCGCGCCCCCGTCTCGAAGCCATGCCAGAGGTCGCGGAGGGTCAGCCGGTTGCGCGGGTTGAGGAAGCCCACGACGATGCAGGCGGTGATGCCGTGGAAGGCGGCGAGATAGGGCGTGTAGCCGGCGACGATCGTCCAGACCAGGATCACCAGCGGAATGACGGTCGGCCAGCCGCGCGCGACGGTGTGACCGAGCCGCGGCAGGTCCTCGGGTTCCATGCCGCGCAGACCGAGGCGCTTGGCCTCGAAATGCACCTGCACGAACACGCCGAGGAAGTGCATCAGCGCCGGCACCGCCGCCGCCGCCAGCAGCGTGGTGAGCGGGATCTCGAGGAACTCGATCATCACGAACGCCGCCGCGCCCATGATCGGCGGCGTGATCTGCCCGCCCGCGCTTGCCGCCGCCTCCACCGCCCCCGCGAAATGCGGCCGGTAGCCGATCTTCTTCATCGCCGGGATCGTGAGCGAGCCCGTGGTGACCGTGTTCGCGATCGACGAGCCGGAGATCGAACCGAACAGCGCCGAGGACACGACCGCCACCTTGGCCGGCCCGCCCGGATATCGCCCCGCGACGATCGCGGCGAGGTCGATGAAGAACTGGCCGAGCCCCATGCGCGTGGCGATCACGCCGAACAGCACGAAGTGGAAGACGAAGGTCGAGACGACCTTCGCCGGGATGCCGAAGATCCCCTCCTGCGTCAGGTAGACGTGGTTGATCAGCCCCTCCCAGTCGTTGCCGGGATGGCTGAGCACGCCGTCGATCCTGTCGCCGAACAGGGCGTAGAGGATGAAGACGACGACGATTCCGGGCAGGATCGGCCCCATGGCGCGGCGTGCCGCCTCCAGCGTCAGCGCCACCATGAGGCTGCCCATCGCGACGTCGGCGGTGTTGGGCGCGCCGATGCGGAAGGTCAGGTCGTCGAACACCAGCGGGAGGTAGAGCGCGGCGGCGGCGACCGCCGCGGCGAGCCCCCAGTCGACCAGGGGCACGCCGCCGAGGCGGCCGGCGAAGGCTCGCGAGGGGCCGGGGAACACCAGGAAGATGATGCCGAGCACCGCGGCGAGATGGATCGACTTGTGCCAGTGCTCGGTGACGATGCCGAAGCCGGCGGTGTAGTAGTGGAAGACCGACAACACGACGAGTGCGGCCGAGACGAACCACCTCGCCGGCCCGTCGAGCGCGCGGAACTGGAGCTCGCTGTCGTAGGTCCGCTCGAGTTCCGCCGCACGCTCGGGATCGAGGCGGCGCGCCGGCGCGCCGCCCTCCGCCGGGACGGTCATGCGAGCGGGATCAGTTCAGCATCCCGGCCTCGCGGTAGAACTTCTCGGCGCCAGGATGGAACGGCACCACGCCGCGGCCGAGCAGCGCGCGCTCGCGCACGATCTCGCGCCCCTTGGCATGGCCGCCGTCCAGCAGGGCGCGGGTCGTCTCGGACCAGAGGGCGCGGGTGATGCCGTAGACCAGATCCTCGGGCACGCTGTCGCGCACCAGCCAGAGCGCGCCGACGGTGAGCGTCGGCGTGTCGGCATCGAGCCCCTCATAGGCGGCCTTCGGGATCACGCCCTGGGCGTAGAACGGCGCGCGCTCGATCACGCGCTTCGCCGCCTCGTCGGTGACCGGCAGGATGCGGCAGCCGGTGCGCGCGCAGAACTCGGAGAAGGCGGCGGCCGGATAGCCGACCACGGTCATGGTCGCGTCCAGCCCGCGGTCCTGCATCCGCTCGGTGCCCTGCGCCTGGTTCAGGTATTCGGGCGTGTAGTCGCGGTTCGGCTGCAGGCCGTAGGCGGCGAGGATCAGCTCGCTGCCGATGCGCGCGCCGGAGGCCTGCAGGCCGATCGCGATCCGCTTGCCGCGCAGATCCTCGAAGCTCCGGATCGGGCTGTCCTTGCGCACCACCGCATGGATGTGCTCGGGGAACAGATGCGCGATGAAGCGCAGCCGGTCGAGCTTCGGCCGGCCCTCGAACAGGCCGGTCGCGGTGTAGGACCAGTGCGTCACGTCGGACTGCACGAAGCCGCTCTCCGCGTTGCCGGATTGGATGAGATTGACGTTCTGCACGCTGCCCTGGGTCGCCTGCGCGACCGCGACCAGGCCCGGCACGCCGTCGGTGCCGCCGCCATCGCCGGTCGCGCGGCAGCGCGAGCCGGGCGGGCAGGAGATGGCGTTGGCGATGATGCCGCCGATCGGATAGTACGTGCCGCCCGCGCTGCCGGTGCCGATGCGGAAGAACTGCGGCGCCTGGGCCGAGGCGGCGGAGGCGGCAAGGCCGGCGGCGGCGACCGCCGCCAACAGGCTGCGACGAAGCGTGGTCATGAAGCATCCCCCTGGCGTGTTCCGGTGATTGACGTCTTCACGCTAGACCCCGGACAGGTCAGGATCAACCGGGCGCGGCCGGTCGCGGCCGCGCACGTCGCGCCTCGCCGCGATCGCGGCGGAGGCGATGCAACATGTCGGATGGGGGACTTGATGATGCACAGATGCGCTCTCGCCCTGGCCGGGCTGCTCGCGCTTTCGGCCGCGCCGGCCTTCGCGCAAGGCCAGCCGCCGCTGCGCTGCGCGGTGGACGGCACCTTCGCGCCGCACGCGATGCCGAAGCTCGGCGGCGGCGTCGAGGGGTTCAATGTCGATCTGTTCCAGGCGATCGCGCGGAAGCTGGGGCGCGAGCTGACGATCGACAGCGCGTCCTTCGCAGGGCTGATCGCGGCGATGAACGCCGGCCGCTACGACTTCCTCTGCGCGCCGACGACCGCGACGCGTGAGCGCGCCGAGAACATGCTGTTCACAGAAGGCTACATCTTCACCGAGTTCCAGTTCGGCATCCGCCGCGGTTCGACGCCCATCTCCTCGCTGGACGACCTGCGCGGCAAGACGATCGCGGTGAACAAGGGCAGCGCCTACGATTCCTGGGCGCAGGCAAACGCCGCCCGTTACGGCTTCACGGTGCAGGCCTACGACACCAACACCGATGCGGTGCAGGCCGTGCTCGCCGGCCGCGCCTACGCCAACCTCGCCGGCAACACGGTCGTCAAGTTCGCGGCCACGCGCAACCCGCAGTTCGTTCCGGATTTTGTCCTGAAGGAGACCCGCGCCCACTGGGCGGCGCCGCTGCCGCGCGGCAGCACCGAGTTGCGCGACCAGCTCGACTGGGCGATCGAATGCCTGAAGAAGGACGGCACCATCGCGCGGCTCTCGGAGAAGTGGTTCGGCCTGAAGCCCGGCGCCGACGATGCCGAGAACACGCCGTTCCCGGGCAAGGGCGTGCCGGGGCTGCCCGGCCATGATCCGACGCCGCACGGACGCGGATGCTGAGCGGCGGAGCGATCCTCGAGGCGCGCGGGATCCACAAGCATTTCGGCCACCTTCACGTGCTGAAGGGGGTGGATCTCGTGGTCGCCCCGCGCGAACTCGTCTTCATCATCGGCCCCTCGGGCAGCGGCAAATCGACGCTCTTGCGCTGCTGCAACCGCCTCGAGGAGCCCTCCTCGGGCAGCGTCGTGGTGGACGGGATCGATCTCCTTGACCGGCGCACGGACATCAACGCCGCGCGCCGGCGCATCGGCATGGTGTTCCAGTCCTTCAATCTCTATCCGCACATGACCGCGCTCGGGAACGTCTCGCTGGCGCTGCGCCGGGTGCTCGGCAGGTCGCGCGAGGAGGCCGAGGAGATCGCCCACGCCGCGCTCCGGCGCGTCGGGCTGGACGAGAAGGCGAACGCCTATCCGCTCGAGCTCTCCGGCGGGCAGCAGCAGCGCGTGGCGATCGCGCGCGCGATCGCGCTCGAGCCGCGCGTGATGCTGTTCGACGAACCGACCAGCGCGCTCGATCCCGAACTGGTCGGCGGCGTGCTGAAGGTGATGCGCGAACTGCGCGAAAGCGGCATGACCATGGTGGTGGTCAGCCACGAGATGGGCTTCGCGCGTGCCGCCGCCGACCGGGTGCTGTTCATGGACCACGGGCTCGTGGTCGAGGAAGGACCGCCCGCGCAGATCTTCGGCGAGCCCAGGGCGGAGCGGCTGCGCGGCTTCCTGCGCGACCTCGACCGGCATTGAGCCTGCTGGCATGACGAACTGGGAGCAGTTCCTCTTCACCTTCTTCAACGCGAAGGTGATGGCGGCGTACCTGCCGAAGATCATCGACGGGTTCTTCCTGACCGTCTGGCTCGCGCTCCTGATCGTGCTGAGCGGGCTGGCGCTCGGCCTGCTGCTCGCGGTGGTGCGCAGCTTCCGCATCCGGCCCGTCAACTGGCTGATCGTGTTCCTGGTCGACCTGTTCCGCGCGCTCCCGCCGCTCGTCATCATCGTGCTGATCTATTTCGGCCTCCCCTCGGTAGGCCTCGCCCCCTCGGGCTTCGTCTCGACCTGGCTCAGCCTGACCTTCGTGCTCGCCGCCTTCGCGGAGGAGATCTTCTGGGCGGGCATCCTCGCGGTGCCGAAGGGACAGTGGGAAGCGGCACGCTCCACCGGCATGGGCTTCGCGCAGACGCTCGGCTGGGTGGTGCTGCCGCAGGCGGTGCGGCTGACCATCCCGCCGCTCACCAACCGCACGATCGCGATCACCAAGGGTACGGCCCTCGGCAGCGTGGTGGCGGTGGCCGAGATCCTGTCCCAGGCCTCGGCCGGCGTGTCGTTCTCCTCGAACCCCTCGCCGCTCACGCTCGGCGCCATCGCCTATCTCGTGCTGTTCGTCCCCGTGGTCGCGTTCGGCCGCTGGGTCGAGACCCGCTTCGCCTGGAAGCGCTGAGCGATGGACGAGTTCGTCGCCACGTTCTTCAATCTCGAGGTCGTCCGCGCCGCCTCGCCGATCCTGCTTCAGGGGCTGTGGGTGACGGTCCAGCTCATCGTCGTGGCCGTGCCGCTCGGGCTCCTCGGCGGCGTGATCCTGGCGCTGCTCTCCACCATCCGCTCGCGCTGGGTGCGCTGGCCGCTGATCGCCTGGGTCGATTTCTTCCGTGCCTTCCCGCCGCTCGTGCTGCTGATGTTCCTCTATGCCGGCCTGCCCTTCGCAGGGATCGAGCTCGGCGCCTTCGGCGCGGTGGCGATCGGCTTCTTCCTCAACACCTCGTCCTACTACGGCGAGATCTTCCGCGCCGGCATCGAGAGCATCCCGCGCGGGCAGATGGAGGCGGCGCGTTCCACGGGGCTCACCGCCGTCCAGGCGATGACCTGGGTGATCCTGCCGCAGGCGGTGCGCAACGTGCTGCCGGACCTCGTCTCGAACACGCTCGAAGTGGTGAAGCTCACCTCGATCGCCTCGGTGGTCGCGCTGCCCGAGCTCCTCTACCAGGCGCGCCAGGCGCAGAGCGTCACCTACAACCCCTCGCCGATCGTCGCCGCGGCGGTGATCTACTTCCTCCTGCTCTGGCCGGCGGTGCGGCTGCTCTCGCGGCTCGAGCACCGGGCGGTGGCGCGGCGGTAACGCAGGCGTGCGAGGCGCGGCCTTGCCGCCGCCACATCGCTCGCGTAGCCGCGCACGCCGATGCGCCTGCCGATCCCGCTCGCCATCCTCGCCTCCACGCTCGCGCTGCTCTGGCCCGCGTTCTGGAACGGCTGGCCGCTCATCTTCAGCGACACCACCGACTATCTCTGGGTCTGGACGCGCCCGGAGTGGTTCCGGCCGTTCCGCCCGCCCGCCTATGGCTGGCTGATCGGGCCGCTGCACCAGGCGCACACGCTCTGGCCGGTGATCGCGGCGCAGGCGCTGCTGACCGTCTGGCTGATCCGGCTGGTGCTGCGCCGGGCCGGGCTCGGCGCGGGCCGGCATCTGCTCGGGGTCTGCCTCGCGCTTGCCCTGCTCTCGGGCGCGCCGTGGTTCGTCTCCTGGGTGATGGCGGATGCGCTCACCGCGCCGATGGTGCTGGCGGCCGCGGCGCTGGCGCTTGGCGGACTCGGACGTATCGAGGCGATCGGCGCCTGGCTCGCGCTCGCCGCCGCGACCGCGGTGCACCTGACCCATCTGCCCACGCTCGCGGCGATCCTCCTCGCGCTGGCCGTGCTGCGGCTGCTGCTGCGCGGCGCGCCGGTGGCATGGAGCGGTCTGGGCGCCGCCGCGGCGGCGCTGGTCGCGGCGCCGGCGTTCAACCTGATCGCGAACTGGCTCTCGCACGGCACCGCGACGCTCGCCTTCGGCTCGTCGATCTTCCTCGGCGCGCGCCTGGTCGGCGACGGGCTGATGCAGGCCTATCTGACCGCGCACTGCCCGCACCCGGCCTGGACGCTCTGCGCCGACATCGCGTCGCTGCCGCGCGATTCCGACGACTTCCTCTGGAACCCGAACTCGGTGGTGTGGCGCGACCGCGACTTTTTCCGCCTGGAGGGCGAGCTCGCGGCGCTCAATCCGCGCGTGATCGCCGAGCACTGGTGGCCGTTCCTGCGCAACGGGCTTGCGCGCGCGCTCCGCCAGCTCGTCACCGCGGAGGTCGGCGCCGATCTCTCCGTGCGCGTGAACGAGGACCGCGCGCTGCTCGCGCGCCTCGTCATCCCGCGCTTCGCCGCGACCATGGGGCCGGAGGCGGCGGCGGCGCTGGATGCGGCGCGGCAGACCAGCGAGGAGATCGCGCGGTTCCCGCTCGCGCGGCTCGCGGGGCCTCTGTCGCTCCTCGCCGTGCCGGTCGCCGCGCTCTGGTTGGCGCTCGACCGCATGGCGGCGCGCTCGCCGGCGGCGGTGCTCGCGGTCGCGACCGCCGCCGCCGCGGTTGCCAACGCGGTGGCGGTCGGGCTGGGCGGCGCGGTGCACGACCGCTACGCCGCGCGGCTGATGTGGCTGTTCCCGCTGGTGGTCGCGATGCTCATCGCCGCGCGGCTCAGTCGCCGAGCGCCACCCCTTCGCGCCGCGGATCCGCCCCGCCCGTGATGCCGCGCGCGGTCACGACGATCGCGTGCAGGCCCGAGACCGTCGGCTGCACCGTCACGCGGTGCCCGCGCGCCTCCAGCGCCTCCTTCAGCCCGGCCGCCCCGGTATCCCGCTCCAGCAGCACCGGCCCGCCGGTGGTCAGGACGCGCGGCAGCCCGATCGCGGCCTGCGGGTCCATCGCCCAGTCGAGGATCGCGACCAGGGTCTGCGCGACGTAGCCGATGATCAGCGCCCCGCCCGGCGAGCCCAGGATGACGCGCAGCTCGCCCTGCGGATCGAACACCATGGTCGGCGCCATCGAGCTCCTCGGCCGCTTGCCCGGCTCGACGCGGTTCGCCACGGCGCGGCCGTCGCTCTCGGGCCGGAACGAGAAGTCGGTGAGCTGGTTGTTCAGCAGGAACCCCGCCGCCATGATCCGCGCGCCGAATGCGCTCTCGACCGTGGTGGTCATCGCCACCGCGTTGCCGGAGGCGTCGAGGATCGAGAGGTGGCTCGTGCCGCTGTCGCGCGCGGTCGCATCGGGGGCGAGGGCCCCCTCGCGCCAGGGCGGGTTGCCGGGCTTCGGCGCCGGGTTGGCGCGGTCGCGGTCGATCAGCTGCGCGCGCGCGGTGAGATAGGCCGGATCGAGCAGCCCGCGCACCGGCACGCGCACGCGGTCGGGGTCCGCGACGTAGAGGTTGCGGTCGGCGAAGGCGAGACGGCCCGCCTCGGCGAGCCAGTGCGCCGCCTCCGCCCCGCGCGGATCGAGCGCGGCCATGTCGGTGTGGGCGAGCAGGCCGAGGATCTGCCCGACCGCGATCCCGCCCGAGGAGGGCGGGCCCATGCCGCAGACGCGCCAGGCGCGGTAGGGCACGCAGACGGGATCGCGCAGCACCGGGCGGTACCCGGCGAGGTCGGCCGCGCTCAGCCGGCCCGGGTTCCACGCCGCACCGTGCACCGCGGCGACGATCGCCTCGGCGACCGGCCCCTCGCGCAGGGCCGCCGCGCCGCGCGCGGCGATCGCGCGCAGGGTCTCGGCATAGGCGGGATTGCGCAGCACATGGCCCTCGGGCAGCGGCGACCCGTCCGGCAGCAGGAAATGGCCGCGCGTGGCCGGGTCGCGCGCGAGCCGTTCACGTTCAGCGGCGATCGCGGCGGCAAGCCGCGGCGAGACCGCGAAGCCCCGCTCGGCGAGGGCGATCGCCGGGGCGAACAGGCCGGCCCAGGGGAGGCGACCATGCGCCCGGTGCGCGGCCTCGAGTGCCGCAACGGCCCCCGGAACCCCGACCGCACGCCCGCCATGCGCCGCCTCCAGGAACCCCATCGGCACGCCGTCGGGGCGGAGGAACAGGTCGGGCGCGGCCTCGGCCGGCGCGGTCTCGCGCCCGTCCCAGGTCTCGAGCGTGCGCACGCCTGCGTTCCAGTGCAGGATGAAGGCGCCGCCGCCGATGCCGGAGGATTGCGGCTCGACGAGCCCCAGCACCGCCTGCACCGCGACCGCCGCGTCGATCGCCGCCCCGCCGCGGCGCAGCACCTCGCGCCCCGCCTCGGCCGCGAGCGGATGCGCGGCCACGACCATGTGGCGTGCGGCAGTGGCGGGCTCGCGGCCGGCGGCCGGAGCGGCGAGCAGCAGCAGGGCAAGGGCGAACCGGCGCATCGGCAGCGTCCTCGGCGGGCATTCCCGCTATGCTGCCCCCACCCTGCGCCGGACGCCATGGCGCCGCCGCACGGCCACCCCATCTGAGCGCATGACCGAGGAGAGAGCATGCCCGCCCCCGCCGTCATCGCCGGCCCGCCCATGGTCTTCCTGCCGGAGAAGCGCCTGGCGTGGCCCGAGCGCGCACGCTTCCGCCTGCAGGCCGATTTCGCGCCGAACGGAGACCAGCCGCAGGCGATCGCGGAGCTGACGCGCGGGCTGGAAGCGGGGGAGCACGATCAGGTGCTGCTCGGCGTGACCGGCTCGGGCAAGACCTTCACCATGGCGCACGTGATCGCCAATCTCGGCCGGCCGACGCTGATCCTGGCGCCCAACAAGACCCTCGCCGCCCAGCTCTACGGCGAGATGAAGTCGTTCTTCCCCGACAACGCGGTGGAGTACTTCGTCTCCTACTACGACTACTACCAGCCGGAAGCCTACGTTCCCCGCACCGACACCTATATCGAGAAGGATGCGCAGATCAACGAGCAGATCGACCGGATGCGCCATGCCGCGACCCGCGCGCTGCTCGAGCGCCCCGACGTGATCATCGTCGCCTCGGTCTCCTGCATCTACGGCATCGGCTCGGTCGAGACCTACAGCCAGATGGTGGTGCGGGTGGCGCGCGGCGAGCGGCTCGACCGCGATCGGCTGCTGAAGGCGCTGGTGGAGCTGCAGTACCGCCGCAACGACCTCGCCTTCGCGCGCGGCAGCTTCCGCGTGCGCGGCGACGGCGTGGAGATCTTCCCCGCCCACTACGAGGACCGCGCCTGGCGGATCTCGCTGTTCGGCGACGAGGTCGAATCGATCCACGAGTTCGACCCGCTGACCGGCGAGAAGACCGCCGCGCTCGAGACGATCACGGTCTATGCCAACAGCCACTACGTCACGCCGCGCCCGACCATCACCCAGGCGATCCAGGGCATCAAGGCGGAGCTGAAGGAGCGGCTGGCGGAACTGCGGGCGCAGGGCAAGCTGCTGGAGGCCGAGCGGCTGGAGCAGCGCACCTTCTACGATCTCGAGATGCTCGAGACCACGGGGTCCTGCAAGGGGATCGAGAACTACTCGCGCTACCTGACGGGGCGGAATCCCGGCGAGCCGCCGCCCACCCTGTTCGAGTACCTGCCCGGCAACGCGCTGCTGATCGTCGACGAGAGCCACGTCACCATCCCGCAGCTCGGCGGCATGTATCGCGGCGACTATGCGCGCAAGTCGATCCTCGCCGAGTTCGGCTTCCGCCTGCCCTCCTGCGTCGACAACCGGCCGCTGAAGTTCGAGGAGTGGGACGCGATGCGCCCCGATACGATCTTCGTCTCGGCGACCCCCGGCCCGTGGGAGATGGAGCGCACCGGCGGCGTGTTCGTCGAGCAGGTGATCCGCCCGACGGGGCTCGTCGATCCCGTCACGATCGTCCGCCCCGTCGAGAAGCAGGTGGACGACCTGCTCGCCGAGTGCCGCGCCTGCGCCGAGAAGGGCCAGCGCGTGCTGGTGACCACTCTCACCAAGAAGATGGCCGAGACGCTCACCGAGTTCCTCAACGACGCCGGCATCAAGGTGCGCTACCTGCATTCCGACATCGACACGCTGGAGCGGATCGAGATCATCCGCGACCTGCGCCTCGGCGTGTTCGACGTGCTGGTCGGGATCAACCTGCTGCGCGAGGGGCTGGACATCCCGGAATGCGCGCTGGTCGCGATCCTGGACGCCGACAAGGAGGGGTTCCTGCGCTCCACCACCTCGCTGATCCAGACCATCGGCCGGGCGGCGCGCAACATCGACGGCCGCGTGATCCTCTACGCCGACAGCATGACCGAGAGCCTCAAGCGCGCGCTCGAGGAGACCGAGCGTCGGCGGGCGAAGCAGCTCGCCTGGAACGCGGCGCACGGCATCACGCCGCAGAGCGTGAAGAAGCAGGTCGCCGAGATCGTCGCCTCGGTCTACGAGCAGGACTACGTCACCGTCGCCGCCGTCGCCGAGGAGGCGGGACCGAGCGAGTTCGTCGGCAAGGATCTGCGCGCGACGATCGCCGAGCTCGAACGGCGCATGCGCGAGGCGGCCGCTGATCTCGAGTTCGAGACCGCGGCGAAGCTGCGCGACGAGATCCGCCGGCTGGAGGCGAAGGAGTTGGGGCTGGATCGCCCCGGCGTGGCGCCCTCGCGCGCCGTGGACTGGAAGCCCAGGCCGCTCGGCCCGGGCGGCGGCGGCTACGATCCCGCCCGGCGCCGGAGCGGGGCGAAGCGCCGCCGCGGCCCGTGACCCTGGCCGATCGCGCCCGCCCCCCCTATTTCTGCCTCGCGCACCCTGCCGGAGACCCGCCATGCTGTTCGACTTCGCCGCGATCGGCCCCGACAACGCCTACAAGCTCCTGGTCTCCACCGTGGTGCCGCGGCCGATCGCCTGGGTGACCACGCTCGACACCGAGGGGCGGGTGAACGCGGCGCCCTACAGCTTCTTCAACGCCATGGCGAACGACCCGGCGGTGGTGGCGATCGGCATCGGCCCGAAGAGGGGTGAGCTCAAGGACACCGGCACGAACATCCGCCGCACCGGCCAGTTCGTGGTCAACCTGGTGTCCGAGGAGACCGCCCATGCGATGAACATCACCGCGATCGACGTCGATCCTGGCGTCGACGAGCTCGCCATGGCGAAGCTGACGCCGCTCGCCAGCACGCTGGTGAAGCCGCCGCGCATCGCCGAGAGCCCCGTCTCGATGGAGTGCGAGCGGCTTGCGGTGGTCGAGGTCGGCAACGGCCGCGCGGTGGTGCTGGGCAAGGTGCTGGCGATGCATGTGCGCGACGACTGCGTGCTCGATCCCGCCCGGTGCTACATCGACACGCCGAGACTCGGGCTGATCGGACGCATGCACGGTCGCGGCTGGTACGCGCGCACGACCGACCGGATCGAGATCCCGCGCATCACGGTGGCCGACTGGCTGGCGGGCAAGGCCGCCGAGTAGCGGCGCGCCGCCGGCGACGTTCTCTGGCGATGTCTGGCGGCGCGTGCTAGGTCTGCGACTGAGAACCATTTGCAGGGACCGCGCGCCCCGACCGGCCGCCGATCGACCCGTGCCGCAGGACATCGCCCTCTCAGCCGGCCGCCCTGCCGGACCGCCGATGGCGCGGGCGGCGCTGCGCGCACACTCGGCCTGGACGGTCGCGGCCGTCCTCGTCGCCCTGCTGGTCGCCTCGCCGATCCTCGCCGTGCTGATCGGCGCGCTCAGGCCGGCCGGGCCGGCCTGGCAGCACATCGTCGGCACGGTGTTCGCCGAGTTCGTGCTGAACTCCGCCCTGCTCGCGGTCGGCGTCGGCGCGCTCGCGATCGTCATCGGCACCGGCACGGCCTGGCTCGTGACCATGCACGAGTTTCCAGGACGGCGCGTCTTCGAGATCGCGCTCCTGCTGCCGCTCGCGGTGCCGGCCTATCTGATGGCCTATGTCTACACCGACCTGCTGCAGTTCACCGGACCGGTGCAGACCTGGCTGCGTGCCACCTTCGGCTGGCAGTGGGGCGAGTACTGGTTCCCCGAGATCCGCAGCGTCGGCGGCGCCATCGCGATGCTGGGGCTGGTGCTCTACCCCTATGTCTATCTCCTCGCGCGCGCCGCCTTCCTCGAACAGTCGGTCTGCCTCGCCGAGGTCGCGCGCACGCTCGGCTGCAACCGCCGCCAGGTGTTCTTCCGCATCGGCCTGCCGCTCGCACGCCCCGCCATCGCCGCCGGCACCGGGCTTGCCCTGATGGAGGCGCTGGCGGATTTCGGCACGGTGCAGCACTTCGCGGTGCGCACCTTCACCACGGGCATCTACCAGGTCTGGCTGACCATGGGCGACCGGGTGGCGGCGCTGCAGCTCGCCGCCTGCCTGATGGGCGTGGTCGCGCTGCTGCTCGCGCTCGAGCGCGCGGCGCGCGGGCCGCGGCGCTTCCACAACACCTCCTCGAAGCACCAGGCGCTGACCCGCTCGCCGCTCGGCGGCGCGGCGGGAGCGGCCGCCATGCTCGCTTGCGCGCTGCCCGTCCTGCTCGGCTTCCTGCTGCCGGCCCATGTGCTGTTGCGCTACGCCCTGACCGAGGGCGACCCGCTGTTCGGCCCGACGATCCTGCCCTTCGCCCGCAACAGCCTGGTGCTCTCGGGCGTGGCCGCGGTGATCGCCACCGCGATCGCGGTGGTGGTCGCCTACGGCGTGCGGCTGCGCGGCGGCTTGACGATGCGGGCGGCCGCGCGCATCGCGGCGATGGGCTACGCGATCCCGGGCTCGGTGATCGCGGTCGGCGTGCTCGTCCCGTTCGGCCTGTTCGACAACGCGGTCGATGCCTGGATGCGGACGCGCTTCGGCGTCTCCACCGGGCTGCTGCTCTCCGGCACCATGGCCGCGCTGGTCTTCGCCTATGTCGTGCGCTTCCTCGCGGTGGCGCTCTCCTCGGTGGAGGCGGGACTGGCGCGCATCCGGCCGACGGTGGAGGACGCCGCGCGCGTGCTCGGCCGCGGTCCGGGCCGGACCCTGCTCGCGGTCCATCTGCCGCTCCTGCGCGGCAGCCTGCTCGCAGCCCTGCTGCTCGTCTTCGTCGACACGATGAAGGAACTGCCGGCGACGCTCATCGTCCGGCCCTTCGATCTCGATACGCTCGCGGTGCGCGTCTACAACCTCGCCTCGGACGAGCGTCTCGCCGAGGCCTCGACGGCGGCGCTGCTGATCGTCGCGGTCGGGCTGATCCCCGTCGCGCTGCTGTCGCGGGCGATGAAGCGCACCGGGCACGGCTGAGGGCGGGGCAGGCTGGGCCATTCCGGAAAACAGGACGCCCCGGGCGGGCTGCCCGGGGCGCAAGTGGGAACGGAGCGATATTGGGGCAATGCCCCGGGGGAACGGGTCCGGGGTGCCCTGGGAGACGCCCCGCCGCGAGGGGAACGTGAACGGCGGAGCGATCGGGTTCAGCTCGAGAGGCGCGGCGGACCGACCGCGGCTGGCCTTCGCTGCAGCCTGAGCCCGGCCCGGCACAGTTCGGCCGCGGCGCAGGCCATGAGCGCTATGCCGCGCGGCGCGAGGCAGGGCGCGAGCCATTCCGCCACCGCGCGCTGCGCGACCCATGGCTCGCCGGCCTGGAGGGCCGCCAGCCCCGTCAGCAGCAGGGCCTCGTCGCGCGACAGCGCCGCCTGAGGGGGCGCGTGGAGCACGATCGTGCCACGCGTGCCTGCATCGAGCAGTGCGATGAACTCGGTGAAGACCGCGATGGCGCGCGGCGAGATCCCGGCACGGGCGAAGGCGAGACAGAGCGGCGCGTCTGTCCCGCCGCGCGCGGCCGCGCCCCGCAGCGCGAACAGCGCGAGCTGAGCAGCGCGGTCGAGATCCGGCACCGTGGTGGTCGCGGTGCTTCGATCCGGATGCAGGGTCGCCGCCTCGGCGCTCATTTGCGAACCATTCTCAACTGTGGCGCGGAAGAAGGGGGCCTGAGCCCCCTTCACGGACAACCCTCAGCGCCAGCCGACGCGCTGCATGATCTCGAGCGCCTTCGCGCCGTTGCGCGCATAGGCGACCGCGTTCAGGCGGTCCTCCTTGAAGCGGCCCCAGGCGGCGACCTCGGGCACGACGTTCACCTCGTCCACCACCGGGTACTCGTTGTTGCCGCGCGCGAACATCTCCTGCGCCTTCACCGAGGTCAGGTATTCGACAAAGGCCACCGCCGCGTCGCGGTTCGGCGCCGTGCGCACCACGCCGGCGCCCGAGATGTTGACATGCGTGCCGCGATCTTCCTGGTTGGGGAAGATCACCTTGAGCTTCTCCGCCGCCTGCCGGTCCTCGGCCTTCGACGAGCGGATCAGGCGCGCGAAGTAGTAGGTGTTGCTCACCGCGATCCTGCCCTGGCCGGCGGCCACGGCCATGATCTGGTCGGTATCCCCGCCCTGCGGCGGGCGCGCCATGTTGGCGACCACGCCCCGCGCCCACTGCTCGAACGCCGCCTCGCCGTTCGCGGCCAGGATCGAGCCGGCGAGGGAGATGTTGTAGACGTGGCTCGCGGTGCGCACGAGGATCGTGTTGCGGAACGCCGGATCGGCGATGTCCTCGTAGCGGGCGAGCGGCTTCGGCGGCGTCCAGTCCTTGGGCACGATGAGAACGCGCGCACGCTTCGAGAGGCCGAACCAGTGCCCGTCGGGGTCGCGCAGATGCGCCGGCACGCGGCTCTCCAGCGTCGCACTCCTGGTCGGGGCGAGCACGTTCGCGTCCATCGCCCGCACCAGCCGTGCCGCATCCACCGTGATCAGCACGTCCGCCGGGCTGTTCGCCCCCTCGTTGCGGATGCGCTCGATCAGCTGGTCCGCGTCGCCCTCGATCAGCCGCACGCGCACCCCGCCCGAGACCTCGGTGAAGCCGTCATAGAGCGCGCGGTCGGTGTCGTAGTGGCGGGAGGAATAGACGTTCACCACCTTCTCCTGCGCGCGCACGAGCGCCGGCGCGGCGAGGAGAGCGGCCCCGCCGAGCAGGGCGGTGCGGCGGCGGAGCAGGATCGTGCGGTCGGTCATGGCGTCCCGTCGCTGTTGATGTTGAAAATCATTCGCAGCGACTCCTAGGGCATCTGCGAGCGGTTCGCAACTGGATTCCGACGCCGCCGGGTTCACCCGCGCCCCGCCGCCGCCTACAGTGCCGCCGCCGCGCGCCGAGGAAGGAACAGACCGATGGCCGAGACCGCACGCCCGCAACTCGTCCTGCCGCGAGGCGCAGTGGAATGCCACAGCCACGTCTACGACCCCGACCGCTTCCCCTACCTCGCTCCCGAGATCGGCGAGAAGACCTACGACTGGCGCGCCTACAAGGCCGTGCTGATGGACCGGCTCGGCTTCGATCGCGTCGCCGTCGTCCAGGCCGGCGCCTACGGCCACGACAACCGCTGCACCCTCGAAGCGGTCGAGAGGATCGGCATCGAACGCGCCCGCGCCGTGGTGATCACGCGGCCCGATGAGACCGAGGCGGGATTCCGCGCCCTGCACGCGCAGGGCGCCCGCGGCCTGCGCTTCTTCTTCGGCTCGAAATGGCTCACCCTCGACGACGTCGAGCCGATGACGAGGCGCATCGCGCCCCTCGGCTGGCACATCATCATGCAGGACCCGGACGGGACGAGGATGCCCGCCTGGGCGGACCTGATCGGGCGGCTCCCCTGCCCCGTCGTGATCGACCATCTCGGGCGCGTCCCGCCCGGGCCGGGTGCGATGGCGACCGCCACCCACCCCGCCTTCCAGGCGCTGCTGCGCATGGTCGAGACCGGCAAGGTCTACGTGAAGCTCTCCGGCTTCTATTACTCGTCCAGCACCGGCTGGCCCTATCCGGACGTGGAACAGCGCGTGCGCGCGCTCGTCGAGACACGGCCCGACCGGCTGCTCTATGGCGCGAACTGGCCCCACCCGCGCATGGATCCGAAGCCCGACGACGCGAAGGAGCTCGACCTGCTGCTGGACTGGGTGCCCGATCCCAAGACGCGCGAGATGATCCTGGTGGACAATCCCGCGCGGCTCTACTTCGCCGATTGAGGCGGGGAGGCTCCGCCCCCTGCCCCGCAAAGGGCCATGGCCGGCCCCCATCGCGCAGGCACGAAGGGGCGCGCCCCCTTGATCCCATTCACACCGTGATCGACCGCAGGAACCCGGTACGCGCCTTCAACGCGCCCATCAGCAGCGCATGGTCGCTGCCCGACAATACCAGGCGCGCGCCCATGCCGATGTAGACCGGCGCGTTCTGCTCGTCGTAGACGCCGCCCATGCCGGTGATCTTGCCGTGCTTCCGGCACGCGCCGATCACCGCCGCATAGGCCGCCTTCACGCGCTCATGGCCGATCTGGCCCGGAATGCCCATCTCGGCCGTCAGGTCGGAGGTTCCGATCATCAGGCAGTCGATCCCCGGCACCGCCGCGATCGCCTCCGCGTTCTCCACCGCCTGCGGCGTCTCGATCATCACGATCGTCAGCAGGCGCTTGTTCATCTCCGCCATCAGCTCGCCCGCCGGCAGCGCCGCATAGCCCGCCTGCGCGCAGGGGCCGCCGAGGCTGCGATGGCCGAGCGGCGGATACTTGCAGGCCTCCACCACCGCCCGCGCCTCCTCCGCCGTGTCGATGTGCGGGATCACCACGCCCATCGCGCCATTGTCGAGCACCCGCGGCGCCTGATCGAGCGCGCCCTTGCACACCCGCACGATCGGCGTCACCCGCGTCGGCAAGGCCGCGATCGCCACCTGTGTGGCCTGATCCTCGCTGAACCCCCCATGCTCGGCGTCGATGAACAGCCAGTCGACCCCGGCCGCCTCGGCCAGCATCCCCGTCGCGGCCGTGCGCAGATGATGCACGCCGAGGCCGAGCGCGACGCCGCCGGCCCTGATGCGCGCGAGCGCGTGGTTCTCGATCATCCGGGTCATACCTCCCTCTCCGCTGGAGGCGGCACGGCACCACGCGTGCCGGACGCGGTCAATGGCGCCTCGCGCGGCCGGTTCTCGGCCAGCGCGAGCAGCGTCTCCAGCCGATCCGCCTCCCCGGCCGGCTTGTCGGTGCGGATCCGGCTGATACGCGGGAACCTGAGCGCGACGCCCGACTTGTGCCGGCTCGAGAGCTGCGCGGCGTCGAATGCGATCTCCAGCACCAGCGCCTTCTCCACCTCGCGCACCGGGCCGAAACGGTTCACCGTATTGTTGCGGATCCAGCGATCCAGCCAGGCCAGTTCCTGGTCGGTGAAGCCGAAATAGGCCTTGCCGACGGGCACGAGCTCGCCGTCCGCGCGCCACAATCCGAAGGTGTAGTCCGAGTAGAAGGACGACCGCTTGCCGTGGCCGCGCTGCGCGTACATCAGCACCGCATCGATCGTCAGCGGATCGCGCTTCCACTTGAACCAAGGCCCCTTCGGCCGTCCGGCGACATAGGGGCTGTCGGCGCGCTTCAGCATCAGTCCCTCGATCGCCGCCGCGCGCGCACCCTCGCGCAGCCGTGCGAGTTCCTCCCACGAGGCGAAGGGCACGAGCGGCGAGAGATCCATGCGCAGCGGGCGATGTCGGGCGTACCACGCCTCCAGCCGCGCCCGCCGCGCGTCGAACGGAAGACCGCGCAGGTCCTCCTCGCCCTCGAACAGGAGGTCGTAGAGCCGCACCGCGCAGGGGTGGTCGCGCAGCAGCTTCGGTCCGACCGCCTTGCGGTTCAGCCGCTGCTGGAGATCGGCGAAGGGGGCGACCGCGCCGTCGCGCACCACCAGCAGCTCGCCGTCCAGCACGGCGTGCAGCCCCGCCATCGCCTCGGTGATCTCGGGGAACGCGGAACTGATCTCCTCGCCGCCGCGCGACCAGATCTTCCGCCCGAGCCGCGTGGCGACGAGCTGCACGCGGATGCCGTCCCATTTCCACTCGGCGCGATACGCGGCCGGGTCGAGCGCCGCGAGTTCGCCCTCCTCCAGCGGCGTCGCCAGCATCAGCGGGCGGAACACCGGCGCATCGATCGCGCGCGGCTGCGGCGCCGCCCCCTCCAGCCAGCGGAACAGCGGCAGGTAGGGCGGATCGACCGCGGGCCACGCCTCCTCGATCGCATCCACCGGGCGGCCGAAATGGTCCGCGAGCGCCACCTTGGCGAGCCGCGCCGAGACGCCGACGCGCAACCCCCCGGTGATCAGCTTGAGCAGCGCGAGCCGCGACGAGGCATCCAGCGCATCGAGCCAGCCGGCGACGATCCGCGGCAGGTCGGCCTTGCTCGCCGTCGCCAGCGTCTCGGCGACCTCGGCGAGGGATGGTGCCGCGGCCTTCCCCCCCGCGCGTGCGGGCCAGATCAGGCTGACCGTCTCGGCAAGATCGCCCACGTAGTCGTAGCTCCAGGCGAACAGCACCGGATCGGTGCGCTCGGCGGCGAGCGCGCGGATCAGCCCGGGCTTCGCGGCGGAGAAGGAGAGTTCGCCCGTGATGGCGGCGAGCCCGATGCCGCGATCGGGGTCGGGCTGGGTCGCGATCCAGTCGCGCAGCAGCGCAAGTTTGGCGCCGCGCGCGGGCGTGAACACGAGACGTTCCAGCAGGTCGGCGAAGGCCCTCACGTCTCGGCCTCCGTCGCCTCGTCCTCCTCCCCGCGGCCGATCAGATGGAGCGCGCGGCCCCGCACGCCGCGCTGCGCACAGGCATGGATCAGCGCCTCCTCGCGCCCGTGCGTCACCCACACCTCCGGTGCGCCGACCGCGTCGATGGTTGCGTTCAGCTCGTCCCAGTCCGCGTGATCGGAGATCACCAGCGGCAGCTCGACGCCGCGGCTCTTGGCGCGCTGGCGCACGCGCATCCATCCCGAGGCGAGTGCCACCACGGGATCGTTCAGCCGGCGCGCCCAGCGGTCCTGGATCGCGCCGGGCGGGGCGAGCACGATCGCGCCCCGGAGCGCGTCCTTGTTCGCCACCGTAGCCGGACGCAGGTCGCCGAAGTCCTGGCCGAACGACTCGTAGACCTCGGTCATCGGCGCGAGCGCCCCGTGCAGCCAGATCGGCGCGTCGTAGCCCGCCGCGCGCAGGAGCGCGAGCAGGCGCTGCGCCTTGCCGAGCGCATAGACGCCAACGACGTGCGTGCGGTCCGGAAACACGCGCAGGCTGGCGAGCAGCCGCGCGATCTCGCCTTCGGCCGGCGGGTGGCGGAACACCGGCAGGGCGAAGGTCGCCTCGGTGACGAAGAGGTCGCAGGCGACGGGCTCGAAGGGGGCGCAGGTCGGCTGCGGCCGGGGCGTGTAGTCGCCGGAGACGACCGCGCGTGCCCCTTGCCACTCCAGCACCACCTGCGCACTGCCGAGCACGTGTCCCGCCGGGCGCAGCGTGACGCGCACGCCGTTCACGTCAAGCGTCTCGCCGTAGCGAAGTGCCTGCTGCACCTCGCCGGCTCGTCCCTCGCCAAGCCGCCGCGTCATCAGCGCGAGCGTCTCGGGCGTGGCGAGCACCGCGCCGTGGCCGGGCCGGGCGTGGTCCGAATGTGCGTGGGTGATCACCGCCCGGGGCACCGCACGGGCGGGGTCGATATGGAGATTCGCCGGTTCGCACCAGAGCCCGGCGGGAGTCACCTTCAGCCAGGTTTCGGGATGGGGAGGCATTCGCTCCTCACATGGCGCGAGTGTGGCACGAGAGGAAGCGCCGCCCTACCCTGGCGCCATGATTGATCCCGCCTCCTTCCTGCTCTTCCTCAGCGCCGCCCTCGTCATCGCGGGCACCCCCGGACCCGGGATCATGTTCGTCGCCGCCCGCACGCTCGCCGGCGGACGGAGGGAGGGGCTCGGCTGCACGCTCGGCACGGGGATCGGTGGACTGGTGCACGTCGCCGCCGGCGCGGCGGGGGTCTCGGCGCTCGTGCTCGCCAGCGCCGAGGCGTTCACGGCCCTGAAGCTCGCCGGCGCGCTCTATCTCGTCTGGATCGGCATCCGCATCTGGCGTGAGGCCGGCACGGTGGTGCGGCTGCCGGACGCGGGACTGACGCCGCGCCGCCGCTCGGGTTTCCGTGACGGCATCGTCGTCGAGGCGCTGAACCCCAAGACTGCCGCCTTCTTCCTCGCCTTCATCCCGCAATTCGTCGATCCCGCCGGCGCGGTCGCGCTGCAGTTCGTGCTGCTCGGCACGATCTCGGTCGTACTGAACACCGCCGTTGACGCGCTCGTCGTGCTCTGGGCCGCGCGGGTCCGCGACGGTGCAGCGCGGCGGCCACGGCTTCTCCGCCGGCTTCGCAAGGCGTCGGCCGGAGCGATGGTGGGACTCGGCCTCGCCCTCGCCGCCGCACGCCGGCCGGCGACATGACTGCCCTGATCATGGAACTTCGGCGCAGCGCGCTCGACTGACGCAAGCCGCCTGGCAGAAGCGCGGTGGCGGACTCTCGACATGTGCCTATAGTCAGAATGTGGACGAAACAGGAACACACCCGCTGCCCGCCCGCCTCGCCGCCTGGTTCGCCATGCGCGGCTGGTCGCCGCACCCGCACCAGCGCGCGATGCTGGCCGAGGCGCGCGCAGGCCGCTCCGCCCTGCTCATCG
>NZ_VIKA01000269.1 GCF_006704265.1 Elioraea sp. Yellowstone | reverse complement strand
CGTCGAGCCGCACCGCCCTCCCGTCGCCACCACCTCGGACGGACGGCGGCGCGCGCAGATCGACACCGCGCGCACGCGCCTCGCGGTCGGCGCCGGCGCCTTCGGCCTGCTCTTCCTCGCGCTTGCCGGCCGCGTGGTGGACGTCACCCTGCTCTCCGCCGGCCAGCCGCGCATCGTCGCCCCGCCGCAGGCGGTGATCGCCGAGGAGCCGCGCGTCGAGCGCGCCTCGATCACCGACCGCAACGGCGTGCTGCTGGCCGCCAGCCTGCCCACCGCCGCGCTCTACGCGAATCCGCGCGAGATCGCCGATCCGGCGGAGGCGGCGCGCAAGCTCGCCACGGTGCTGCACGACCTCGACCCCGCGCTGCTCGCGCCCAGGCTCGAGGGCGACCGTCAGTTCGTCTACATCCGCCGCCACCTCACCCCGCGCGAGCAGGATGCGGTGAACCGGCTCGGCATCCCGGGCGTGCACTTCCAGCGTGCCGAGCGCCGCGTCTATCCGCAGGGGCGTGCCGCCGTGCACGTGCTGGGCGGCACGGACGTGGACGGCAACGGCATCGCCGGCGTCGAGCGCGCCTTCGATGCGCGGCTGCGCGCGGAGGTCGGCACGCCGCTCCGCCTCTCGCTCGATATCCGCGTGCAGCATGTGCTGCGCGAGGCGCTCGGCCGTGCGATCGCCCGCTTCGAGGCGATCGGCGGCGCCGGCGTGGTGATGGACGTGGACACGGGCGAGGTGCTGGCGATGGTCAGCCTGCCCGACTACGACGCCGCCGAGACCGCGACCGCGCCGGCCGAGGCGCGCTTCAACCGCATCACCGTCGGCGTCTACGAGCCGGGCTCGACCTTCAAGATCCTCTCCACCGCGATGGCGCTCGATCTCGGCACGGTGCGGCTCACCTCGGGCTTCGACGCCTCGCGCCCGATCACCTACGGCCGCTTCACGATCAGCGACTTCCGCGGCAAGAACCGCTGGCTGAGCGTGCCCGAGATCTTCGCCTACTCCTCCAACATCGGCACCGCGCGGATGGTGCTGGAGGTCGGCGTGCCGCGGCATCGCGCCTTCCTCGAACGCCTCGGCATGACCCGCCGGCTCGGCATCGAGCTGCCCGAGACCGCGCTGCCGCTCGCGCCCGGCCCGCGGCAGTGGCGCGAGATCAACACCATGACGATCGCCTTCGGCCACGGCATCTCGGTCACCCCCCTGCATGTCGCGACCGCGACGGCGGCGATGGTGAACGGAGGCATCCTGCGCACCCCGACCATCCTCGCGCGGGACGGCGCGAGCCCGCCACCCGGCGAGCGCGTGATCCGCGCCGAGACCTCGGCGACGATCCGCCGGCTGATGCGGCTCACCGTCACCCACGGCAGCGGCAAGGGCGCGGATGTGCCGGGCTACTTCGTCGGGGGCAAGACCGGCACGGCACAGAAGGTCGGCGCCAACGGACGCTACCTGCGCGACGCCCGCATCTCCTCCTTCACCGGCATCTTCCCCGCGCATGCGCCGCGCTACGTCGTCTATCTCATGATCGACGAGCCGAAGCCGCAGCGCGACACGCACGGCTACGCCACCGGCGGTTGGGTCGCCGCACCGGCGGCGAAGGAGGTGATCGAACGGATCGGGCCCCTGCTCGGGATCGTGCCGGAACCGGAGACCGAGACGATCCGCGCCGCCCTCGCCATCACGCTGCCGGGGCAGGCCCCGCCCGCGCGCCCGCCCCGTATGTATCCGCCCATGATGCGCGCCCCTATCTCCGTCCTCGCCCTTCTCACGGCCG
>NZ_VIKA01000268.1 GCF_006704265.1 Elioraea sp. Yellowstone | reverse complement strand
TGAGATCTGTATACGAGACACCCCTTCCTCGCGCCGCCCGCGGCGGCGGCGGCGGCGGCGGCGGCGGCGCCCGTCACGCTCGCCCTCGGTCTCGCCCGCGGCGCGCGTCTCCTCAGCCTCCTCCTCCCCGCCGTCCTGGTCCCCGATGTCGTCCACCTCGGCCTCGGGCTCCTCCGCCAGCGCGGCCTCGGCCGTCACCACCGCCGGCGGCGCGGCCTGGCCGGCAGGCGGCGCGGCGAGCGGCTTGGTCCGTTCGATCCGCAGCGCCGGCGGCGTGAGCGTCTCGTCGGCGGCGAAGACCACGCGCAGCCCGAACGCGGCCTCGAGCTCGGCGAGGCGGCTGCGCTTGTGGTTCAGGAGATAGAACGCGACCGCGCCCGCGCAGCGCACCACGATCTCGGCCGCCCGGCGCTTCGCCGCCTCCTCCTCGATCGCGCGCAGCACGTGCACCGCGCTCGACTCGACCGAGCGGACCAGGCCGGTGCCGTTGCAGTGCGGGCAGGTGACGAAGGCCGTCTCGGTCAGGCTCGGGCGCAGCCGCTGCCGGCTCATCTCGAGCAGGCCGAAATGGCTGATCCGGCCCACCTGGATGCGCGCGCGGTCCTGCTTCAGCGCCTCCTTCAGCCGCCGTTCCACCGCCGCATTGTTGCGGCTGTTCTCCATGTCGATGAAGTCGATCACGATCAGACCGGCGAGGTCGCGCAGGCGGAGCTGGCGCGCGATCTCGTCGGCCGCCTCGAGATTGGTCTTGAGCGCGGTCTCCTCGATGTTGCGCTCGCGCGTCGCCCGGCCGGAGTTGACGTCGATCGAGACCAGCGCCTCGGTCTGGTCGATGATGATGTAGCCGCCCGAGCGCAGCTCGACGCGCTTGTTGTGCATCGCGTCGAGCTGGCTCTCGACGCCGGCGCGCGCGAAGAGCGGGATGCCGCCGTCCTTGTAGAGCTGCACCTTGCGCGCATGGCTCGGGATGAGCATGCGCATGAAGTCCTTCGCCGCGCGGTAGGCCTCCTCGCCGTCGACGATGATCTCCTCGATGTCGCGCGAGTAGACGTCGCGGATCGCGCGCTTGATGAGGTTCGCCTCCTCGTAGATCAGCGCCGGCGCCACCGATTTCAGCGTGGTCTCGCGGATCGAATCCCACAGGCGCAGCAGGTACTCGCAGTCGCGCTTGATCTCGGCCTTGGGGCGGTTGGCGCCGGCGGTGCGCACGATGATCCCCATGCCCTCGGGGATGGCGAGCTCCTGCATCACCTCGCGCAGGCGCTTGCGGTCGGCGGCCGAGGTGATCTTGCGGCTGATCCCGCCGCCGCGCGGGGTGTTGGGCATCAGCACCGAGTATCGGCCGGCGAGCGAGAGATAGGTGGTCAGCGCCGCGCCCTTCGTGCCGCGTTCCTCCTTCACCACCTGCACCAGCAGGATCTGCCGGCGCTTGATCACCTCCTGGATCTTGTAGTGGCGCAGGAAGCGGGGGGAGATGCGGCGCGGCCGCTCCTCCTCGCCGTTGTCGCCTCCGCCGCCGATCGTCTCGGGGGCGACCGGCTCGGCCGGCACGGTGTCGATCTCCGCGTCGGCGCGGCCGGGCCCGTCATCGTCGGCCTGTTCCGCAGCCTCGCCCCCCTCGGCCGGCGGGGGCGATGGCGCCGCGGTGCCGGACAGCACGGCGTCGGGATCGGCCGAGACGGTGTCGGCGTCGATCCGTGCGGCCTGGGCCTGGGGCGGCCGCGGCAGGGGCGGCGCCTCGGCCGGCGGATCCTGGACGGGCGGGGGC
>NZ_VIKA01000267.1 GCF_006704265.1 Elioraea sp. Yellowstone | reverse complement strand
GCCGCACCCGCCGCGCGTGCTCCCGCCGCGGCCGAGGGCCCGGCCCCGGTCGCGCCGCGCTTCGCCCAGCCCACCGCCGCGGAACTCACCGTGCTCGAGGACCTCCGCGCCCGTCGCCTCGCGCTCGAGGAGCGCGAGCGTTCGATCACCGAGCGCGAGGCCGTGGTGATCGCCGCCGAACGCCGCCTCGCCGAGCGGATCGCCGAACTCGAGCGGCTGCAGCGCGAGCTCGAGGCGCTCGACCGCGCCGCGCGCGAACGCGAGGACGCCGGCTGGCGCGGCCTGGTCAGGATCTACGAGACCATGCGCCCGCGCGACGCTGCGCGCATCTTCAACGAACTGGAAATGCCTGTGCTGATAGAGGTGGTCGAGCGCATGCGCGAGCGCAACGCCGCCCCGATCCTGGCCGGGATGAATCCCGACAAGGCGAAGGCGCTGACGGCGGAACTTGCGCAGCGCCGCGCCCGCTCGCCCAGCGAGGGCGGGGCGGGCGGCTGAGCGAGGCAGGCAGGCGGCCCGCACGGGCCCCGTCGGACAAGGAGCGTGGCCGCATCCATGGACAAGAACATGAACATCCTGATTGTCGACGACTACAAGACGATGCTGCGCATCATCCGCAACCTGTTGCGGCAGCTCGATTTCAACAACGTCGACGAGGCGACCGACGGCGCGCAGGCGCTGGCGATGCTGCGCAGCGGCAACTACGGCCTGGTGATCTCCGACTGGAACATGCAGCCGATGACCGGGCTGCAGCTCCTCCAGGAGGTGCGGGCGGACGCGAAGCTGCGCAACCTGCCCTTCATCATGGTGACGGCCGAGAGCAAGACCGAGAACGTGATCGCGGCGAAGCAGGCCGGCGTCTCCAACTACATCGTCAAGCCCTTCAACGCCGAGACGCTGAAGGAGAAGATCGAGAAGGTGCTGGTCCATGCCTGACGGCGGCAAGTCCGCCGCCCGTCCGGCGCTCGCCGACCGGCTCGCGACCCTGCGCGCGCGCCACCGTGACGCGACCACGCCGGAGGCGGTGGCCGAGATCGTCGAGCAGGTGCTGGCGACCATGACGGGCGACCTGACGGCCTCCGAGGCGACGCTGCTCGCCGAGGTGGAGCAGATCGGCCGTACCATCGCCGCGGCGAAGCAGGAGATCGCCTCGCTCCAGGTCGAGGACATCAACCGCGCCTTCATCCCCTCGGCGACCGACGAGCTCGATGCGATCGTCGAGGCGACCGCGCAGGCGACCAACGAGATCCTCGACTGCTGCGAGACCTTCGAGCGCGCGGCCGCCGAGCTCGGCGGCGCGCAGGGCGAGGCGCTGACCGCGGCGGTGACGCGCATCTACGAGGCCTGCAGTTTCCAGGACATCACCGGCCAGCGCATCACCAAGGTGGTGCGCACGCTGAAATCGATCGAGGAACGGATCGCCGCGATCATCGCGACCTTCTCCGAACGGATCCCGGAGGGCGGGGCGGCGTCGCGCCCGGCCCCCGCCGATGCGCCCTCGCTGCTGAACGGCCCGCAGCTTCCCGGCAACGGTGTCGATCAGGCCGAGATCGACCGCCTGCTCGCGAGTTTCGACTGATGCGCCTCGGCCTCCTGCTCGCCGTCTCGATCTTCCTGATCACCGGTGCCGCCCGGGCCGACGAGCAGGTCGAGGTGCGGGCGGGCAACCATCGCGCCTTCGGGCGGGTGGTGTTCGAGTGGCCGAGCAGGGTCGGCTACGACGTCCTGCAGGAGGGCGACCGGGTGCTGCTGACCTTCGAGCGCCCCGGCCGCTTCGCGACCGAGGGGGTCGAGCGTCGCCTGCCGCCCCAGGTCACGGCGCTCGCGGCCAACGGCTCGGCGGCG
>NZ_VIKA01000266.1 GCF_006704265.1 Elioraea sp. Yellowstone | reverse complement strand
CGCCCACCGCCCCGCCCCGATCACGCTGGACGAGGAGTTCGCCCAGGCCGCGGGCGCGATCGCGCATGCGCGCGACGCGATCGACGCGCTGGTCGCGGCCCTGCTCGAGGCCGCCAGGGCGCACTGGCCGGACCGCTGGACGGCGCTGGCCCCCGCGCCGGTGCTGGCCGCCTCCTGGGTCGGCTACGACACGGACGGGCGCACCGACATCGGCTGGGCCGACACGCTGCGCTTCCGGCTGCGCATGAAGGCGATGGGGCTCGCGCGGCTCGCCGCGGCCGTCCCGCCGGGCGCGCTCGCCGACGCGATCGCGGCGGCGCTGGACGAGACGGATCGCCAGCACGCGCTCTGCCCGGTCGGGGTCGCGCCCGCGCCGGAGGCGGTGCAGCGCTTCGCCTGGGCGCTGGTCGGCGGGCGCGGGCGGGCGCTCACCGGGATCGACACGTTGCGCGGACAGTTCGATGCCGCGATCGCGGCCGCGGCGGATGACGGCGAGCGCCTGCGGCTCGCGGTCGCGCGCGCGGGGCTCGTCTCGCACGGTCTCGCGCTCGCCCACACCCATCTGCGGCTGAACGCGCAGCAGGTCCACAACGCGCTGCGCCACCGCCTCGGCTTCGATGCCGCGCCGGAGGACCGCGCGCGGCGGCGCGGGCTGATCGCGGCGATCAACGCCGCCCTCGAGACGGTCCGCCCGGTGCCGGTCGATCTCGGCGCGCTGCTCGCCGAACAGTCCTCGGCGGCGCGGCTGATGATGACGGTCGCGCAGATCCTGAAGCACGTCGACGGATCCCAGCCGATCCGCTTCCTGATCGCCGAGACCGAGACCGGCTACACGCTGCTCGCGGCACTCTGGCTCGCGCGCCGCTTCGGCGTCGAGCACGCGGTCGAGATCAGCCCGCTGTTCGAGACGCCGGAGGGGCTCGAGCACGGCGCGCGCGTGCTCGAGGAGGCGCTGCGGAGCGCGCATTTCCGCGCCTATCTCAGGCGCGCGGGACGGCTCTGCCTGCAGTTCGGCTACTCGGATTCGGGCCGCTTCGTCGGCCAGCCGGCGGCGTCGTTCCTGGTCGAACGGCTGCGGCTGAAGCTCGCCGAGACGCTCTGCCGCCACGACCTCGGCGGGCTCGAACTCGTGCTGTTCAACACGCATGGCGAGTCGATCGGGCGCGGCGCGCATCCGACGAGCCTCGCCGACCGGCTCGAGTATCTCGCGCCGGCGCAGTCGCGCGCGCGCTTCGCGGCAGCCGGGCTGTCGGTGCGCGAGGAGTCGAGCTTCCAGGGTGCCGAGGGCTACCTGCTGTTCGGCACGCCCGCGCTGGCGACGGCGGCGGTGGCGCGCATCGCCGAGCACGTCTTCGCCCCGCCGGCGGCGGCGGAGGATCCGATCTACGCCGAGGCCGACTACGCGGCCGAGTTCTTCGGCACGGCGCGCGCCGCGATGGCGGAGCTGGTGCCCGATCCGGGCTACGCCGCGCTGCTCGGCGCCTTCGGCCCGGCCCTGCTCGACCCCACCGGCTCGCGCCCGGCCAGGCGCGAGACCGACGGCATGGGCGGGCCGGCGATGATCCACCATCCGCGCGACCTGCGCGCGATCCCGAACAATGCGATCCTGCACCAGCTCGGCTGGCTTGCGAACACGCTGCACGGGCTCGGCCAGGCGGTGGCGCGCGCGCCCGAGACCTTCGCCGAGCTGTGCGCGCGGAGCCCGCGCTTCGGCCGCGCGATGGCGATGGCGGCGGCCGCGCGCGCGGCGGGCGATCTCGACATCCTGCGCGGCTATGTCGCCACGCTCGATCCCGGCACCTGGCTCGACCGGGCGCAGCGCGCCACCCGGCCGGGGCGGCGCGAGCAGCTCGCGGCCGTGGCG
>NZ_VIKA01000265.1 GCF_006704265.1 Elioraea sp. Yellowstone | reverse complement strand
CCGGACGACGCCGCGCGTGCCGCGGCGGCGGAGATCCCCGAGGTGGCGGCGCACGCGGCGCGGCTGCGCATCGCCGAGGGGCCCGACATGCTGCGGCCGATGGGCGTGCTGCGCGGCGAGATCGCCAAGCGCGCGCGCCACCTGCCGATCCGCACCCTGCTCGCGCGCGCCGGCCCGGCGATCCAGGCGATCAAGCCGGTGTTCATGATGAGCCCGCTCTCCGTCGCCGCCTTCCTGGACCCGGCCGCGATCGCCTTCGACCTCCTGGTGATCGACGAGGCGAGCCAGATCGAACCCGTGGACGCGCTCGGCGCGGTCGCGCGCGCGCGCCAGATGGTTGTCGTCGGCGACGACCGGCAGATGCCGCCCACGCGCTTCTTCGCGCGCCTGACCGGCGACGACAAGGAGCCGCAGGACGACGACACCCTCGCCACCGCCGATGTCGAGAGCATCCTCTCGCTCTGCACCGCGCGCGGCTTTCCCGCGCAGATGCTGCGCTGGCACTACCGCAGCCGCCACGAGAGCCTGATCGCGGTCTCCAACCGCGCCTTCTACGAGAACCGGCTGCTGGTGATCCCGAGCCCGCGCGCGCGCAGCCCCGAACTCGGCCTGTCGCTCGTGCGCGTGGACGGCACCTTCGACGCCGGCGGATCGGGCACCAACGCGGTCGAGGCGCAGGCAGTGGCCGAGGCCGTGCTCGCGCACGCGCGCGCCCATCCCGAGGAGACGCTCGGGGTGGCCGCCTTCTCGATCCGCCAGCGCGACGCGATCCTGGACGCGGTGGAGGCGCTGAGGCGCGCCCATCCCGACACCGAGCCGTTCTTCGCCGCCCATCCGCACGAGCCCTTCTTCGTCAAGAACCTGGAGAACGTGCAGGGCGACGAGCGCGACGTGATCCTGATCTCTGTGGGCTACGCGCGCGCCCCCGACGGGTCGCTCGCCATGCGCTTCGGCCCGCTCTCGGCCGAGGGCGGCGAGCGGCGGCTGAACGTGCTGATCACGCGCGCCAAGAAGCGCTGCGTGGTGTTCTCCGGGCTCACCGCCGACGACATCGACCTCAGCCGTGCCTCCGGCCGCGGTGTGGCGGTGCTGAAGGAGTTCCTCGCCTTCGCCGCCGGCGGAACGGTGGCGGCCGCCGAGGCCATGGGCGAGGACGACGTGGCGCTCACCGACGCGATCGCCGCCGCACTCGAGGACGCGGGGCTCGCGGTCGCGCGGCGCGTCGGGCTCGCCGGCCTGTTCGTCGACGTTGCGGTGAAGGACGACGACGGCTACCGGCTCGGCGTGCTGACCGACGGCGCGTTCTACGCCGCTGCCCGGTCGGCGCGCGACCGCGACCGGCTGCAGGAGGCCGCACTCGCGCGCATGGGCTGGCGGCTCGCACGCTCCTGGGCGGCGGACTGGCTGGTGCGGCCGGAGGCCGAAGCGCGGCGGCTCACGGCCCTTGCGGGCGTTGCGGTACAGGAACAGACCGGCGCGACGCCCCCGCCGCACCCGCACGGGCTCGCCACCCCCTATGCGCCGGCCGCAGTCGAGGTGCCGAAGGACACCCCGCCCGAGGCGATGCCCTTCGCCCGGCTCGCCGGCATCGCCGCCGCGATCGTGCGTGCCGAGGCGCCGATCCATACCGAGGCGGTGATCGCGCGCGCCGCCGCGCTCTGGGGACTCGCCGAGCCGAACGCGAAGCAGCGCGCCGCGATCGCGCAGGCGCTGAGACTCGCCAGGGAGCTGGACGGGCTGGTGGTGGAGGGCGAGTTCTGGCGCGCCGAGGACAGCGCGATCGTGCCGCGCGACCGTGCCGCGCTGCCCGCCGCATGGCGCCGCGCCGACTGGCTGCCGCCGGCCGAGATCCGCGCCGCCCTGCTCGCCGCCCTCGAGG
>NZ_VIKA01000264.1 GCF_006704265.1 Elioraea sp. Yellowstone | reverse complement strand
GCTACCGCGCGGCCCTCGCCGCGCGCGAGGCGCGCCGCGCCGCCGAGGCGGGCCTGCGCGAGGTCGAGCCGCGCACGCGCGACGGCGTGCGGCTCACCGTGATGATCAATGCCGGGCTGCTGATGGACTTGCCGCACCTCGCCGCGACGGGGGCGGACGGGATCGGCCTGTTCCGCACCGAGATCGCCTGGCTCGCGCGCGGCGGCCTGCCGGACCTCGAGACCGAGGAGGCGCTCTACCGCGACGTGCTCGCCGCGGCCGGGGACAAGCCGGTGCTGTTCCGCACCATCGATCTCGGCGGCGACAAGCTGCTGCCCGGGTTCGCGCATGAGCGGGAGGAGAACCCGGCGATGGGCTGGCGGTCCTTGCGCATCGGGCTCGACCGGCCGGCGATGCTGCGCCGCCAGCTGCGCGCCATGCTGGGCGCGGCCGCGGGGCGGCGGCTCTCGGTGATGTTCCCGATGGTGACCACGGTGGAGGAGCTGCGTGCGGCCAAGGCGCTGCTCGCCGCCGAGCTGCGCGCGGCGGAACGGCGCGGCGCGGCGCCCGCGGAAGTGCGGGCCGGGGCGATGCTGGAGGTGCCGGCGCTGGTGTGGCAGCTGCCGGCGCTTCTGGAGGAGGCCGCCTTCCTCTCGGTCGGCTCGAACGACCTCACCCAGTTCCTGTTCGCCGCCGATCGCGGCAATCCGCGGCTCGCCGGACGCTACGACTTCCTCTCCGCGCCGGTGCTCGATCTGCTCGAGCAGGTGGGTGCCGCCGCGGCGGCGGCCGGCGTGCCGGTCGGGCTCTGCGGCGAGGCGGCCGCACGCCCGCTCGAGGCGCTCGCCGTGTTCGGCGTCGGCATCCCGCAGATCTCGGTGCCGCCCGCCTCGGTGCCGGCGGTCAAGGCGATGATCCGCGGCCTCGACCTCGGCGCCTTCCGCACCTTCCTCGCCGGGCTCAGGCGGTCGGCACGCGGCGGGGCCAGCCTGCGCGCGGACATCGCGGCCTACGCGCGCGACCACGGCATCGCGCTGGAGTAGCGCGCCGCGGAGATCGCCACGGCGCGCAGCCGCCGATCGCCCCGCCGGTCCAGCCACGGCACCGCAGGACGATGCCCCGGCGACCGCAGCGGGAAGGCCGGTCGCCGGCGGGCGGTGCAGGGGCCGAAATTTCCGGGAAATCAACCTTTGACGGTTAACGCTGGCGTGCCTCCGTCTGTCGCGTTAGACAATAGCGTGCTTGGCGTCGGGTCGGGGGCCCCGCCGCCGAGAGTGGCGCGCGCCGAGGATCGGGCTGGTGCATCACGACGGACACACGACGCTGATCGAGGATCCGACGACGCTGACCGCGGCCGCCCCCTCGGCGGTCGGCGGGCTGTTGCGGGCCACACGGATGCGCCACGGCCTGTCGCTGAACGACGTCTCGGCGGCGCTGCGCATCCGGCGCGACTATCTCGACGCGATTGAGCACGGGCGGTCCGAGGCCCTGCCGGCACCGGCCTATGCGATCGGCTTCGTACGCAGCTATGCCGCCGCCCTGGGGCTCGACCAGGAGGAGGTGGCGCGCCGCTACCGCGCCGAGACGGGGCTCGCGGCGAAACGCAAGCCCGAACTGACCTTCCCGGCCCCGGTTCCGGAGCGGGGCGTGCCGACCGGCGCGCTGGTGGTCGTCGGCGCCGTGCTGGCCGCCGCCCTCTACGGCGGCTGGTACTACCTGACCGACACCGGGCAGCGTCTGGCGGATGTGGTGCCCGCCCTGCCCGAGCGCCTGGCACGAATCGAGACCATGATCACGCCGGAGCCCGCCCCTGCG
>NZ_VIKA01000263.1 GCF_006704265.1 Elioraea sp. Yellowstone | reverse complement strand
GCCCGGGGGCCCGCCCGCCGCGCCGCGACCGGCGCACCATGCCGCCCCCGGAGCCGAGGCGAGGCGGCAGCCCATCGCCGCTCAGGGCGAGGGCAGCAGCGCGGCGATGTAGGGAGGCAGATGGAACGACGCCGCATGCAGCTCCGGCGTCCAGTAGCGGGTGGTGCCGAGGATGCCGGCCGCCTCGGCGCGGCGGCGCAGCTCGGCCGGGGCGATCCCGCGCAGCCCGGCCTGCCTGGCCGCCCAGCCGAGCGTCATGAACCCGCCGACATAGGTCGGCACCGCGGCGACATAGGCGGAGACGTCGGCGAAGGACTTCGCCCGGCGCAGGCTGGTCTCGCGCAGCTCGTCCTGCTGCATGAAGGGCACGCCGCACTGGTTCACCACCACGCCGCGCGGCGTCAGGATGCGCGCGCAGTTGGCGTAGAACTCGTCGGTGAACAGCACCTCGCCCACGCCGATCGGGTCCGTGCTGTCGACGATGATCACGTCGTAGCTCGCGGCTGCCGCCTCGCGCACATGGGCGATGCCGTCGCCGACGATCACTTGCGAGCGCGGATCGTTCCAGGCATCGCCCGAGATCGCCGGCATGTGCTCGCGACAGAGGCGGATCACCTCGCCGTCGATCTCCACCATCACCGCGCGCTCCACGCCGCGGTGCTGCAGCACGCGGCGCAGCACGCCGCCGTCGCCCGCGCCGATGATCAGCACGCGGCGGGCTTCGCCGTGGGCGATCAGCGGCACGTGCGCGAGCATCTCCTGGTAGACGAACTCGTCGGCCTCGGTGATCTGGATCACGCCGTCGAGCACGAGCACGCGGCCATGCGTCTCGGTCTCGACGATCGCGATGTCCTGGAACGCGGACCGCGTGCGCGCGAGCTCGCGCACGACCCGGAAACGCTGTCCCCAGGCCGGATAGAGCGTCTCGTTCAGCCAGATCTCGGCGGAGCTCATGATCGTCCTCGCGCTCTCTCGCCCGGCGCGGCGAGCCGCGCCGGGCAGATACGTCCGATCGTGGGAGGAGAGGACCGGCGCGCCGGTCCTCAGCCCACCATCCCGCGCTTCTGTTCGCCGAGCAGCATGCGCTCAGGCAGGAAGGCCGCCTTGATCGCGGGGATCGAGTCGTAGGGGTCGCAGGCGCCGCACATGAAGATGTCGATCGCAGCGTAGTCGCGCTCGGGCCAGGTGTGGATGGAGATGTGGCTCTCCGCCAGCACGAGCACGCCCGACACCCCGCCATTGGGCGAGAAGTGGTGGAAGTGGCCGTGCAGGATGGTCGCGCCTGCGGCCTCGGCCGCCGCGCGCAGCGCCGCGTCGATGTGGCCGGGATCGTCGAGCCGCGACGCCCCCCACAGATCGACGAGCAGGTGCGTGCCGGCGAACTTCACGCCGTTGCGCTCGACGAAGTAGTCCTTCCTGTCCTCCGCGCACGCGGCGCCGGGGCGATCGATCGTCTGGGCTTCGCTCGGAGAGTCCGAGACCATCCCCAGTCGGGCGAGAGCGTTCATGGCGAACCCCTTTCCAACCAGCAGATGACCAGCGGGCGCGGTCAAGGCCGCGCTATTTGGGGCACCCTCCCCCGCGATGCAAGCCCCAATCGTCCCGCGCGGCGCATAGGGCGGTCCCGCGCCGCGCCGGGCTCATCGCTGCGCGCCGCCGGCCAGTGCGGCGAGCACGCGCGGCATCTCGCGCGCGAGGCGGAGTTCGGCCGAGACGCGCGGCAGGTCGCCAGCCCCCCGGACCGGGTCGCCGGTCAGCAGCCGGAACGGTTCGGACAGCGGGCCGGTCGCCATCTCGGCGCCGTGGTCGCGCGCCAGCGCGGCGGCGGGGAAGTCGGCGACGTTGGCCTTCATCGCCGGCGTCTCCCACGCGGCCGGCGTGACCGCGACATAGCCGGTGTCGATGCCCCATTTCGCGGCAAGCTCAGGCGCGGTCAGGAAC
>NZ_VIKA01000262.1 GCF_006704265.1 Elioraea sp. Yellowstone | reverse complement strand
GGTCGCCGCCCGGCCCGAGCCTGCGCGTGCCGCGCCGCCGCCTTCCCGCACGCCGGCCGGATCCCCGCCGGCACGGGTGCAGCTCCTGTTCGAGCCGGGCATCCAGGAGCTCAGCGCGTCGATGCGCGCGGAGCTGCGCGCGCTCGCCGCCGCGCTGCCGGAGGACGAGGCCACCCGCCTGACCGTCAACGCCTATGCTGGGGGCGATCCCGCCAATCCGAGCCTCGCCCGGCGCGCCTCGCTCACCCGCGCCCTCGCGGTGCGCACCGCGCTGATGGAGGCGGGCGTGCGCTCCACACGGATCGACGTGCGCGCGCTCGGGCTCAATGCCGGCGACGGGCCGGCCGATCGCGTCGATGTGCTGGTAGGACCGTCCCGATGATCACACGCCCGCGGCGCTTCGTCCTCCGCATGCTCGGGTTCCTCGCCGCGGTGCTGGCGCTCGCGGCGATCCTGCACGAGCATCTGATCCACGCCTTCCAGGCGAACCCGGTGCTGAACGCGCTGATCCTCGGCGTGCTGTTCATCGGCATCCTCTACACGTTCCGCCAGGTCACGGCGCTCGCCCGCGAGGTCGAGTGGCTCGAGACCTTCAAGCGCAACAGGCCCGGGCTCGCCGGGCTCGGCCAGCCGAGGCTGCTCGCGCCGATGGCGGCGATGCTGTCGGAGAAGCGCGAGCGCTTCACGCTCTCGGCGCTCGCCATGCGCAGCCTGCTCGACGGCATCCAGAGCCGGCTCGACGAGAGCCGCGAGCTCAGCCGCTACATGGTGGGGCTGCTGATCTTCCTCGGCCTCCTGGGCACGTTCTGGGGCCTGCTCCTGACGATCAACGCGATCGGCGAGGTGATCGGCGGGATGAGCATCGGCACGGGCGAGATCACGCAGCTCTTCGGCCAGTTGCAGAGCGGGCTGCAGGCGCCGCTCGCCGGCATGGGCACGGCGTTCTCGACCTCGCTGTTCGGCCTCGCCGCGGCGCTGGTGCTCGGGTTCCTCGACCTCACCGCGGGCCAGGCGCAGAACCGCTTCTTCAACGACCTGGAAGACCTCCTGGCGCAGCAGACGCGGCTCTCCTCGGGCGCGATCGGCGGGATCGAGGGTGAGGGCGGGTCGGTGCCGGTCTATGTCCAGGCGCTCCTGGAGCAGACCGCCGAGAACCTCGAGGGCCTGCAGCGCACGCTGGCGCGCGGCGAGGAGGGACGGATCGCCGCGAACCAGGCGGTGATCGGGCTGACCGAGCGGCTCGGCCAGCTCACCGACCAGATGCGGGCGAGCCAGCAGCTCCTGCTCAAGGTGGCGGAGGGGCAGAGCGAGCTGCGGCCCGTCCTGGCGCGGCTGGCCGAGGCGCAGGCGCAGGGAGCGATCGACGAGGCGACGCGCGGCCATATCCGCAACGTGGAGCTCTATCTCGCGCGCATGCTCGAGGAGATGATCCAGGGCCGCACCCAGACGACCAACGAGATCCGCAGCGAGATCAAGCTGCTCGCGCGCACGATCGCGGCGATCGCGGAGGACCAGCCGCGATGAGGGGCGACGGGGGGCGGGGGCGGCGGGGCCCTGCCGGGGGGGCAGGGGGCGGCGCCTCCTGCATGGTGTAGCGCATGGCGACGCCTGCAGCCCGGCGCGGCCGCGGGGGATTCGATCCCTGGCCCGGCTACGTGGACGCGCTGTCCACGCTGCTGATGGTCATCATCTTCGTCCTGCTGGTCTTCGTCCTCGCGCAGGCCTTCCTCTCGGCCGCGCTCTCCGGCCGCGACCAGGCGCTCGCGCGCCTGAACCGGCAGATCGCGGAGCTCTCCGACATGCTGGCGCTCGAGCGCGGGCAGAGCGAGGAGCTGCGCCGGTCGGTCGCGCGCCTCTCGAGCGATCTCCAGGCGGCGGCCGCCGCACGCGATGCGCTCAGCCGCCAGCTCGAGCTCGCCACGGCGGCGCGCGACCGCATCGGCGCCGAGCGCGACGCGCTCAGGACCGACCGCGACCGGCTCTCGGCCCTGCTCGCGGATGCGACCGCGCGCGCCGAGGCGGCGGCGAGCCGCGTGGCGCGGCTGGAGGCGCAGCTCGCCGAGGCGCTGACGCGCGCGGACCAGGCGCGCAT
>NZ_VIKA01000261.1 GCF_006704265.1 Elioraea sp. Yellowstone | reverse complement strand
GCGCAAGCCCGCCGTCCGGCGCCCGCGCAAGGCCCCGGCCAGCGAGACCCCGCCCGCGCCGGCCTCCGAGACGCCGAGCATGTGAGCGCGTGACCGGCCTCGGGGCCGGCCATCAGGGCGCGTCCGCCGCGGCGGGCGCGCCCTTTTTCGTATCCCTGCGGTCCTTCAGCCGAAGCGGCGTCCGAGATCCGCGACCTGCGCCGACGTCAGGCGGCGCACGCGCTCGCCGCGCAGCAGCATGAAGAGCTTGGCCGCCTCCTCGAGCTCCTCCGCCGCATAGACGGCATCGGTCAGCGAAGCCCCCGACACCACCGGCCCGTGATTGGCGAGCAGCACGGCGCGCGCCGTCCTGGCCGCGGCCGCGATCGCCGGCTCCATCGCCGGATCGCCGGGGCGGAAGTAGCGCACCACCGGCAAGGTCTCGCCGATGCGCATGACGAAGTAGGGTGTCAGCGGCGGGATCGGCGCGCGCGCATCGACCTCCTCCAGGCACGCCACCGCAGTCGCCCAGGTGGAGTGCAGATGCACCACCGCCTGCGCCTCCGCGCGCGCCTGGTAGAAGGCGCGATGCATGAACACCTCCTTCGAAGGCGCATCCCCGCCGATGTGGCGCCAGGCCGCGTCGAGCCGCGAGAGGCGCGCCGGATCGAGCCGGCCGAGGCAGGAATTGGTCGGCGTGATCAGCACGCCGTCCTCGAGACGGACCGAGATGTTGCCTGCGCTGCCGACCGAGAAGCCGCGTGCGAACAGGCTCGCGGCCAGGGTGCAGACCGCCTCGCGCAACGCCGTCTCGTCCTTCATCGCCCCTCCTCCAGCATCGCGAAGGCTTTCAGGAAGAAGTCGCGCCCGCCGAAATTGCCGCTCTTCAGCGCGAGATGCAGCCCGCCTGCGATGTCGGGCGCGTAGGTCCAGGGCACGCCGGGATCGATCTCCGGCCCGATCGCGAGCCGGCGCACGCCGAGCCGCGAGACCACCGCGCCTGCGGTCTCGCCGCCGGCCACCACCAGGCGGCGCACGCCGCGCGCGACCAGCGCGTCGGCGACCTCCGCGAGGGTGCGCTCGACGAGCTGCCCGGCGGCCTCGCGCCCGAGCCTCCGCTGCAGCGCCTCGACGCGGTCCGGCGTGGCCGAGGCGGCGATCACGAGCGGGCGGTCGGGAGCCTGCGCGTCGATCCAGGCGATCGCCTCCCCGGCGAGCGCGGCCGGATCGGGGCGCGCGAGCGGATCGAGCGTCAGCGTCGGCACGCGATCCCGCGCGAAGCCGATCTGGCCCAGGGTGGCGCGCGAGCAGCTTCCCGCCACCACGGCGGCACGCCCTGCGGCGGGCGGCAGGCGGGCCGCATCGCCGTGCGCCGCGAGCAGTCCCGCCGCGCGCCAGGTCTCCGGCAGGCCGATCGCGAGGCCGGAGCCGCCCACCATCAGCGCGACGGCGTCGCAGGCGGCGCCGATCGCGCGCAGATGCGCCTCGGTGAGCGCATCGACGATCGCGTAGCGCCGTCCCTGATCCTCGATGGCGTGGAAGGCGCTGCGGATCGCGCCCGCACCCTGCGCGACGGTGGCGAAGGGAACCAGACCGACGCCGCCCTGCGTCTGCCGGCCGAGCACGCGCACCAGGTTGGCGTCGCGCATCGGTGTCAGCGGATGGTTCTCCATCCCGCTCTCGTTGAGAAGCGCGGTGCCGACGAAGAGGTGGCCGAGATAGACGGTGCGGCCATTGGCCGGGAAGGCGGGGCAGACCGGCGCGAAGCCGGCGCCCAGCCGGGCCAGGAGCGCGTCCGCGACGGGACCGATATTGCCCGCATCGGTCGAGTCGAAGGTCGAGCAGACCTTGAAGAACGCCTGCCGGCAGCCGGCGGCGAGCAGCCAGTCCAGCGCGGCGACGCTCTCCGCCACGGCCTCGTGCACCGGCGCCGTGCGTGACTTCAGCGCGACCACGATCACGTCCGCCTCCGGCACGGGATCCTCCGGCCGCGGCACGCCGAGGAGCTGCACCGTGCGCGCGCCCTCCTTCACCAGCGTGCTGGCAAGATCGGTCGCGCCGGTGAAGTCGTCGGCGACGCAGCCGAGGATCGGCATGGCTCAGGTCTCCGCAGGCAGGGCGATGAGGTCGCGATGGCCGATGGTGAGCGCGAGCCGGCCGCGCGCGAGAGCGCCGAGCCGGGCCTCCTGCCACGCCGCGATGCGCGCGGCCGCGGCCGGCAG
>NZ_VIKA01000260.1 GCF_006704265.1 Elioraea sp. Yellowstone | reverse complement strand
CCAGACGCGCGCTCGTCTGGCAGGCGCGCGGCTTCGTCCCCGGCCGCGGCACCCTGGCCGACGCCGTGCTGCGCGCGGCCGGCCTCGTCAACGCAGCCCCCTTCGCGGGCTACGGCTTCGTCTCCCTGGAGCGCCTGCTCGCCGACCCGCCCGACCTGCTCGTCACCGCACCCGCCGCCGGCCCGCCCTCGCTCTCCGAGGCGCTGCTGGAGCACCCGGCGCTCGCCCGCGCCGCGATCCCGCGCGCGCGGATCGATCCCGCCTGGCTTGCCTGCGGCGGTCCGCAGACCGTGCGCGCGGCCGCAGCGCTCGCGCGATGACGGCGGCGCTCGGGTTGCTCGCAGCGGTGCTCGCCGCCGCCTCGCTGCTGGTTGGCGCGGCCGGGCTCGGCGTGCCCGACCCCGTGATCCTGTGGGAGGTGCGCGCGCCGCGCACCGTGCTGGCGGTGCTGGTTGGCGGGGGGCTGGGGCTGGCCGGCGCGGTGATGCAGGGGCTCATGCGCAACCGCCTCGCCGATCCCGGCCTGCTCGGCGTCACGGGCGGGGCGAGCCTCGGGGCGGTGCTGGCGTATTACTGGGGGCTCGCCGCGGCCTTACCGCTCGCCCTGCCGCTCGGCGGGCTCGCCGGCGCGCTCGCGGCCGCCGCGCTGGTGTTCGCGCTGGCTGCGCGCGCAGGCACGGGGGCGGCGCTGATCCTCGCCGGCATCGCGGTGGCGGCGATCGCCTCGGCCGCGGTGGCAATGGCGCTCTCCTTCGCACCCAACCCGTTCGCGCTGGCCGAGATCACGATCTGGCTGCTCGGCAGCCTGGAGGATCGCGCCTGGCGCGACGCCGCGCTCGCGGCACCCGTGGTGCTCGCGGGTACGGCGCTGCTGCTGCCGCTCGGGCCGCGGCTCGATGCGCTCGCCCTCGGCGAGACCACCGCCGCGAGCCTGGGCGTGTCGGTCGCGTCCACCATGCGGCTCGCCGCCCTCGGCGCTGCACTCGCGGTCGGCGGCGGCACGGCGGTCGCGGGCGGGGTCGGCTTCGTCGGGCTGATCGTGCCGAACCTCGTCCGCTTCGGCGCGGGCGAGCGGCCGAGCACGCTGCTCTGGCCCTCCGCGCTTGCGGGTGCCGCCCTGGTGCTCGCCGCCGACATCGCGGTGCGCCTGGTGCCCTTGCAGCAGGAACTCCGGCTCGGCGTGCTGACCGCGCTGATCGGCGCCCCGCTCCTGCTCCATCTCGCGCTGCGCCACGGGAGGGTGGCGTGATCGCCGCCGAGGAGCTGATCGTGCGGCTCGGCGGTCGCGCGGTGCTGGACGGCGTGTCGCTCAAGGTCCGGGCCGGCGAGCTGGTCGCGCTGGTCGGCCCGAACGGCGCGGGCAAGTCGACGCTGCTGCGCGCGCTCGCCGGCCTGCTCCGGCCGGATGCCGGTCGGGCGACGCTGGACGGCACGCCGCTCGCCGCCCTTTCCCCCCGCGGGCGCGCGCGCCGCATCGCCTGGCTGGAGCAGGGTGCGCGCGCCGCCTGGGGCATGACGGTGCGCGAGATCGCCGCGCTCGGCCGCCTGCCGCACAGCGATGCGGCCGAGGCCCCGGTCGCGGCCGCGCTCGCAGCCCTCGGGCTCGATCACATGGCCGACAGGCGGATCGACCGGCTTTCGGGCGGCGAGGTGCGGCGGGCCATGATCGCACGCGTGCTCGCCACCGCCCCCGACGTGATGCTGCTCGACGAGCCCTGCGCCGATCTCGACCCGGCGCAGGGCTTCGCGGTGATGCGGCTGCTGCGCGCGCAAGCGGCCGCCGGCCGGGCGGTGGTCGTCGTGCTGCACGACCTCGCCCTCGCCGCGCGTTTCGCCGACCGCGTGGCACTGCTCGAGGCCGGCCGCCTGGTCGCCGACGGCCCTCCCGATTCGGTCATGGCCGACGCGGTGGTGGGGCGCGTGTTCGGCGTGCGCATCGGCACGGGCCTGGCGGTCCTGCCGGCATGAGCGCGCGGCTCGGCCTCGCGGTCGGCCTCTCCGCCGCGCTCCATGCCGCGGTGGCGGGGCTGCTGGCCGCGCTGCCGCCCGCAGCACCCGAGGAGCCACCCGAGCAGGGCGTCGCGATCGCGGTCGTGTTCTCCGCCGGGGGCGATGGCGTGCGCATCGGCAAGGCGGCGGATCCCGCGCCGCCGACACCGCCGGCGACCGAACCTGCGGCCGAGACGACCCCCGGGGTCGCCGCCGGGCCTGCCC
>NZ_VIKA01000025.1 GCF_006704265.1 Elioraea sp. Yellowstone | reverse complement strand
CCGCATCGCCGCGGCCGCGGACGGCAGGCCCGTGCGCCCCGCCGGCGGGTTCCGCAACGAGCGCACGGAGGTGGAGATCACGCTGCCCTGCGGCGCGGCTGCCGTGCTGGCGCTCGACCGGTCGCAGATGCCGGACGGCGCCGAACAGCACGAGCTGGAACTCGAGGTGCACCGGCGCGCGGCCGCCAGCGCGGCGGCCTGGCTCGGCGAACTGCTCGCGCGCGCGGAGGTGCCGGCGCGCGCCGCGCGCTCCAAGCGCAGCCGCTACGAGGCGTCGCGCCGGCGGGGTGCCGCATGAGCCTGCGCATCCTCGTCGCGAACGCGAACACCACCGCGGCGGTGACGGAGATCTGCGCCGCGGCGGCGCGCACCGCCGCCTCTCCGGGCACCGAGATCGTCGCGGCGACGCCGCGCTTCGGCCCGGCGATCATCGCCTCGCGCGTCGAGAACGCGATCGCGGGCCATGCCATCCTCGACTGCCTGGCCGAGCACCACGAGGGCTGCGATGCGGCGGTGCTGGCGGTCTCCTACGACACCGCGCTCGCCGCCGCGCGTCAGCTCCTGCCGATCCCGGTGGTGGGCATGACCGAGGCGGCGTGCCTCGCCGCCTGCATGCTGGGCGGCCGGTTCGGTCTCGTGACGTTCTCCTCGGCGGGGCTCTATCGCGAGCTGATCGCGTCCTACGGCCTGTCGTCCCGGCTCTCGGGGATCGGGCTTGTCGCGGCAAGCCCCTATGACGCGGCCTCCGATCCGGCTGGCGTCGCGGCCAAAGTGGCGGAAGCGGCGCGTGGGCTGGCGCGCGATGGCGCCGATGCGGTGATCCTCGGCGGCGCGGCACTTGCCGGGATGGGCGGGCGCATCCAGGCGGAGGTGCCGGTGCCGCTGGTGGATGGGATCGCGGCAGGCGTGCGTCTGGCCGAGGCGCTGGTGGGGCTCGGGGTGAGGCGGCCGCGCGCGGGCAGCTACGCCGCGCCGACGGGGCGCGCGAGCGTGGGGCTCGGCGGGGCGCTGGAGCGGCTCCTGCGCGGCTGAGCCCCCTGTCGCGCGCGGGCAAGCGCGGCTAGCGTCCGCGCATGTCCGCCCCATCCGGACCGGCGCTGCCCTGGCGCGCGGTCGTCGCCCTCTCCGTCACCATGATCATCGCCTGGGGGTCGCAGTACTACGCGATCGCCGTGCTCGCCCCCGCGATCGCCGAGGCCGAGGGCTGGTCGCGCGAGGCGATCTTCGGCGCCTACTCGCTGGGGCTCCTGGCGCAGGGGCTCTGCTCCTTCCCGGTCGGGCTGCTGCTCGACCGCTTCGGCGGGCGGATCGTCATGAGCGTGGGGTCGGTGCTGTCCGCGCTCGCACTCGCTGGCCTCGCCGCGGCGCCGTCCGAGCCCTGGTTCTTCGCCGCCTGGGTGGCGACCGGCGCGGCGATGGCGGCGACCCAGTACGAGCCCGCCTTCGCCACCATCACGGCCTCCTTCGGCGACCAGGCGCGGCGCGCGATCACGATCCTCACCTTCGCCGGCGGGCTCGCAAGCACCGTTGCCTGGCCGATCACGGCGGCGCTGCTGCCGCGCCTCGGCTGGCGCGGCACCTATCGCATCTGGGCCGCCGCCGCCCTGCTGGTCTGCCTGCCGCTGCACGCGACGCTGCTGCCGGGCGCGCGGGTGGCGCGCGGCGCGGCGCGGCGCCCCCTCGGGCCGATCCTGCGCGCGGCGGCCTTCTGGTTCGTGGCGCTGGCGCTCACCACCGGCGCGGTGCTGTTCTCGATCGTCGCCGTGCACGCGATCCCGATGCTGCAGGAGGCGGGGCTCTCGGCGACCGCGGCGGTGGCGATCGCCTCCTTCACCGGGCCGATGCAGGTGGCGGGGCGCGTGCTCGAGTTCGCCGGGCTGCAGCGCGTGCGCCCGAGCCGCGTGGCGATCCTCGCCGCCGCTGCGCAGCCGGTGGCGATCGTCGCGTTGATGGGGGTCGGGCAGTGGTGGTGGCTCGCCGGGGTCTATGTCGTCCTGTACGGCGCCTCGGGGGGGATCCTGACGATCGTGCGCGGCACCGTGCCGGCCGAGCTGTTCGGGCGCGAGGGCTATGGCGCGGTCTCCGGCGCGCTGGGCACGCCCGGGATCGTCGCGCGCGCGATCGGGCCCTATGCGGCGGCCTGGCTCTGGCAGGCGGCGGGTGGCGACTACCGGCCGGTGCAGGTCGTGATGGTGGCCTGCGGGGTGCTGGCGGCCCTGGCCTTCCTGGGCGCGGCACGCTGCGCCCCGCCGCCGGGGCCGGCGGTGGGCCCGCCAGCCGGGCGTTGACACCCCGCCCTGATCCCGCCGCAGGCAAGGCGTAGGCAGCGTCCATGTCCTTCACGGGTCTCTATGCCCGGGTCCTCGGCCTGCTCGCGCCGGAGCGCGCCACCGCGATCGCCCTCGCGGTCGCGAACGTGCTGCTCGCGGGCCTGACCTTCCTCGAGCCCGTGCTGTTCGGCCGCGTCGTCGACATGCTGGCGACCGGCGCGACCCGCCCCGCCGAAGAGGTCTGGTCCGGCACCGTGACGCTGCTCGCGATCTGGGCGGCGGTCGGGCTCTCGGGGATCGTCGCGGCGATCCTGGTCGCGCTCCATGCGGACCGGCTCGCGCACCGCAACCGGCTCGCCGCCATGCACCGCTTCTTCGAGCACGTGCTGCGCCTGCCCCTCTCGTTCCATGGCGATACCCATTCGGGACGGCTGCTGAAGATCATGCTGGGCGGCGCCGACAACATGTTCTGGGTGTGGCTCGGCTTCTTCCGCGAGCACCTCGCCACCTTCGTGATCGCGCTGGTCCTGCTGCCGCTGACGCTCCTGATGAACTGGCGGCTCGCCGCGCTGCTGATCGTGCTCGCGGCGCTGTTCGCGGTCGCCGCCGCGGCGGTGATCCGGCGCACGCAGGAGGCGCAGCGCGAGGTCGAGGGGCATCACGCCACGCTCGCCGGCACGGCGGGCGATGCGCTGGCGAACGTGATGGTGGTGCAGTCCTTCGTGCGGCTCTCGGCCGAGGCGCAGCAGTTCCGCGACACCATGCGCCGCCTGCTCGCGGCGCAGTTCCCGGTGCTGACCTGGTGGGCGCTGCTGACGGTGCTGACGCGCGCGGCCTCGACGCTCACGGTGATCGCGATCTTCGTGCTCGGCACCTGGCTCACCCTCGCGGGGCGGGCGAGCGTGGGCGAGATCGTCACCTTCATGGGCTTCGCGACGCTGCTGATCGCGCGGCTCGAGCAGGCGGTCGGCTTCGTCTCGACGCTGTTCATGCAGATGCCGGCGGTCGCGCTCTATTTCGAGGTGATGGACACGCGCTCGACCGTGCCGGAGAAGCCGGACGCGGTCGTGTTCGGCCGCGTGCGCGGCGAGGTCGCGTTCGAGCACGTCACCTTCGGCTATCCCGGCGGGCCGCCCGTGCTGCGCGACGTTTCCTTCACCGCCGCGCCCGGGCGGACGGTGGCGCTGGTCGGCCAGACGGGCGCGGGCAAGTCGACCGCGATGGCGCTCCTGCAGCGGCTCTGGGATCCGCAGGCAGGGCGCATCACCGTCGACGGGGTGGACATCCGCGATGTCACGCTCGCCTCCCTGCGCGCGCAGATCGGCGTGGTGTTCCAGGAGAGCCTGCTGTTCAACCGCTCGATCGCCGACAACCTGCGGGTCGGCAAGCCGGACGCCACGCAGGAGGAGCTCGAGGCCGCGTGCCGGCTGGCCGAGGCGCACGACTTCATCCTGCGCCAGCCCAAGGGCTACGAGACGCTGGTGGGCGAGCGCGGCGCCACGCTCTCGGGCGGGCAGCGCCAGCGTCTGGCGATCGCGCGTGCGCTCCTCAAGGACCCGCCGATCCTGATCCTCGACGAGGCCACGAGCGCGCTCGACGCCGCGACCGAGGCGCGCGTGCAGCGGGCGCTGCGCGCGCTGATGCGGGGCCGCACGACCTTCGTGATCGCGCACCGCCTCTCCACGGTGCGCGACGCCGACGAGATCCTGGTCTTCGCCGAGGGCCGCATCGCCGAGCAGGGCCGTTTCGACGATCTGGTCGCGCGCGGCGGCATCTTCGCCGACCTGGTGGCGACGCAGCTCGCCCCGGCGGCGGACTAGGGTCCGACCGGCCGGAACCGGCCCTCGAGGCGGGCCGGGGGCCGATCGGCCTTGCCCTGCCCTGCCCGACGGTTGCGCCGCCGGTTGTGAAAGTGGAAGACTCGCTCCCGTCCGGGAGGGACCGGGCGCCCTCCCCGTCGGATCGGAGGAGACCCCATGACCGTTGCCGCGATCCTGAACAGCAAGGGTCCCGAGGTAGTGGCCATCCGCCCCGACCAGACGCTGGAGGCGGCGGCGAAGCTGATGGCCGAACGCCGCATCGGTTCGGTGCTGGTGATGGACGGCGAGGACGTCGCGGGCATCCTGTCCGAGCGTGACATCGTGCGCGCGATCGCTGGCCACGGCGTGGCCGCGCTCGCCATGCCGGTGGCCGGGGCGATGACGCGCGAGGTGGTGTTCGGCCAGCCGGCGGACACGGTGGACAGGGTGCTGGCGCTGATGACCGAGCGGCGCATCCGTCACCTGCCGGTGAAGGACAAGGGGCGGCTGGTCGGCCTGGTCTCGATCGGCGACGTGGTGAAGAAGCGGATCGAGGACGTCGAGCAGGAGGCGGAGGGGCTGCGCGCCTTCGTGCACGGCGCCGGCTGATCGGGTGCGGGTCCTGCGGCGCGCATCGTCGCCGCATCCCCCCGGCTTCCCGCGCGCAGGGCCTTACTCGGCCCAGCGCGCGTCGAACGCCCAGACCTCGGGGAATCCCATCATCTCCGAGAAGGCGCGGAAGTCATGCAGCGGCACCGGCGAGTGCAGCGTCGTTCCGCGCTCCCTGAGCGCGGCGTAGCCCCGCCGCATGGCCTCGGCGGCGGCCAGGAACCCGGCGGTCGGATGGAGCGCGACGGTCACGCCGAGCGCGCGCAGCCGTTCCGGCGCGAGCACGGGAGTCGTTCCGCCCTCGACCAGGTTCAGCAGCACCGGCTTCGAGGTCACCCGCAGCACGGCCTCGATCTCGGCCTCGCTCTCCGGCGCCTCGACGAAGATCACGTCGGCGCCGGCGCGATCGAAGGCCTCGGCGCGGCGCAGCGCCTCGTCAAGGCCGAGCGGGGCGCGCGCGTCGGTGCGCGCGACGATCAGCAGGTCGGCCGAGCTGCGGCTGTCCACGGCGACCTCGATCCGCCGCACCGCCTCCTTCAGCGGCACCACGCGCTTGCCCGGCGTGTGGCCGCATTTCTTCGGGAACTCCTGGTCCTCGAGCTGGATCGCGGCCACGCCCGCGGCCTCGTAGCCGCGCACGGTGTGGCGGATGTTGAGCAGCCCGCCATAGCCCGTATCGGCATCCGCGATCAGGGGCGCGGCGATGCCGTGGGCGAAGCGTCCCGCCCGCTCCACCATTTCGGTATAGGTGGCGAGGCCGGCATCGGGCAGGCCGAGCAGCGAGGCGACCGTGCCGTAGCCCGTCATGTAGAGCGCGGGGAAGCCGGCGCGATCGGCGATCTTCGCCGAGATCATGTCGAAGATGCCGGGCACCACGGTGAATTCCCGGGCGCGCAGGCGCGCGGCGAGCGCGGCGCGGCGGGCGGCGAAGTCGGTCATCGCGTCAGTCTCCCAGGAGCAGGTCGCGCGCCTGGTTGATGCGCGCGGCGAGCCAGTCCGATCCGCCGCGGTCGGGATGCGCGCTGCGCATCAGGCGGCGGTGCGCCTCGCGGATCTCCTCGTCGGAGGCGCCGGGCCTGAGCCCGAGGATCGCGTAGGCCTCCTCGCGCGTCATCGCGCCGGAGGCGCGGCCGTGGTCTGCGCGCGAGGAGCCGCGCGCCTCGCCGGCGGCGTCCTCGGCGGCATCCCGCCAGGCCTCGCCGAAGGCGCGATCGAGCCAGGCCTCGAGCAGGGGCACGCTCTCGCCGTCGGTGGCGCGGCAGTCGAGCCAGAGCGCGATCAGGTCCGGGAGTGCGAGTTCGGCGAGCTCGCGGCCGCGGAACGCGCCGCGCAGCACGGTGCCGGACATCGTGCCGCTGTCGAGATCGAGGCGCATGCGCAAGGTCGCGGTCTCGACCTCGCTGATGCGCGCCTCGCGGCCCGGCCCGGCGCCGAAGGTGCGGCGCGCCTTCCACTGGTTCAGCCAGCGCATCACCAGCGGGCCGAGCACGATCGCGAGCATGAGGGCCTGCCCGCCCTTGCCGGTGAACAGCAGGAACAGGGCGAGCGCGCCGCCGGACAGGAGCGCGAGCCACTTCAGGACCGTCTTGATCGTCTCGGGACGGGCATTGGCGAAGGCATGCGCCGACCAGAGCAGCAGCGCGACTGCCGCGACCCCGACGAGGAACCAGGTCATCCGCGCCGGCCGGCGAGCTGGTGCGTCAGCAGTGCCGCGGCGCCGCTGCGCGACGGCGGCAGGCGGGAGAGCGCCTCGCGCCCGCCGGCGGCGTAGACCGCGACGGCGGCGAGCAGGTCGCGCAGCGTATCGGCCGAGGAGAGGTCGAAGGGCGCGTAGGCGCCGCCCGAGAGGCGGGCCAGCTCGCGGAAGCAGCGCTCGACCAGCGGATCGCGGCCCTCCTGGAAGAAGAAGCCGGGGCAGTTCAGCATGCCGAGCTCGCCCGCGCGGTGGGCGAGGATGTCGGGGTTCTCCTCCATCGCGTCGCCGATGAAGACGAGCGCATTGACGCGCTCGCGGCGGGTCTCGGCGATCGCGTGCTCGAGCACCTTCTGGATCTGGGTCTGGCCGCCGAGGCAGGTCACGGTGGTCATCCGCCGCGTGATCTCGTCCACGTCGGAGAGCCAGGGTGTGGCCATGAACTCGCCGTAGCCGCGGTAGTAGGCGAGGCTCATGGACAGCCCGCCGAGCGCGCGCGTGGCCTCGAACATGTGGCCCGTCAGCGTGCAGGCGCGGTCCCAGGTCGGCTGGCGCGAGGCGGTGGCGTCGATGGTGAAGAGCAGGCGGCCGCGCCTGCCCGCCCCCGCGCGCACGGCGGGCATGGTCTCGACGCGCTTGAGGAACGCCGCGACGGCGGCGCTGGTCGGCCTGTCGGTGAGGCGTCGGTCCCCGGTCATCCGGCCTCTCAGATAGGCTGCGCGGGGCCGGCTGGAAAGGCGCGGCCGTCCGCGACGCCGCACGCGCGGCCGCCCCCTACCCCGCCCGTTCCTGCGCCTCGCGCACCGCGAGCGCGGTGACGTTCAGGATGCCGCGCGCGGTCACGGTCGGGTTGAGGATGTGCACCGGCCGGTTCATCCCCAGCAGCATCGGCCCGACGGGCAGCCCGTCGGCCGCGGCCTTGACGAGCTCGAAGGCGATGTTGGCGGCATCGAGGCTCGGCATGATCAGCAGGTTCGCCACCCCCCTGAGCCGCGAGCGGGGGAAGATCCGCAGCCGGATCGCCTCGGACAGCGCGGCATCGGCGTGCATCTCGCCCTCGACCTCGAGATCCGGGAAGCGCGCCGCGATCAGCGCCAGCGCGGCGCGCATCTTCTTCGCCGAGGCCGAGCCGGAGGAGCCGAAATTCGAATGGCTGACCAGCGCCACCTTGGGCTCGATGCCGAAGCGGCGCACCTGGTCGGCCGCGAGCCCGGTCATCTCGGCGATCTGCTCGGCGGTCGGGTCGGGGTTCACATGGGTGTCGGCGACGAAGATCGGCCCGGCCGGCAGGATCAGCCCCGAGAGCGCCGAGACGCGCCCCACGTCCGGCCGCCGGCCGACGATGTCGCGCACCCGTTCCCAGTGGCGCATCCAGGGCCCGATCGTGCCGCAGATCGCCGCATCCGCGAGATCCGCCATCAGCAGCATGCAGGCGGCGACGGTCGGGCGCGTGCGGAGCTGGCGTTCGGCGGTGTCGGGCGGGATGCCCTTGCGCTCGACCAGGCGGTGATAGGGCTCGCGCAGCGGGCCGAACACGGCCTCGTCCGCAGCCGGATCGCGGATCGTGAGCCCCTCGCCCTCGCGCAGGCGGAGGCCGAGGGCGGCGATGCGCGCGGTGATCGCCTCGCGCCGCCCGACCACGATCGGCTGCGCGATCCCCTCGTCGAGCGCGATCTGGGCCGCGCGCAGCACGCGGTCGTCCTCGCCTTCGGCATAGACGACGCGCATCGGGCGTTGCGCCGCGGCGGCGAAGACCGGGCGCATGAGCTGGCCCGAGCGGTAGGCGAAACCGGCGAGCCGGGCCTGGTAGGCGGCGAAGTCCTCGATCGGTCGGGTCGCGACCCCGCTCGCGATCGCCGCGCGCGCGACCGCCGGGGCGATGCGCAGGATCAGCCGCGGGTCGAAGGGCTTGGGGATGATCGTCTCGGGGCCGAAGCCGGGCGCGTGCCCGCCATAGGCGGCGGCCACCACGTCGGACGCCTCCTCGCGCGCCAGCGCGGCGATCGCCTCCACCGCGGCGATCTTCATCGCCTCGTTGATCGTGGTGGCGCCCACATCCAGCGCGCCGCGGAAGATGAAGGGGAAGCAGAGGACGTTGTTGACCTGGTTCGGGTAGTCGCTGCGCCCGGTGCAGATGATCGCGTCGGGCCGCGCGGCCTTGGCGGCCTCGGGCATGATCTCTGGCTCGGGGTTGGCGAGTGCCAGGATCAGCGGCCTCTCCGCCATGGTGGCGAGCCAAGCGGGTTCGAGCACGCGCGGGGCGGAGAGGCCGAGGAAGATGTCCGCCCCCGGCAGCGCCTCCGCCAGCCTGCGCGCCGCGGTCGGCCGCGCCCACTTCTCCTTCCACGGGTCCATCAGCTCGGTGCGGCCCTCGAACACCACGCCCTTGATGTCGGTCACCGTGACGTTCTCCGGCCTGAGCCCCATCGCGACGAGGAGGTCGAGGCAGGCGAGCGCGGCCGCCCCGGCGCCGGAGGTGACGAGCTTCACCTCCTCGAGCCGCTTGCCCTGCAGCATCAGCCCGTTGCGGATCGCGCTCGCGACGATGATCGCGGTGCCGTGCTGGTCGTCGTGGAACACCGGGATCCGCATCCGCCGGCGCAGCTCCGCCTCGATCACGAAGCATTCCGGCGCCTTGATGTCCTCGAGGTTGATGCCGCCGAAGCTGGGCTCGAGCGCCGCCACCACGTCGCAGAACCGCGCCGGGTCGGTGGCGTCCACCTCCAGGTCGAACACGTCGATGCCGGCGAACTTCTTGAACAGCACCGCCTTGCCCTCCATCACCGGCTTGGCGGCGAGCGGCCCGATCGCGCCGAGCCCCAGCACGGCGGTGCCGTTCGAGATCACCGCGACCAGGTTGCCGCGCGCGGTGTAGTCGGAGGCCGCGGCCGGGTCGGCGGCGATCGCCTCGCAGGCGGCGGCCACGCCGGGGGAGTAGGCCAGCGCGAGATCGTGGTTGGTGGCGAGCCGCTTGGTCGGCTCGACGCTGAGCTTTCCGGGCCGCGGCAGGCGGTGGTAGTCGAGTGCCGCCTTGCGGAAATCCTCGCGGGTCATGCGGCGGAGCCCTCGGCAGGGGTGGACGCTGGATCGAGCGGATAGCGCGGCGCGCCCGCCAAGGCGACCCCCCGGGGGCGGATGGGGGCCCGCCGCGCGGCGGGCGGGCGTGTCGGGAAACTTTACAGGCGGCGCGGCGGATTGCAGTTGGGCAATGAAATCGTCAGGCTGATCAGGCCACTGCGTGCGTCGGCGTGCGGTTTGCATGGCGGGCGCCCGCGTTGCGTCGGCGCCGGTCGTGTCGCGCGCGCAGCAAAGAGAAGGGAGATCGCAATGATGCATCACCGCGTGGCCCTGGCGGCTCTGGCGGCGGCCGGCCTGACCCTCGGCGCGGCCCAGGCCGCGACGATCGTGCCGGCCAACGATCCCGCGCCGGGCGATTCGTTCACCAATGCCGGCCCATCGAACCAGGGCCAGGCGGTCGGCGCGACCGGCTGGTACTACAACAACGTCCGCAACGGCGGCACGGTCGGGATCAGCACCGACCATCCGCGCAACGGCACCGGGTCGGCATCCTTTGCCAGTCCCTCCGGTGCCGCCAAGGCCGACATCGAGTTCCTGGCGAACGGGGTGAACCTCGCGGGCAACTACTCCGCGGCCGGATCGCTCGGCGCGTTCTCGGCGCTCTCGACCTTCGGCTATGAGTGGTACCGCGACGGCGGCAGCACCACGGGGGCGGGTCTGCACCCGGTGATGCGCGTGCTGCTGGACGCCGACGGCGACCTCGCGACGCTCGGCGATCGCGGCGGTCTGGTGTTCGAGCGCGCCTACAACGGCGGCGGCGTGATCGACGACACCTGGGTGGCCGAGACGATCGCCTCCTCGACCTATCTGTGGAATTTCGGCCTGGGCATCGGCTTCGCCGCCAACATCAACGCCACGCCCTATGCCTACGACGCCACCCTGGCCGAGTGGCAGGCCTACTTCCCGGATGCCGTGATCCTGGGCTTCTCGCTCGGCGTCGGGTCGGGCTGGAGTGGCACGTTCGACGGCGCGGTGGACAGCGCGACCTGGACCATCGCCGACCAGACCTCGAGCTTCAACTTCGAGGTCGAGGGCACGGCCGTTCCCGAACCGGCCTCGCTCGCCCTCCTCGGCCTGGGGCTCGTCGCGCTCGCCGCCCTCCGCCGCCGCGCCTGACGGCGACCGCCCCGCAGGACGCGAAGGGCGGGGATCACCCCCCGCCCTTTTCGCTTCCGCCCTTTTCGCATCCGCCCCGCCCCGCTACATGCGGGCCATGGCACGCCGGCTGGTGCGGTCGAGAAGACTCGAACTTCCACGGGGTTTCCCCCACAAGCACCTCAAGCTTGCGCGTCTACCAGTTCCGCCACGACCGCGCCGCCAGCCGAGGGCGGGGGTATAGCGGATGGACCTCGCACCCGCAACGCTGTCCGGCGCGGTGGAATGGCGCATCGCCGAGGGTCTGACGCCCTACCCCGAGGCGGTCGCGGCGATGGAGGCCCGCGTCGCCGCGATCCGGGCCGGCACGGCGCCCGAATGCGTCTGGCTGGTCGAGCACCCGCCGCTCTACACGGCGGGCACCAGCGCGCGCGACGAGGACCTGTTCAACCCCGCGGGCCTGCCCACCTACCGCGCCGGGCGCGGCGGGCAGTGGACCTATCACGGCCCCGGCCAGCGGGTGGGCTACGTGATGCTCGACCTGCGCCGGCGCGGGCCCGATGTGCGCGCCTACGTGCACGGGCTCGAGGCGTGGCTGATCGCGGCGCTCGCTCGGCTCGGCGTGCGGGCCGAGACGCGGGCCGACCGGATCGGCCTCTGGGTGGCGGACCGGCGCGCGGGCACGGAGGCGAAGATCGCCGCGATCGGCGTGCGCGTGACGCGCTGGATCACCTGGCACGGCTTCGCGCTGAACGTGGAGCCTGAGCTCGCGCATTTCGACGGCATCGTGCCCTGCGGCGTGCGCGACCACGGCGTGACCAGCCTCGCGCGCCTGGGCATCACCGCCGCGATGGCGGAGGTTGACGCGGCGCTGATGGCCACCTTCGGCGCGGCGTTCGGGGAGGGTTCCGTCCCCCTGTTGCAGCCGTGCCACGGTGTGCCCTGAAACGCACGATCGGCCGCGCGCACCCCGTGGACACGCTCGCGCGGGCTTGACCATAGTCTGGCCCAGGCTCGGTGATCCGGCTCGGGCCCGGCGCGCGGGCGCCGGTGCCGCGATCGGGGAGGGGGCCAGGAACGGCGCCGGGTCGGCCGGCGTGTGTGAAACTCAGGAGAGGGATACAGGATGCGCAAGATCCTCCTCGCCACGGCGGCAGGCTTCGCCGCGCTGGTGGCGGATGGTGCGACGCCTGCGCGCGCGCAGTCGGCCGCCGAGGTCTCGGGGCAGACGCCGCAGCCGGGGCTGACGGGCTACGTGCAGGGCCGCTTCCGCTTCTACGGCGCCCTGGTCAGCCAGGACGGCGACAGCAAGCCGTTCGGTGTGGACACCGATGGCGCTGGCCCCATCCCGGCGGGTACGGGCGGCAAGCTGTCGAACTTCGACCTGTTCACCTACGGCCGCATCTGGGTGGGCGCCGACGGCGTGGCGGCGAACGGGCTGCGCTACGGCGCGCGCCTGGAGATCCGCATGCCGGGCGACGGCGACATCGGCGACGGCCGCGGCACGCTGTTCTTCCGCCGCACTGTCGGCTACATCGGCACGCCCACCCTCGGCCAGCTCCGCTTCGGCACGGGCACGGTCGCGGCGGTCGAGCAGATGCATGTCGGCCACATCATGGGCTCGATCGCCTCGGGCCTGCTCGACGGTGACGCGAACGTGGTCTACACCGGCCAGGGCGGCGCGGTGGCGTCGAGCTTCTGGTTCTCGTCGTCCGTGGTGAACAGCTTCACCGCGATCGGCTACTACACGCCGCAGTTCTTCGGCTTCGACGCCGGCATCAGCTACGGCGCCAACCAGGGCAACCTGAACGGCATCTGCGGCACGACCAACGGCTCGTTCGGCGGGTGCGACCGCGCCTCTGACAGTGGTGGTGGCATTGGTACCAACGCTACCCCCGGCCGCCTGCGCAACATCATCGACGCCATGCTGCGCTACCGCGGCACCTTCGGCCCGGTCGGCGTGGCGGTGTCGGGCGGCATCCGCACCGCCGGCACGGTGGATGACGCCGACCCGGCCAATGCCGACTTCAAGAACCCGCTGGTCGGCATCGGCGGCGCGGAGATCAGCTTCGCGGGCCTGACCGTCGGCGGCAACATCTACGGCGGCAGCGCCAACCGCGGCTTCACGGCGCTGCGCAAGGTGGGCGGCGGCGGCGAGAACGGCATGTTCGGCTGGCAGCTCGGCGCCCGCTACACCATCGGCGCGATCACCCTCGGCGCGGCCTATCACGAGCTGCGCAGCGAGGGCAACCAGGGCATCGCCGCCAACCAGCGCGACCGCGGCTTCGGCCTCGGCGCCTCCTACGCGCTCGCGCCGGGCCTCGCGCTCTTCGCCGAGTATCTGTGGTCCAAGGTCAGCGAGAGCGGCCGCGACTTCAACAGCTTCGAGACCGGCACGCAGGACAGCTTCAAGGCCCAGGTCGGCCTGCTGGGCGTCAGCATCGTCTGGTGAATGCCTGACGGCCTCGGCCGTCGTGACGGGGGGCGGGGCAACCCGCCCCCCTTTTTCCGTCCGGTTTCTTCTGTCCGGCGGGCGATCCCGGTTGACGCGCGCCGCGCCCGGGTCCATCCGTGCCCCCGGAGCGCTGACCTCGGTGGCCGCCATGCGACATTCGACCCTGATCCTCTCCGCCGCCCTCGCCCTCGCCGCCTGCGGCCAGGGCCGCTATGTGGAGGAGAGCGAGTACAACGATCCCCGGCGCGGCATCGAGCAGGGCCGCCTGTTCGGCGATCGCGGCCTGATCATCTTCGGCACCGACCGGTCGGGCCGCGACGATGCCGGCGGCGCGCTCGGCGTGAACGCCTATCTCTGGCGCGGCACGCTGGACACGCTCTCCTTCATGCCGCTCGCCTCGGCCGATCCCTTCGGCGGCGTGATCATCACCGACTGGTATTCCCCGCCCGAGACGCCGGCCGAACGCTTCAAGGTCACCGCCTACATCCTCGGCCGCCAGCTCCGCGCCGACGGCGTGCGCATCTCGGTGTTCCGCCAGGTGAACACGCGCGGCCAGTGGGTGGACGTGCCGGTCACCCCCGACACCGCGACCGCGCTCGAGGACCGCGTGCTGGCGCGGGCGCGCGAGCTGCGCGCGCAGTCGGTGCAGACGGCGGGGCGGTAGCCGGCCTCCGCTCTCATCCTCTCCCGCACGCGGCAGACGGGACCCGGTCGCGCCGCGCCCCTCCTCCCCGCCGGGACGAGAAGCCCGGGACGGGGGAGCGCTACAGCCGCGCCAGCGCCGGGAACACGCGCGCCCAGGCCGTCAGCCCGCGGTCGAAACTCGCCACGCGGAAGAACTCGTTCGGCGCGTGGTAGTCCTCGTCGCCGGTCGAGAACGCCATCGGGATGGTGTCCAGGCCGAGCTCCGACTTGAACAGGGCGCAGAGCGGCAGCGTGCCGCCGAGCCGCGAGCGGAACGGCTTCACGCCATAGACGCCCTCCAGCACGGCCTCGATCGCGGCGAGCGCCGGATGGTCGGCCGCGATCTCGTAGGCGCCGGCGCCGCCCCCCGGCGACGTCACCTCCAGCGTCGCGAGCTTCGGGCAGTGCGCGCGCAGATGCGCCTCCACCAGCGCGGCGATGCGCGCCGGATCCTGGCCGGCGACGAGCCGGCAGGTGATCTTCACATGCGCCTCGCAGGGCAGCACGGTCTTCGAGCCCGCGCCCTGGTAGCCGCCCCACAGCCCGTTGATCTCCAGCGTCGGGCGCAGCCAGATCTTCTCCAGCACGGAGCGGTCCGGCTCGCCCCAGATGCCCAGCGCGCCGATGTCGCGGAAGAAGGCCGTCTCGTCGAACGGCACGGCGGCGAGCTCGGCGCGGTCGCGCTCCGTCGTCTCGCGCACGCCGTCGTAGAAGCCCGCGACCGCGACGCGGCCGTCCTCGTGATGCAGGGTGGCGACGAGCCGCGCGAGCAGCAGGGTTGCGTTCGCGATCGCGCCGCCGAAGCTGCCCGAGTGCAGGTCCTTCGCCGCGGTGCGCAGCGTCGCCTCGAGCTTGGCGATGCCGCGGGTGGAGACCGAGACGTCGGGCCGATCCTCGAACAGCATCCCGCCATCGGCGGACAGCACGAGGTCGCCCGTCAGCCTGCCCCTGTGCTTCGCCAGGATCGCCGCGAGCGAGGGGCTGCCGATCTCCTCCTCGCCCTCGTAGAAGACGCGCACATTGCAGGGCAGGCGGCCTTCGGTGCGCATCCACGCTTCGAGGGCGGCGAGGCTGATGAACAATCCCGCCTTGTCGTCCGAGGCGCCACGCGCATAGACGCGGCCCTGGCGCACCGTCGGCTCGAAGGGCGGGGTGGTCCAGAGCTCGAGCGGTTCGGGCGGCTGCACGTCGAAATGGGCGTAGATGACGATCGTCGGCGCGCCCTCGGCATGGAGCCAGTCGGCATAGACGGCGGGCTGGCCGCCCTCCTGCCAGATCTCGACGTGCTCCAGGCCGATCCGCCGGCAGCGCTCCGCCACCCACTCGGCCGCGCGCCGCACATGCTGCGCGTGGTCGGGCTTGGCCGACACCGAGGGGATGCGCACCAGGTCGAGATAGTCGTTCCAGAGCGCGTCGCGGTTCTGCGCGAGCCAGCCCTCCACGCCGTCGGTCACGCGCGCGTCCATCATTTCCCTCCGTCCACGCTGAGTGTCTGCCCGTTGATGTAGGCCGCGTAGTCGCTGGCGAGGAACAGCACCGCGTGCGCGATGTCCTCGGGCGTGCCGAGCCTGCGCGCCGCGATCCCGCCGAGGAGCGCGCGCTGGCCCGCCTCGCCATAGGCGGCCCATTGCCGCATCGTGGAGGGGTTCGAGAGGATGAACCCTGGCGCCACGCTGTTCACCGTGATGCCGTGCGGGCCGAGCTCGTGGGCGAGCTGGCGCGCGAGCCCGATCTCGCCCGCCTTCGCCGCCGCATAGGCCTGGATGCCGGTCTTGGAGACGCCGAGCCCGGCGCCGGAGGAGATCAGGATGATCCGCCCCCGCCGGCGCGCCTTCATCGCCGGCGCGGCCGCCTGGGCGACCGTGAAGGCGGCGGTCAGGTTGATCGCGACGATCGCGTCCCAGTCCCCGGGCGTGACCTGCTCGATCGGCCGGCCCGCCTGGCCGCACACGCCGCCGGCCGCGTGCACCAGCACGTCGAGCGCGCCGCCCGCCGCCTCCTCGGCCTTGCGGATCCAGGACACCGCCGCGGCGCGGTCGGTGAGGTCGACGACGTCGGCGACGATGCCGGGAAGGCGCCGCGCGGCCGCGAGCGCGTCGGGATCGATGTCGCAGGCGAACACGCGGCCGCCGCGTTCGGCGAAGCCGCGCGCGATCGCCCGGCCGATGCCCTGGCCCGCGCCGGTGACCGCGATCGCGCGGCCGTCGAAGCGCAGGATCATGCCGGCTGGCCCACGAGGGAGGCGAGCTCGATCAGGTTGTCATCGGTCATCGGGCGGCGTCTCTCCTCGATCTCGTGGATCATCGCGACGAGCCGCGCGGTCAGCGGGCAGGCGAGGCCGTGGCGCACGCCGATCTCGGCCACGGGCGCGATCTGCGCATCCACCTCCGTGCGCCGCCTGCGCACCGCGAGGTCGCGCCAGACGCCGCTGTGCGTCTTGGCGCTCGTGCGGTTGAACGCGACCATCGCGTCGATCGAGCGGCGCGCCGCCGCCTCCGGAGCACCCGGCATGAACGCCGCCGGATCGAAGCCGTTGAACCCCTCCGGCCGCACGCCCTCGGCCGCGGCGACCGCCATCACCTCGGCCCCGAGCGCGCGCCAGAGCCCGAACAGCCGCGGATTGCCGAGCGCGCCGGCGATGCTGTCCTGCCCCAGCGCCTGGGCGAACAGCATCGCGCCGTAGGCGAGCTTGCCCCAGAGATAGCCCCAGATGTTGCCGGTCATCACCGCGGCGTCGTCGAAGTCGAGCAGCGTCCGGTGCAGCGACCCCAGCCGGTCGGTGATCGCGCCGTCGAGTTCGCCGATCACCACCGCGCCGCGGTTGCCGTAGAGGATCTCGCCGGGGGCGAGCCAGTCGGCGCCGAAATTGACGAAGGCGCCGACCGTGCGTGCGTGTCCCGCGATGCCGGCGATGATGCGCTCGGTCAGCCCGTTCTGCAGGCTGAGCACATGGCCGTCGGCGTCGAGATGCGGCAGGAGCGCGCGCGTCGCCTCCGCCGTGTGGTGCGCCTTCACGCACAGGAACACCCTGCGCCAGGTGCCCGTGAGCTCGCCCGGCGTGAAGGCCGGCGCGACCACGCGACATTCCGCGACCGGACCGGTGATGCGCAGTCCCCGCGCCGGATCGCGGATCGCCGCGACATGCTCCGCGACGATGTCGACGAAGGTGACGTCGTGGCCCGCGCGGCCGAGCAGCGCGCCGACCGTGCCGCCGATCGCGCCCGCGCCCCACACCAGGATCGGCTCCTCAGGCATCGCCCCACCCCGTCTCGATCGCCGCCCGCGTCTCCTCCACCCCGACCTGCCAGATCGCCAGCATCTCCTCGTCGGGGCGCCGGTAGCGACCGCCGAGACTGCCGTCGCCCAGCATGGCGCGGATCTCGCCTGCCGGGCGCTGCCTCATCGCCTCGGCATCGACGGGCGGCTTCGCGCCCTCGGGTGTGGCGGCAGCGGCGAGCCGCGTCCAGGGGAAGTTCTCGAGCCAGGACGCATGGCTGCCGACCGGGTCCGTCGCCTGCACCTTGGCCCACACCCGCGGCGCGTTGAACCAGGTGTGGAAGCGAACCCGCGTGCCGGCAGGCTGGCGCGCGACCCACTCGCGGCAGAACGCATCGACCGGCGCGTTGCCGCCATGGCCGTTGACGACCAGGATGCGCCGGAACCCGTGCGCATGCAGGCTGTCGAGGATGTCGCCGACCACCGCGAGCAGCGTGCTGACGCGCAGGCTGACCGTGCCGGGATAGGCCATGAAATAGGGCGCGAGCCCGTAGGGCATCACCGGGAACACCGGCACGCCGAGCGGCTCCGCCGCCTCGGCTGCCACGCGCTCCGCCAGGATCGCATCCACCGCCAGGCTCAGATGCGCGTGCTGCTCGATCGACCCGATCGGCAGCACGCAGCGGTCGTCGCGGCGGAGCCATGCCTCCACCTGCATCCAGTTGGCCTCGCGGACCAGCACGCGGATTCCCCTCTTGCGGCCAGGGGGGTGGAGGCTACGCTCCCCGGCTGCGAGGTCAACGGGGAGACGAGACCGTGAGAACGACGAAACCCTTCCGCCGCCTGCGCCTGCTGGCCGCGGCGGCGACCCTTGCCTGGGCCGGCGCGGCCGCCGCGCAGGATCTGCGGGTGGGCGTGCGCGCCGGGCCCGAGGGCATCGATCCGGCCTACATGGCGCTCGGCAACCACTCCGCCGCCGTGAAGAACATGTTCGACACCCTCGTCTGGGTGGACGAGAAGCTGCAGGTTCAGCCGGGGCTGGCGGTGTCGTGGCGGACGATCGACGACACCACCTGGGAGTTCAAGCTGCGCGAGGGCGTGAAGTTCCACGACGGCAGTCCCTTCACCGCGCGCGACGTCAAGTTCTCGATCGAGCGCATCCCCGCGGTCGCCGGACCGGATGGTGGGCTCACGCTCTACACCCGCACCATCGCCGGTGTCTCGATCGTGGACGACGTCACGATCCGCATCACCACGAACGCGCCGCACGCCGCGCTGCCGCAGGACATGACACGGATGTTCATCGTCTCGTCGCGGATCGCGCCGGACAGCAAGACCGCCGAGTTCAACTCCGGCCAGGCCGCGATCGGCACGGGGCCGTTCAGGTTCGTCTCCTGGACCCCGCGCGGGGATCTGGTGGTGGAGCGGGCACCCGGCCACTGGCGGGGCGATGCGCCCTGGGCGAAGGTGACGCTGGTCGAGATCTCGAACGACGCCGCGCGGGTCGCCGGGCTGCTCTCGAACCGGGTGGACTTCATCAACTACGTGCCCGTGAGCGACATCGCGCGGCTGAAGCGCGACCGCAACGTCGCCGTGTTCCAGGGCGAGAGCATCTACACCTTCATCCTCTACCCCGACATGCGCGAGGACATGTCGGTGCCGGCGATGCGCATGATCACCGACAAGCAGGGCAACCCCCTGCCGAAGAACCCGTTCCTCGACGGCCGCGTGCGCGAGGCGCTCAGCCTCGCGATCGACCGGCAGGGCATCGTGCAGTCGGTGTTCGAGGGCTACGCCACCCCGGCCGCGCAGCTCATGCCGAACTACATGTTCGGCGCCGATCCGGACGCCAAGCCGCTGCCGCATGATCCGGCACGCGCGCGCGCCCTGCTCGCCGAGGCGGGCTACCCGAACGGGTTCCGCTTCCCGCTCTACTGCTCGTCGGACCGCCTGCCGGGCGACGGCGCCACCTGCCAGGCGCTCGGCCAGCTCTTCGCGCGGATCGGACTCGAGGTGCAGGTGAACGCGCAGCCGCGCACGATCTTCTTCCCCGCCCGCACGCGCGGCGACTACCCGATCACCATGGCGGGCTGGGGCACGCTGACCGGCGAGGCGGGCTACGCGCTCTCCGGCTTCGTGCACTGCAAGAAGCCCGGCGGGCGGCTCGGTCCGTTCAACGCCAGCCACTATTGCAACGAGGAACTCGACAAGCTGATCGCCGAGGCGCTGTTCACCATGGACGAGGAGAAGCGCCGCGCCCTGTTCCAGAAGGCGCAGGCGATGGCGGTGGCGGATCGGGGCCAGATCCCGATCGTGACGCTGCCGACCGTGTGGGCCGGCAAGGCGACCCTCACCTGGACGCCGCGCGCCGACGAGGACACGCTGCCCTACTTCATCCGGCCGCGGTCCTGACGGTTCATGGACCGAAGCACGGGGAGGGGTACGGGTACCCCTCCCCGTGACCCCACCTCCCCGATCCTCAAGGCCGCGGCGCTGGCGCTCGCCGCGGCCGTGCTGTTCACCGCCGAGGTCGTGTTCGTGAAGCTGCTCGCGAACACCGTGCCGGTGACCACGATCATGCTCGCGCGGGCGGCCGGGCAGATCGCGTATGTGGCGCCGCTGCTGGCGCGGCGCGGCACGATGCTCCTGCGCACCTCGCGGCCGCTCCTGCATCTCGCCCGCGGCACGTTCAGCCTGGTCTGCTGGGGGCTCTACTACTGGTCGTTCCAGCGGCTCGATCTCGCCACCGCGACCGTGCTCTCGTTCACCTCGGTGATGTTCGTCACCGCGCTCGCCGGCCCGGTGCTGGGCGAGATCGTGCGCTGGCGGCGCTGGACCGCCACCATCGTCGGCTTCCTCGGCGTGGTGCTGGTCGCCAAGCCCCTCGAGCTCAGGATCGATCCGGCGATCGGCATCGCGCTGCTCTCGGCGCTGTTCGGCTCGGGGATCGTGCTGACGACCAAGAAGCTGTCGGCGACCGAGCGCACCGAGACGATCCTGCTCTATATCGGCCTCGTCACGTTCGGCGGCTCGCTGCCGGTCGCCCTGCCGGGCCTGGCGGTGCCCGAGCCGTGGCAGGCCTTCTGGCTGGTGCTGATGGGCGTGACCGGGCCGGCGGGGATGCATCTCTGGATCAACGCCTTCCGGCTCGCCGACGCGACCGTGGTCTCGCCGCTCGGCTACATGCGGCTGCTCTTCGCGACGATCGCGGGTGTGCTGCTGTTCAACGAGGTGCCGGATGGCTGGACGGCCGCCGGCGCGGTGCTGATCGTCGGCTCGGCGCTCTACATCACCCTGCGCGAGGCAAGGGTCGCGCGCGCCACGGCGTGATCATGCGTCGTGCAGGTGGCACGCGGCCAGCCGCCCGGGCGCGACCTCGCGCAGCACCGGCGCCTCCGCACGGCAGCGGGGCATCGCCTGCGGGCAGCGCGGGTGGAAGTGGCAGCCGCGCGGCGGATCGAGCGGGGGGGGGATCTCGCCGCGCACGGGGTGGAAGGACGCCCGTCTCCGGTCGAGACGCGGCACCGCCTCGATCAGGCCGCGCGTGTAGGGATGCGCGGGATCGGCGAACACCGCCGTCACCGCCCCCGCCTCGACCACCCGGCCGAGATACATGATCGCGACGCGGTCGGCGAGGTGGCCGACCACGCCCAGGTCGTGGCTGATGAACAGGATCGCGAGATCGAGGTCGCGCCGGAGATCGAGGAAGGTGTTCAGCACCTGCGCCTGGATCGAGACGTCGAGCGCGGCCACCGCCTCGTCGGCGACGATCGCGCGCGGCTCCATCGCCAGCGCCCGGGCGATGCCGATGCGCGCGCGCTGTCCGCCCGAGAACTGGTGCGGATAGCGGCTCGCGAAGGCCGGATCGAGCCCGACGCGGCGCAGCGCCGCGGCCACGGTGTCGCGCGCGCGCGCGCGATCGGTCAGCCCGTGCGCGACCGGCCCCTCGGCGATCGCCTCGCCCACGCGCATGCGCGGATTGAGCGAGGCGAAGGGGTCCTGGAAGATCATCTGCACCGCGGTGGTGCGCTTGGCTGCGCGCCCGCCCGCATCCTCCGCCACCGGCGCGCCGTCGATCAGCGCCCGCCCCTCGGTCGGCAGCATGAGCCCCGCGGCGATCCGTCCGAGCGTGGACTTGCCGCAGCCGGACTCCCCCACCAGTCCCACCACCTCGCCCCGGTCCAGCGCGAGCGAAACGCCATCCACCGCGCGCACGACCTCCGTCTTCGCCGCGCCGGTCAGCGCACCGACCATGCGCTCGGCGAGCGTCGGCCGCAGCACGAACCGCTTCGATACGGACTCGAGGGCGAGCAGGGCCGTCACTTCTTCAGCCTGGGGTTCAGCACGTCGCGCAGCTGGTCGCCCACCAGGTTGATCGCGACGATCACGATCAGGAGCGCGATCCCCGGATAGACGCTGATCCAGTAGCGCCCCGAGAGCATGAACTGGAACCCGTTGGCGATCAGCGTGCCGAGCGAGGGCTCGGTCACCGGCATGCCGACACCGAGGAACGACAGCGTCGCCTCGATCGCGATCGCGTTCGCGACCTGCACGGTCGCGACCACGATCAGGGGCGGCAGGCAGTTCGGCAGGAGGTGCCGCCACACCACGCGCGCCGGGTGCAGCGGAATCCCCGCAGCGGCCTCGATGTACTCCTTGCGCCGTTCGCTCAGCGCCGCCCCGTGCACCGTGCGCGCGAAATAGGCGTATTGCGCGGCGACCAGCGCCGCGACGACCTGGAACAGGCCCTGGCCGAGGATCGCGACGAGCACGAGGGCCAACAGGATCGCCGGGAAGGAGAGCTGGAGATCGACGAGCCGCATCAGCGCGAGCTCGACCCGTCCGCCGCAGAACGCCGCCGCCAGCCCCACCGCCGTGCCGATGCAGAGCGCGACGACGCCGGCCGCCGCGCCGACGAACAGCGAGGTGCGCAGCCCCCAGACGATCGCCGAGAGCACGTCGCGCCCCTGGGCATCGGTGCCGAGCCAGTGCGTGTAGCCTCCGGAGCCGACGCTGCCCGGCGGCAGGCGCGCGTCCATGAGCGCCAGTCCCGCCTGGTCGTAGGGGTTCTGCGGCGTGATCCAGGGCGCGGTCAGCGCGACCAGCACCGCGAGCGCGAACACGACCAGGCCGGCCAGCGCCATCCTGCTCTCGGCGAACTCGGCCCAGAACAGCGCTGCGGGGCTCGCCGCACGCGTGCTCATCGCTGACCCCCCAGCCGCACCCGCGGATCGAGCGCGGCGTAGGCGAGGTCGACCAGCAGGTTGATCGTGACGAACATGGTCACGACCAGCATCAGGTAGGTGACCATCACCGGCCGGTCGAGCGTCAGGATCGAATCGATCACCAGCTTGCCCATGCCGGGCCAGGAGAAGATCGTCTCGGTCACCACCGCGAAGGCCATCACCGAGCCGAACTCGAGCCCGAGCACGGTGACGATCGGGATCAGGATGTTGCGCATCGCGTGCACCAGCACCACGCGGCGCAGCGTCAGCCCCTTGGCGCGCGCGAACTTGACGAAGTCGGCGGGCCAGGTCTCGCGCATCCCGGCGCGCGTGAGCCGGATGATCAGGCTGAGCTTGAACAGCGCGAGGTTGAGCGCCGGCAGCACGAGGTGGGCGAGCCCGTCCGCGGTCGGGAACGACCAGTCGATGCCGAGGAGCGTCACGGTCTCGCCGCGCCCTCCCGAGGGCAGCCAGCCGGTCTCGACCGAGAACACCAGGATCAGCATCAGACCCACCCAGAAGGTGGGCAGCGAGAAGCCGAGCACCGAGGCCGCCATGATGGCGCGGCTCGCGGCCGCATCGGGCTTCAGCCCGGCATAGGCGCCGAGCGGAATGCCGAGCGCGATCGCGATCAGCATCGCGGCCAGGGCCAGTTCCAGCGTGGCCGGAAGCTTCGACAGGATCAGGCCCAGCGCGGGCTGGTTGAACACGAAGCTCGTGCCGAAATCGCCGCGGACCAGCGAGCCCAGGAAGTAGCCGTACTGTTCCCAGAACGGACGGTCGAGGCCGTAGCGCGCGATCGTCTCGGCGCGGATCACCTGGTCGGCCGCCGGGTTGATCAGCACGTCGATCGGGTTGCCGATCGCGAAGACGCCGGCGAACACGATCAGCGACATCGCGAAGATCACCACCACGGCGCTGGCGAGGCGCTGCAGCAGGAAGGCGATCATCGGGCGGCGGGATGTGGCATCATGCGGGCCTGTCATAGCGGCCGCGCCCGGCCCTGTCATCGCGGCACCCCCAGCGGCGCGATGGCCGCAAGCCCGACCGAGGTGGCGCGGCGCCATGCCGGGTCGGCGCGCCCGGAAGCGGCGGCGGGAGGCCAGACTCCGAACGCCTCGACCGGCCGCGAGCGCCCGACCGCGGAGCGCGCGCGCCGCATTCTTGCCGCATCGCGGCAAACGGGGTAGGGGAACACGCCCGCCGAGGGGCGCTGCCCCCCGCCTCCCGCGGCGCGTCGCCTCGTCCGTCCGCCACAACCTGGAGTGTTCCCATGGCCCGCAGGAAGATCGCGCTGATCGGTGCCGGCAATATCGGCGGCACGCTCGCCCATCTGATCGGGCTGAAGGAACTCGGCGACGTCGCCCTGTTCGACGTGTTCGGTGGCGTCGCCGCCGGCAAGGCGCTCGACATCATGCAGTCGGGCCCGGTGGACGGCTTCGACGCGATGATGACCGGCGGGTCGGACTATGCCGCCATCGCCGGCGCCGACGTGGTGATCGTCACCGCCGGCTTTCCGCGCACGCCGGGGATGAGCCGCGACGACCTCGTCTCGAAGAACGCCGGCGTGATCGCCCAGGTTGCCGAGGGCGTGAAGACCCACTGCCCCGACGCCTTCGTCATCGTCATCACCAACCCGCTCGACGCGATGGTGTGGGTGTTCAAGGAGAAGTCCGGCCTGCCGGCGCACAAGGTGGTCGGCATGGCGGGCGTGCTCGACTCCGCCCGCTTCCGCCTGTTCCTCGCCCACGAGTTCAAGGTCTCGGTGGAGGACGTCACCGCCTTCGTGCTGGGCGGGCACGGCGACACCATGGTGCCGCTGACCCGCTACTCGACGGTCGCCGGCATCCCCGTCCCCGATCTCGTCAGGATGGGCTGGACCACGCAGGAGCGCGTGGATGCGATCGTCCAGCGCACGGCGAACGGCGGCGGCGAGATCGTCAAGCTCCTGGAGAAGGGCTCGGCCTATTACGCGCCGGCGGCGTCCGCCATCGCGATGGCGGAGAGCTACCTCAAGGACAAGAAGCGCGTCCTGCCCTGCGCGGCGTGGCTCACCGGCCAGTACGGCGTGCGCGACCTCTATGTCGGCGTGCCGGTGGTGATCGGCGCGGCGGGGGTGGAACGGATCGTCGAGATCGCGCTGAATGAGGCCGAGAAGGCCGCCTTCGAACGGTCGTGCAATGCGGTGCGCGAACTGATCGAGGCGTCGAAGCGGCTCCTCGGCTGAACCCTCGGGGCCGGAGCGGCCCGGCCCCTTCCCGCATCCGCCTGAGCGGAGATCGCAGGATGAACATCCACGAGTACCAGGCGAAGGAGCTGCTGGCGAAGTATGGCGTCGCCGTGCTGAAGGGCGGCGTGGCCTGGACGCCGGACGAGGCGGCCCGCGTTGCCGCCTCGCTGCCGGGACCGGTCTACGTCGTCAAGGCGCAGATCCATGCCGGCGGACGCGGCAAGGGCCGTTTCGCGGGCGATGCCTCGGGCAGGGGCGGCGTGCGCATCGCCCGCAGCATCGACGAGGTCGCGGCGGAAGCCGGGGCGATGATCGGCAGGGTGCTGGTCACCGCGCAGACCGGCCCGGCCGGCAAGAAGGTGCAGCGCGTCTATGTCGAGGACGGCTGCGAGATCGCGCGCGAGCTCTATCTCGGCATGCTGATCGACCGCGGCACCGGCCGGGTCGTGGTGATGGCCTCGACCGAAGGCGGGGTCGAGATCGAGGAGGTTGCGGCGTCGCATCCCGAGAAGATCCTGCGCGCGGTCGTCGATCCGGTGGTCGGGCTGCAGCCCTTCCAGGGCCGCCGTCTCGCCTTCGGGCTCGGCCTTACCGGCAAGCAGGTGGGCAGCTTCGTCGCCTTCGTCGCCGCGACATACCGCGCCTTCACCGAGCTCGACTGCGGCATCGTCGAGATCAATCCCCTGGTCGTCACCAGGGCGGGGGAGGTGGTGGCGCTCGACGCCAAGGTCGCCTTCGACGACAACGCGCTGTTCCGCCACCCGGACGTCGCCGCGCTGCGCGACGAGACCGAGATGGATCCGAAGGAGCTCGAGGCCGGCAGGCACGACCTCAACTACGTCGCGCTCGACGGCAATATCGGCTGCATGGTGAACGGCGCCGGCCTCGCGATGGCCACCATGGACATCATCAAGCTCTACGGCGGCGAGCCCGCGAACTTCCTCGATGTCGGCGGTGGCGCGACCAGGGAGCGTGTGGCGGCCGCGTTCAAGATCATCCTCTCCGATCCGAAGGTGGAAGGGATCCTCGTCAACATCTTCGGCGGCATCATGCGCTGCGACGTGATCGCCGAGGGCGTGGTCGCCGCGGCGCGCGAGGTGTCCTTGAACGTGCCGCTGGTGGTGCGGCTCGAGGGCACGAACGTGGAGCTCGGCAAGAAGATCCTCGCGGCCTCGGGCCTGCCGATCGTGTCCGCCGACAACCTGGCGGATGCGGCCGAGAAGATCGTGCGCGAAGTGAAGAAGGCGGCCTGAGCCATGGCGATCCTGGTCGACGCGGACACCAAGGTCATCACCCAGGGCTTCACCGGGGCGCAGGGCACGTTCCACTCCGAGCAGGCGATCGCCTACGGCACCAAGGTCGTCGGCGGCGTCACGCCGGGCAAGGGCGGCACGACCCATCTCGACCTGCCGGTGTTCGACACGGTGGCCGAGGCGGTGGCGAGGACCGGCGCAACCGCGAGCGCGATCTACGTGCCGCCCCCCTTCGCGGCGGATGCGATCCTCGAGGCGATCGACGCCGAGGTCCCGCTGATCGTCTGCATCACGGAGGGCATTCCGGTGCTCGACATGGTGCGGGTGAAGCGCGTGCTCGCGGGTTCGAAGTCGCGCCTGGTGGGACCGAACTGTCCGGGCGTGATCACGCCGGATGCGTGCAAGATCGGCATCATGCCGGGACACATCCATCGCCGCGGCAAGGTCGGCATCGTCTCGCGCTCGGGCACCCTCACCTACGAGGCGGTGGCGCAGACGACGGCGGCGGGTCTCGGCCAGTCGAGCTGTGTCGGCATCGGCGGCGACCCGGTGAAGGGGCTCGACTTCGTCGACGTGCTGGAGATGTTCCTCGCCGATCCCGAGACCGAGGCGATCATCATGATCGGCGAGATCGGCGGGCAGAGCGAGGTGGATGGCGCGGAGCTGATCAAGCGGTCGAAGACCAAGAAGCCGGTGGTCGGGTTCATCGCCGGCGCCACCGCCCCGCCGGGCCGGCGCATGGGGCATGCCGGCGCGGTGATCTCCGGCGGCAGGGACACCGCGGCCTACAAGATGGAGGCGATGCGGAGCGCGGGCATCCACGTCGCCGACAGTCCCGCGGCGCTGGGCAGCACCATGGTGAAGGCGCTGAAGGGATAGGAGGTTTGGGGGAAAAGGGCCTTGCGGCCCTTTCCCCCCCCGCCAGGAGGTGTTGTGTTGGAGGGAAGGGCCGCAAGGCCCCTCCCTCCAGACCTCCCATCCCGTTTCACGCGGCCTTGAGACGCGCCGCATGCGCCTTGCGGAACTTCGCCACCTTCGGCGCGATCACCGCCCGGCAGTAGCCGGCCCAGGGGTTCCTCTCGAAGTAGCGCTGGTGGTAGTCCTCGGCCGGCCAGAAGGTGTCGAGCGGCACGACCTCGGTCACGATCGGCGCATCCCAGATGCCGGCGCGCGACACCTCCGCGATCACGGCCCGCGCCACCGCCGCCTGCGCCTCGTCATGCGCCAGGACGATCGAGCGGTACTGCGGCCCGACATCCGCGCCCTGGCGGTCCCTGGTGGTCGGATCGTGCACCGTGAAGAACACGCGCAGGAGATCGGCATAGTCGATCACCGCCGGATCGGAGGTGACCTGCACCACCTCGGCATGGCCGGTGCCCTTGCCGCAGACCTGCTCGTAGGTCGGATTCGGCACATGGCCGCCGGCATAGCCGACCACCACCTCCGTCACCCCCTTGAGGTCGCGGAAGATCGGCTCGAGGCACCAGAAGCAGCCGCCGCCGAAGGTGGCACGCGCGAGCTCGCTCATCGTGGATCTCCCTGGTTCGGTACCGGCAAGATGGGACGGACCGGGACGCGCCGGAAGCCCCGCCGGAACGACGCGCCTGCCCGCCGCCCTGCGCGCGATCCCCTCCGCCCAGAGGTCGCGCCCCGATGCCCGGATGTCAGTCCGTCTGGATGCGCGCGAGCGCCACCAGCTCGGCGAGCGAGGTGACCGAGTAGTCCGGCACCGCATGCGCCTCCGGCGTCGCCCCCAGGCCGCCGCGGTGCGCGTGTCGGTTCACCCAGCAGCAGGCGATGCCGAGCGCGCGGCAGGGGGCGATGTCATGGAACAGCGACTGCGCGACGTGCAGCACCTCGTGCCGGCCGATGCCGCGTCCGGCCAGGATCTCCAGCATCCGGTCGAAATGCGGCCGCGCGGGCTTGTACGACCGGATCTGCTGCGCCGTTACCGTGAAGTCTGGTGCGGTGCCGATGGCGGCGATCGAGCGGGCGAGCGAGGCGTCGTCCACGTTCGAGACGATGCCTGTGACGAACCGGCCGTGGAACATCGCCATCGCGGCGGGCGTGTCGGGGAAGGGCGGCCAGTCGCCGACCGAGGCGCCGAAGGCGTGCGCGGAGGCGCTGTCGGACGGCACGCCGAGGCGCGCGCAGATGTCATGGAAGCAGCGTTCGAGGATCACGGGATAGGGTGCGGCCGGATCCTCCTGCTGGCGCATGGTCTCGACCTCCGAGAACGCCGCGAGAATGCGCTCCGGCTCGTGCGGCGCGCCGCGCGCGGCGAGCCACGGCTCGACGAAGGCGAGGATGCCGCGCTCCCAGTCGATCAGCGTGCCGTAGCAGTCGAAGGTGAGGGCGCGGTAGTGGTGCAGGTCGAGCATCGGGGGGTGCTCCGGAGGTGGAGGGGGTGGGCCGGACCCGGAACCGGCTGCGGCGTTTCCTGGCGCGCATCTTCACCCGATCAGGCGAGTCCACCCGATCGGGATCCGCGCTACTCCGGCTCGCCATCGCGGGGTTCGAAGCCGAGGCGGCGGAACAGCGCGCGCACCTTCGCGGCCGCCGCCTCGACCGCAGCCGCATCCGTGCCGCGCGCGACGATCGCCACCCCGCCGCCGGCCGAGCGGTAATAGGGGTAGGAGCCGAGCGTCACGCCGGCGCTCTCGGCCTGGATCGCCGCAAGCCCCTCCGCGATCTGCCCTTCCAGCGCGCGCGCGGCGTGCACCGTGCGGCTGACGGTGGGCCTTCCGCCCTTCAGGGTCGGCGCGAGCGTCTCGAACATCGCCTGCATGACCTTCGGCACGCCGGCGAGCACGTGGACGTTCTCGACCCGGAACCCGGGCGCCACCGAGACCGCGTTGCGGATCAGCTCCGCCCCGCGCGGCATGGTCGCCATGCGCTGGCGCGCGGCGTTGAACTCCACGGGCGGGGTGCGGCTCGCATAGTCGCGCGCCAGGAGCTCCCACGCCTCCGGATGCGGCTCCCATGGCAGTCCGAACGCCTCGGCGATGCATTCGCTGGTGATGTCGTCATGCGTCGGGCCGATGCCGCCGGTGGTGAAGACGTAGGTGCAGGCGCGGCGCAGCTCGTTCACGGCCGAGACGATCATGCTCCGGTCGTCGGGAATGATGCGCACCTCGCGCAGCCGGATGCCGAGCTCGCCGAGACGCGTGGCGAGGTACCGGGCGTTCACGTCCTGGGTGCGCCCCGACAGCACCTCGTCGCCGATGATGATCAGCGCGGCGGTCGGTCGATCGTCTGCGGTCATTCCGGACTCCTGCCGGGGCTAGAGGAAGTCGCGAAGCTGCGCGACCAGCGGCACATCCGCCGGCGGCATGGGATAATCCGCGAGCTTCTGCGGCCGCACCCAGGCGAGCTGCTGGCCCTCGCGCGGCGTCGGCTCCCCCTGCCAGCGCCGGCAGAGGTAGAGCGGCATCAGCAGATGGAACGCCTCGTAGGCGTGGCTGGCGAAGGCGAAGGGGGCCAGGCAGGCGGCCGAGACGTCGATGCCGAGCTCCTCCTTCAGTTCGCGGATCAGCGCCGCCTCCGGGGTTTCGCCCTCGGCCACCTTGCCGCCCGGAAACTCCCAGAGCCCCGCGAGCGCCTTCCCTTCCGGCCGGCGTGCGAGCAGCACGCGCCCGTCGAGGTCGATCAGCGCCACCGCGGCGACCAGCACGATCAGGCGGGGGGCGTCGGCGGTGGCCGTGCCGTGGCCGGACGCCTTCATCATGTCGGCGCGGGTGAGGCGGAACCAGCGCACGGGGAAGGCGCCGCCGCGCGAGCGGAAGTCGTGCTCGGCCTCGTGGGTGAAGCGGAACCCGTGCCTCGCGAGCACCCGCGCCGAGGCCTCGTTGTCGTCGGCGACATAGGCGGTCAGCGCATCGACGCCGAGCCGGCCGAAGGCGAACTGCACCATGCGGCCGGCGGCCTCGGTGGCGACGCCGTGGCCCCAGTAGCGCCGTCCGACCCAGTAGCCGAGACGGGCGGTGCGCTCGTCCTCGCGGGTCAGTCCGACCACGCCGACGGGGTGCTCCTCCTCGCGCCCCGTGATCACCAGGTGCCAGGCCCGGCCCGCGGCGAGATCCTCGCCGGCGCGCGCGATCCAGAGCGCGAGGTCCTCGCGCGGGTAGGGAAAGGGCACCGCCCCGAGCATGCGGGCGACCTCCCAGTCGTTGATCAGGCGGTGCAGCGGCGCGAGATCGTCGGCGGTGACGGGCCGCAGCCGCAGGCGCTCGGTCAGGAGTGGCGCGAAGGCGGCGGCGGTGTCGGGCATGGCGCGGATGTAGCGGGAGGGCCGGGGGCGGTCCATACGCGAGGAGGCGGGGCCTTGCGTTTCCCTCGCCGCCGACGTATCTCTCCGTCAACACCTGCCGGAGCAATGGAGGGTGGCCTCGGAAACGGGGCCGCCTTTTTGGTTTTGAACGACACCCCGCGCCACGACGGCGTCGAAGGCAAGATCGCCGCGCTGATCGCGCCCTCGCTTGAGGCGATGGGCTACGAGCTCGTCCGCGTCCGGCTCAGCGGCAAGGAGCGGCCGACGCTGCAGATCATGGCCGACCGGGCCGATCAGACGCCGATCACGGTCGAGGACTGCGAGGCGATCAGCCACCAGGTCTCGGCGATCCTCGATGTCGAGGATCCGATCCCGTCGGCTTATGTGCTGGAAGTCTCCTCGCCGGGGATCGACCGCCCGCTGACGCGCGCCAAGGACTGGAACCGCTTCGCCGGCCATCTCGCGCGGGTCGAGATGGCGGTGCCGATCGACGGGCGCAAGCGCTTCTCCGGCGTCGCGCTCGGCGCCGAACCCTGCGGCGCGGCGCGGCTCAAGCTCGACGACGGCACCGAGGTCGCGCTCCCGCTCGCCGACATCCGCTCCGCCCGGCTCGTGCTCACCGACGCCCTGATCGACGCCAGCCGGCCGAAGCCGGCCGCCACCTGACCAATCGAGGGACCCATGGACATCGCCATCGCACGCCCCGAACTCCTCCAGGTCGCCGATGCGGTCGCGCGCGAGAAGACGATCGACCGCGAGGAGGTGCTGGAGGCGATGGAGCAGGCCATCCAGAAGGCGGGCCGCGCCAAGTACGGCCACGAGAAGGACATCCGCGCCACGATCGACCGCAAGACCGGCGAGGTGAAGCTCAGCCGCTGGACCGAGGTGGTCGAGGACGGCGCGGTCGAGAACGAGTCGACCCAGCTTCCGCTCGCCCTCGCGCAGAAGATCAAGCCCGGAATCCGGGTCGGCGAGTTCATCGTCGATCCCCTGCCCCCGATCGATTTCGGCCGCATCGCCGCGCAGACCGCCAAGCAGGTGATCGTGCAGCGCGTGCGCGAGTACGAGAGGAAGCGTCAGTACAACGAGTACAAGGACCGCGTGGGCGAGATCGTCAACGGCATCGTCAAGCGCACCGAGTACGGCAACCTGATGGTCGACCTGGGGCGCGCCGAGGCGTTGCTGCGGCGTGACGAACTCATCCCCCGCGAGAGCTACCGCAACGGCGACCGCGTGCGTGCCTACATCTACGACGTGCGCGAGGAGACGCGCGGGCCCCAGATCTTCCTCAGCCGCACGCATCCGAACTTCCTCGCGCGGCTGTTCGCGCAGGAGGTGCCGGAGATCTACGACGGCATCATCGAGATCAAGGCGGTCGCGCGCGACCCCGGCAGCCGCGCCAAGATGGCGGTGATCAGCCACGATTCCTCGATCGACCCGGTCGGCGCCTGTGTCGGCATGCGCGGCAGCCGCGTCCAGGCGGTGGTGCAGGAGCTGCAGGGCGAGAAGATCGACATCATCCCCTGGTCGGCCGATCCGGCCACCTTCGTCGTCAACGCGCTCGCCCCTGCCGAGGTCTCGAAGGTGGTGCTCGACGAGGAGAACCGCCGCATCGAGGTCGTGGTGCCGGACGACCAGCTCTCCCTCGCGATCGGAAGGCGTGGCCAGAACGTCCGTCTCGCCAGCCAGCTCACCCGCTGGGACATCGACATCCTGACCGAGGCCGAGGAGTCCGAGCGCCGCCAGGAGGAGTTCAAGCGCCGCTCCGCCCTGTTCGTCGACGCGCTGGACGTGGACGACGTGATCGCCGGCCTGCTGGTGACCGAGGGCTTCGTCTCCGTCGAGGATCTCGTGCTGGTGCCGCTCGAGGAGCTGGCCGCGATCGAGGGCTTCGACGAGGACATCGCCGCCGAACTGAAGCGTCGCGCCGAGGCGTTCGTTGCCAGGCGCGATGCCGAGCTGACCGAGAAGTACCGCGCGCTCGGCGTGACCGACGAGGTCGCCTCCGTGCATCCCTTCACCCCGGCGATGCTGGTGGCGCTCGGCGAGAAGGGCGTGAAGACGCTCGACGATCTCGCCGATCTCGCCTCCGACGAGCTGATCGAGATCCTCGGGCCGGAGGCGATGGACGAGCAGACCGCCAATGCCGTGATCATGGCCGCGCGCGCGCACTGGTTCGAGGGCGAGGAGGCCGCCGCGCCCGCGCCGCGGGGCGAGGCCTGAGCGGGGGACGCGTCGCGGCGATGCTCGCCGAGACCGACGCCGCGCCGGAGACCGAGCCCGAGACCGAGCCCGAGGCGGGGCCGCTCAGGCGCTGCGTGCTCACCGGCGAGCGCCAGGCGAAGGAGGCGATGATCCGCTTCGTGGTGGCGCCCGACGGCCGGGTCGTCCCCGACCTCGCCGCACGGCTGCCCGGACGGGGAATGTGGTTGAGCGCGAAGGCCGCTGTGCTAGAAGACCGCAGGCTCGGCCCGGCCTTCGCGCGCGCGGCGAAGGCGCGCGTCACGCTTCCCGACGATCTGCCGACGATGCTGGTCGCCGGCCTGGAGCGCCGGGTTGCGGAGCTGCTCGGCCTGGCCCGGCGGGCGGGCCAGGCGGTGGCCGGGTTCGTCGCGGCGCGCGAATGGGTCGCGTCCGGGCGTGCAGGGCTGGTGGTCGAGGCGCGCGACGGCGCGCCGGACGGGCGGCGCAAGCTGCTCGCAGGGGCGGCGGTGCCGGTGGTCGCGCCGCTGACGGCCGTCCAACTCGGGGCCGTGTTCGCGCGCGACCACGTGGTTCATGTCGCGATCGCGACGGGCAGGCTCGCCCGCCTGATCGCGACGGAGGCGCAGCGTCTCGCCGGCGTGCGGGGCGACACGCCAGGCAACGGATGACGGGAACAGGACCGGCTGAGCGGATGAGCGAGACGAACGAGCAGGATCAGGGCAAGGGCCGGCTGTCCCTCGGTCGCGGCCGCCTTGAGCTCGGCAAGACGGTCGATGCCGGCAGCGTGCGGCAGAGCTTCCCGCATGGCCGCAGCAAGGTGGTGCAGGTCGAGGTCGTGAAGAAGCGCGTGGTCGGGCCCGGTGCCGCCGCCAAGGCCGCGCCCGCCCCGGCCGCGCCGGCCCAGGCCGCACCCGCCGGCCC
>NZ_VIKA01000259.1 GCF_006704265.1 Elioraea sp. Yellowstone | reverse complement strand
CACCATCGCCTCCGCCAACGCCTTCCTCTACGCCGCCTCCGTCATGCTCCTGCTGCGCCGCCTCGCACGTTCCACATGAGATTCGAGACAGACTCTCAGGAATCGCAATCTCACCGGACTTCACCCAAGTCAGAAGCGTTTCGATCGGATGGGGAGTGACGGAGTAGCGCTGGGTGGCCATTCTTAGTGTCCTCCCATGAGGACGTCTTCGAGCAAGCCCTCCATCTCTTTCTCCAGCGCTCGGATATCGGCCTCGATTTCATCGAGCGTGCGCAGTGGCTGCGGCTTGTAAAAATGCCGCGTGAACGAGATTTCGTATCCAATCACCGTTTTCGAGGCATCGATCCACGCGTCGGGGGCATGCGGCAATACCTCGCGCCTGAAGAAGGCTTCGATGCCGCCGTCTTCGAGGAACGGTACCTGTTCGGTATCCCTGAGATCGGTGTCAGGCTCATACTCCACGACCGACGCTTTGCCGCCGACCGTCGTGTGATAGCTGCCATACAGCGCTTCTTGCGTCGCATCCGACCCCGCCTTCGGCTTCGAGGTCTTGCGGATCACCGGTTCCGCTGCGGCATCTTTCTGGCCGAGCGCCGATATGAGCAGCTTCTGCCGCTTGGCCGTCATGCGGAGGCCAAGCGAGCTGGCGGCATCCTCCACCTCGGCAACGAAGGCATTGAAGTCCAAATGCGGGCCCGGGCCACGGGCTTCCGCCACCGCCTCGATGGCGCGGACGAGATCGCTTTCTCCTGCTTCGGAGCACGTCTTGCGGAATCGCCGTAAGGCTCCTTCCGTCAGCTCCGTCTTCAACCGCAAGGGACGCTCGACTGTGATCTTCCAATAGCCGAACGCGTCGTTTGGGAAGACCTTGGACGTCTCGTCTTCCTTCTGTAGGAGGAACGCGTCACAGATGCGCTTGATATCGTCAGCGCCAAGTTCGCAGTTCTTTTTCCCGAGATTTTTGCGGAGCGGCTTGAACCAAGCGGTGGCGTCAATGAGCTGCACCTTGCCCTTGCGGTTCTCGGCCTTGCGATTGCTCAAGACCCAGATGTAGGTTGCGATGCCAGTGTTGTAAAAGATGTTCAGCGGCAGGGCGATGATGGCCTCGAGCCAGTCGTTTTCGATGATCCAGCGGCGGACGTTGCTTTCACCGGAACCCGCATCTCCCGTGAAAAGCGAGGACCCGTTATGGACCTCGGCGATCCGGCTCCCGAGGGGAGACGCCTTCTTCATCTTGCTGAGCATGTTGGCCAGGAACACCATCTGGCCATCGCTGGATCGGGTGATCAGGCTGAACTCAGGATCGCCTCTGTGCTCGATCACGAAGCGAGGGTCACGCAGTTCTTTTTTCCCCCCCATGCGCTCCAAGTCGGTCTTCCAAGACTTGCCGTAGGGGGGATTGGAAAGCATGAAGTCGAACTCGCGGGACGGGAACGCATCCGCTGACAACGTAGATCCGAATTTCATGTTTTCGGCCTCAACGCCTTCTCCCTTCAGGATCAGGTCGGCCTTGCTTATGGCGAATATTTCCGGGTTGACTTCTTGTCCATAGAGGTGAACGGAAACTTCCTTCCCGTGGTCGGTTGCCAGCTTGATCAGTGTCTCTTCGGCGACAGTGAGCATGCCGCCCGTGCCGCAAGCGCCGTCGTACACGAGGTATGTGCCCGACTGGATGTGGTCGGCGATTGGCATGAAGATGAGGTAGGCCATGAGCTCTACCACGTCGCGCGGCGTGAAGTGCTCGCCTGCCCCCTCATTGTTCTCTTCGTTGAAGCGGCGGATGAGCTCCTCGAAGATCGTGCCCATAGAATGGTTGTCGAGGCCGGGAAGCCGGACGCTCCCGTCCTGGTGGAGGACCGGCTTTGGGCTCAGGTTAACTGAGGGGTCCAGAAATTTTTCGAGCAGGAAACCGAGGGCATCTGCTTCGACGAGCGTGGGAATCTGATTGCAGAACTTGAACTTATCCAGCACTTCCTGAACGTTCGGCGAGAATCCGTCGAGGTACGCCTCGAAATCGGCCTTCAGCTGCTGCCGTCGCGCTCTGGAGGTCAAATCGCGCAGGCGGAATTGAGATGTGTTGTAAAATGCCTCTCCCGATGCTTGGCACAGAGCGGCATGCTGGTTCGCGACCCCCGCCTTATGAGACCTCTGCGGAACGAGGGTCGTTCGCGCTGACTGCCGCGAGGCGCAGTCAGGATAGCGGTTTGCCTGGCGCTAC
>NZ_VIKA01000258.1 GCF_006704265.1 Elioraea sp. Yellowstone | reverse complement strand
GCCGAGGGGCGGGCGGCGGACGCGGGCGCCGGCACGACGCGCACCGGCCCGCACCGGGCGGACCTCGCGCTCGTCCATGCGGCCAAGGGCGTGCCGGCGGCGCTGTGCTCGACCGGCGAGCAGAAGGCCCTCCTGGTCTCGGTCGTGCTCGGCCACGCCGCGCTGATCGCCGAGGCGCGCGGCTTCGCGCCGATCCTCCTGCTCGACGAGGTCGCCGCCCATCTCGATGCGCCCCGCCGCGAGGCCCTGTTCGCCGCCCTCGCGACGCTGCCCGCGCAGGCCTTCCTGACCGGCACCGAGGCGGCCCTGTTCGCCCCGCTCGCGCCGCGCGCCGAGGGCTTCGCGGTGGAGGCAGGCATGCTCGCCCCGATCGACCTCGGCCCTGCCCTTCCCGGCCCGTCCGGAGTATAATGCGCTCCCTGTCGAACGGCAAAAAATACTCAGGAAAATCAACGCGATGAGCGAACCCGCCCGGGCGATTCCTCCGGCGCCCGAAGGCACCTACTCCGCGGCCTCGATCCGCGTGCTGCGAGGGCTCGATGCCGTGCGCAAGCGGCCGGGCATGTATATCGGCGACACCGATGACGGCTCGGGCCTGCACCACATGGTGTTCGAGGTGGTGGACAACTCGATCGACGAGATCGTCCATGGCCACGGAACACGGGTGGACGTGACGCTGAACGGCGACGGCTCCGTCACGGTGGTCGATGACGGGCGGGGAATCCCGGTCGATATCCATCCCGAGGAGGGAGTGAGCGCGGTCGAGGTCGTGATGACCACGCTGCACGCGGGCGGCAAGTTCGACCAGGGGAGCTACAAGGTCTCGGGCGGGCTGCACGGCGTCGGCGTCTCGGTGGTCACCGCGCTCTCCGACTGGCTCGAGGTGCGGGTCTGGCGCGACGGCTCCGAGCACTACATGCGCTTCGTCGATGGCGGCGAGCCTGTGGCACCGCTCGCCGTGGTCGGGCCGGCCGATCCGCCGACACGCACCGGCACCGAAGTCACCTTCCTGCCCTCGCCTTCGGTGTTCTCGAATACCGAGTTCGAGACGGCACGGCTGGAGCGCCGGCTGCGCGAGCTTGCCTTCCTGAACGCTGGCGCGACCGTCACGCTCACGGATGCGCGGCATGTGCCGCCGATCCGGCACGAATACCGCTACGAGGGTGGGCTGGTCGCCTTCCAGCAGTATCTCGACCGCGCGCACAAGCCGCTGATCGACCAGCCGATCGCGTTCCGGGGCGAGCGGGACGGGATCACCGTCGAGATGGCGCTGTCGTGGAACGACAGCTACACCGAGACGATGCTCTGCTTCACCAACAACATCCCGCAGCGCGACGGCGGGACGCATCTCGCCGGCTTCCGCGCCGCGCTGACGCGCACGATCAACCGCATCGCCCCCGAAATCCTGCCGCGCAAGGACAAGGTCGAGATCCAGGCCGAGGACATGCGCGAGGGGCTCACCTGCGTGCTGTCGGTCAAGGTTCAGGATCCGAAGTTCTCGTCCCAGACCAAGGACAAGCTGGTCTCCTCCGAGGTGCAGCCGGTGGTGCAGGCGCTGGTGGCGGACGCGCTCGCGCACTGGTTCGAGACCCATCCGGCCGAGACCAGGCGCATCCTCGGCAAGATGGCGGAAGCCGCGGCCGCGCGCGAGGCGGCGCGCAAGGCGCGCGAACTGACGCGCCGCAAGGGCGTGCTCGACGTCTCCTCGCTGCCGGGCAAGCTCGCCGACTGCCAGGAGCGCGATCCGAGGCTCGCCGAACTGTTCATCGTCGAGGGCGACAGCGCCGGCGGCAGCGCCAAGCAGGGGCGCAACCGCGCCTTCCAGGCGATCCTGCCCCTGCGCGGCAAGATCCTGAACGTCGAGCGCGCGCGCTTCGACCGGATGCTGAACTCGGCCGAGATCGGCACGCTGGTGACCGCGCTCGGCACCGGCATCGGCCGCGGCGCGCCGGAGGAGGGCGGCTTCGACATCTCGAAGCTGCGCTACCACAAGATCATCATCATGACGGACGCGGACGTCGACGGGTCGCACATCCGCACGCTGCTGCTGACCTTCTTCTTCCGCCAGATGCCCGAACTCGTGGAGCGCGGGCACCTTTACATCGCCCAGCCGCCTCTGTATCGCGCCAAGCGCGGCAACGAGGAGCGCTACCTGAAGGACGACCGCGCGCTCGAGGCCTATCTGGTCGAACGCGCACTCGAGGGCGCGAGCCTGGCGCCCGCCGAGGGCGCGCCCCTCGCCGGCGAGGCGCTGCGCGCGGCGGTCGAGCGCGCGCGGGCGCAGCG
>NZ_VIKA01000257.1 GCF_006704265.1 Elioraea sp. Yellowstone | reverse complement strand
GCGGCGGCCGAGGCGGTGGCGGCACCGCGCCCGGGTGCGGCCGAGCGCACCGGCCGGGTGACCCTGGTCTCCTGTGCCCGCTACCTGCCGGGCGTGCCGGGAAGCTGCTCCTGGGCCGCCGATCCGCGCGGCCACGGGCTGGCGATCGGCGCCGACTGACGCCGGTCCCGCTTGTTCGCCGGCAGACCCCGTCGCATCCTTGCGCCGGCGGGGAGAGAAGCACGTCCATGACGCCGCATCGCGCCACGCGCCGCGCTGCCCTGGCGGGCACGCTTGCCCTGATGGCCCGGCCGGCGCGCGCGGCCGGCACCCTGACGGTCGGGCTCACCCCGGTCTTCCTCGACTCCGATCTCGCCCTGCTGCGCGACCTCGATGCCTATCTCACGCAAGCGACCGGCCTTGCGGTGCGCCTGGTCAAGCGCCGCACCTACCAGGAGATCACGGCGCTGCTGCTCGCCGGCCAGCTGGATGCCGCCTGGATCTGCGGCTATCCGTTCGTTCAGCATGCGGGGCGGCTTGCGGTGGTCGCGGTGCCGTTGCATCGCGGCCGGCCGCTTTATCAGTCCTACCTGATTGTCGGTGCCGATCACGCCGCCCACCGCCTCGAAGATCTGCGCGGCACGACCCATGCCTTCTCCGATCCGGACAGCAATTCCGGGTTCCTGGTCACGCGCTACCTGCTGACCGCGGCCGGAGAGCGGCCGGAGACCTTCTTCGCCCGCAGCTTCTTCACGTTTGGGCACCGCAACGTGATCCGCGCCGTGCAGGCCGGCCTCGCCGAGGGCGGGTCGGTGGACGGCTATGTCTGGGAGGTGATGGCCGAGCGCGAGCCGACGATCGTCGCCGGCACGCGCGTGATCGCGCGCAGCGACTGGCACGGCTTCCCGCCGATCGCCTGTCTGGCGACGCAGCGCCACGCGCCGGCCGTGCGTGCGCTCGCCGCGGCGCTCGCCGCGATGCCGGACCATCCGATCGGGCGGACCGTGCTCGCGACCCTGCAGCTCGACGGCTTCGTCCCGGCCGAGGCTGGGCTGTTCGACTCGATCGCGCGCATGAGCGCGGCGGTGCGGGCGCAATCATGAGGCTCGCCCTGCTCCGGTCCCTGCCGCTCGCGGTGCGCGTGCCGCTGGTGGTCGCCGGGCTGATGGTCGCGGTCTCGCTGGTGATCGGCCAGGTCGTGCTGCACCGGCTGGCGCGCGACCAGGAGCGGCATGTCGCCGATCTCGCCGCCGCCTATCTCGACGGCGTCTCGACCGCCGTGCTGCCGGCGGCGATCCGTCGCGACGTGTGGGAGGCCTACGACGCGCTCGACCGCGCCCGCGCCCGCTACCAGGGGCTGGCGATCGTCTTCGCGGTGGTGACCGAACCGTCCGGGCACGTGCTCGCGGCCTCCGATCCGCGCCTGTTTCCGGTCGGCTCGCTGCTGCCCGAGGCGCTGCTGGACCGGTACGGCCCGGATGGGCGGCTTGCGATCGACGAGGCGGCCGCGCTTGCGTTCCTCGCCCGCGAGCTGCGCGAGGGGGCGGTACCCGTGGGCCGCATCCTGGTCGAGCTCGACATCGGCGCCCTGATCGCCGAGCGGCGCGCGGTGCGCTGGACGCTGGTCGCCGTGAATGCCGGCCTGACGTTCCTGCTCGCCGGCCTCGGCGTGATGCTGGTGCGGCGCATGCTCGGCCCGGTCGCGATCCTGCGCGCCCACGTCGCCGCCGGCGCCGAGGGGCCGATCCGGCCGCTGGACGAGGCCTTGATCGCGCGGCAGCCGGCGGAGTTCGCAGCCCTGTTCCGCGCCTTCAACCGGACCGCGCAGGCGGTGGCCGAGCGCGAGGCGATGGCGGCGCGGCTCGCCGCCGAGGAGAAGTATGCGCTGCTCGGCAAGCTTGCCTCGGCGATGGCGCACGAGGTGAACAACCCGCTCGGCGGTCTCTTCACCGCGGTCGACACCCTCGCGCGCCATGGCGCGGACCCGGCCGTGCGGGCGCGGTCGATCGGCTTCCTGCGCCGCGGCCTCGCCGACATCCGCGATGTCGTGCGCGCCGGCCTCGTGACCTCCAAGGGGCGGATCGGCGACGGTCCGCTCACGCGCACGGATCTCGACGATCTGCGCCACCTGGTCCGCCACGAGATCGAGCGGCGCGGCTTGAGCCTCATGTGGCGGAACGAGCTGGCGAGCGGTGTCGCACTCGACCGCACGATGGTCCGTCAGATCGCGCTCAACCTGCTGTTGAACGCGTGCGCGGCGAGCCCGCCGGGCGGGACGGTGCGTCTGGAGGCGCGGGTCGCGGCGGGCGCCTTCGCGCTCACCGTGCGCGACGACGGGCCGGGCCTGCCGGACGCGGCG
>NZ_VIKA01000256.1 GCF_006704265.1 Elioraea sp. Yellowstone | reverse complement strand
GGCGAGGCACCGGCATGGGCGCCTCGGGCGGCGGCAGCAGCACCTCGATGCGCCGGCGCGGCTCGGGATCCCCGCCGCCCATGCGCTGGTAGACGAGCTGGTCCTGGTTCGGCACCTGCAGCCCGCCCGGCTCGGCGGGGCGGACGCGGAACGGCCCGGCATCGGCGACGATCATCGGCACCTCGCCCTCGCGCGCGCGCTCGCCGGTCCAGACCAGGGCGGCGGCGCCGGCGAAGGCGAGGGCGGCGACCACGGCGGCGGCCATCAGGACGCGCGGCCGGCTGCGCCGGTCGCGCTGCCGCCAGGCGGGCTCGCCCAGCCGTGCCGTCGGGATGTCGAGATCGCTCGCCCTCAATCGCCCGTCCTCGTCCTCCACCCGCCTCAGCGCATCTCCTCGACCGGCTCCACGCCCATGACCGCGAGTCCCGAGGCGATCACGGTCGCGGTCGCGGCCACCAGCGCCAGCCGCGCCATCGTCGCGGCCGGGGCGTCGGCGCGGATGAAGCGCAGCTCCGCCTCCTCCCGCCCCTTGTTCCAGAGCGCATGGAAGGCCGCCGCCACATCATACAGGGCGAAGGCGATTCGGTGTGGCTCGGCTGCCTGGGCCGCCTGCTCGACCACGCGCGGCCACTGCACCAGCGCGCGGATCAGGGCGAGCTCGGCCGGATCGGCGAGCGTGTCCCGGGGCGCGGCGGCGAGCGCGGCGGGCGCCACCGCCTCCGCCCCGAAGGCCTCGGCCGCGTGGCGCAGCACCGACCGGCAGCGCGCATGCGCGTACTGGACATAGAAGACCGGGTTGTCCTTGGTCTCCAGCCGCACCTTGTCGAGGTCGAACTCCATCTGCGCATCCGCCCTTCGCGTCAGCATGATGAAGCGGACGACATCGCGGCCGACCTCGTCGATCAGGTCGCGCAGCGTGACGAAGGTGCCGGCGCGCTTGCTCATGCGCATCGGCTCGCCGCCCTTCATGAGGTGCACGATCTGGCAGAGCACGATCTCGAGGCTCGCCCTGCCCTGCCCGACCGCCTGCACCGCCGCCTGCATGCGCTTGACGTAGCCGCCGTGATCGGCCCCCCAGACATCGATCAGCCGGGTGAAGCCGCGCGCGATCTTGTCGGCGTGGTAGGCGATGTCGTTGGCGAAGTAGGTGTTCGAGCCGTCGGACTTCCGGAGCGGCCGGTCGGTGTCGTCGCCGAAGCGGGAGGCGCGGAACAGCGTCTGCGGCCGCGGTTCCCAGTCGTCCGGCTTCTGGCCCTTGGGCGGCTCGAGCACGCCGATGTGGATCAGGTCGCGGGCCTCGAGCTCGGCCAGCACGCGCTCCACCGCGCGCGACCGGACGAGCGCGGCCTCGGACGTGAACACCTCCTGGCGCACGCCGAGGGCCGCGAGATCCGCGCGGATCAGGTCCATCATCGCCGCGACGGTCTCGTCGCGCACGCGCTCGAGCCAGTGCGCGGGGTCCGCCGGTGTCGCATTCGGCCCGGCCAGCGCGGTGCCGTGGCGACGGGCGAGCGCCTCGCCGACCGGGACGAGGTAGTCGCCGCGGTACTGCAGCCCGCCGGGCACCAGGGCGTCGAACTCGGCCTCCGTCAGCGCCGTGCCGAGCGCCTGGAGGTAGCGCCAGTACGCGGCCCAGGCGAGCGCATCGACCTGCGCGCCGGCATCGTTGATGTAGTACTCGCGGGTGACGTCGTAGCCGGCCTTGGCGAGCAGCGCGGCGAGCGCGTCGCCCACCACGGCGCCGCGGCAATGGCCGATATGCAGGGGGCCGGTGGGGTTGGCCGAGACGTATTCCACATTCACGCGCACGCCGCGGCCCATGGTCGAATTCCCGTAATCGGTGCCGGCGGCGAGGATGTCGGCGAGCCGGTCGCGCAGGAACTCCGGGCGCAGCGTGAGGTTGACGAAGCCCGGACCGGCGACCGAGGCGGCCGCCACGGCCGGGTGGGCGCGCAGCGATCCGGCGAGCCGTTCGGCAAGCGCGCGCGGGCTGGTACGCAGGGGCTTGGCCAGCACCAGCGCCGCGTTGGTGGAGATGTCGCCGTGCGCCGGGTCGCGCGGCGGCTCGACGGTGAACCCGTCGGGGGGAGCCTCCGGCAGGGCGGCGGCGATGGCGTCGCGGAAGGCGTGGAAGATGTTCATGAGGGGTCCAAGAAAACACCGGGGGGACCACGGTGGTCCCCCCAGCCCCCCCCTCCGCTGCCGAGGTCCGCGGCGCGCCCTGCGAGGCGCGCCGCCCTCCAGGGGGGCGCGGGGGGGGGGGGGGGGGCCCCCCCCCCGGGGGGGGGGGGGGGGGGGGGGGGAAAAAACCCCCCGGGGGGGGGGGGGGGCAGAACCGCGGGCAAAACCCGCCCCCAAGGGAAGCCCCCCGGGCCAACGCCCCCCCCC
>NZ_VIKA01000255.1 GCF_006704265.1 Elioraea sp. Yellowstone | reverse complement strand
GCGTCGCGCAGCCCGCGTCGCGCGGCGAGGCGCGGCAGGAGAGCCGCCTCGCTCACGCGACGTCATCGAGCCAGGCGCGGTGCGGCAGCGCCGGCACGCGCCCCGCCTCATGCAGCGCGGCGGCGAGGTCGCGTGCCGCGTGTGCCGTGCGCGGGCCGAAGCCGAGGAGATAGAGGCTGTCCAGCGCGACGATGCGCCGCCGCCGCACCGCCGGCAGGACGGCAAGCGCCGGGATCGCCGCAATCCCTTCGACGCCGCCGAGCGCGGCCACGGTATGGCTCGTCGTCACCACCGCCTCCGGCGATGCGGCGAGCAGGCTCTCGGCGGAGACGGGGCGATAGCCGCGGTAGTCGGCGACCACGTTCTCGGCGCCGGCAAGCCCGAGCATCGCATCCGCCGCCGTCTCGCGCCCCGCCGCCTGCGGTGCCCCGCCGCCGATCGCGAGCACGAACACCACGCGCGGCCGTTGCGGCGGATCGGCCGCGAAGCGCGCGAGCGCGGCGAAGTCCGCCGTCAGGGCGGCGGCCAGGCGTTCTCCCTCGGCGCTGCGGTCGAGGGCGGCCGCGACCATGCGGATCGCGGCGACCAGCGACACGGGGTCGTGGATGCGCCCGACGCGCACCATCCGCACCCCTGCCCGTTCGAGCTGGTCCAGCACCTCGGGCGGGCCGGCCTCGTGCGCCGCGACCAGCAGATCGGGCCGCAGCGAGAGCACGCCCTCGGCACTGAGGCTGCGCAGGTAGCCGATCTGCGGCAGGCGGCGCAGCGCGGTCGGGAACAGCACCGTGCTGTCCACGCCCGCGATCTGCGCGCGCGCGCCGAGGGCGCAGAGGATCTCGGCGATCCCACCGCCCGCCACCACGAGCCGCGGCTCGCCCGCGCGCGCGGGCATGGCAGCCGCCAGCGGTGCGAGCGCGAGCGCGCGCCGCGTCAGCACGGCGCGCCCTCGGCCACGCGCGCGGCGAGGGCGCGCCACGCCTCGGATTCGGGCATGCCGGGCTTGCGCGAGCCGAACAGCATCAGCACCAGCCGGTCGGCGGCATCGAAGGCCTCGATCGAGGTCACCACGCCGTCCGCGGTCGGCTTGCGCACCAGCCAGGCATGGGCAAGCCGGTCCGTGCGCAGATGCAGGTTGAAGCGGCTGTCGAGCACGTTGAACCAGGGGCCGCGCGGCTCGACACGCTCCACCGGGCCGGAATGGATCTGGATGCAGCCCGGGTTCGGCACGAACACCATGATCGACAGGGTCTCCGCGGCCGCGCCGCGCAACACCGCGACCGGCGCGAGGGTGTCGATCCGCCGTGCGAGATCCTCGCCCGCGAGCCGGAAGGCCTGCGCACGCCCGGCCTTGTGGCGCCGCAGCAGCCGGACGAAGTCGTGCGTGTCCTGGAGCGCAAGCCAGTCGCTGCGCAGCCGCGCCTGGTCGATCGCGGCATCGGCGCGCTCCGGCCTCGGCGGTTCGGGGTCGGTGAAGTCGGGCATCGTCCGGTCCGCGACCGCGAGGCGCTCGGCGATCGAGGCGAGCGCGCCCGGCGGCGTCGCCGGGGTGGCGAAGATCTTGTGCACCGCCACGCCCGCGCGATCGAAGACCTGGATCGAGCCGCGCGGGCTGCCCGGGTTCCCCTCGGGCACGAACCAGGCATGGGCCCAGTGGTCGAGGAACAGCCGGAGATCGATCTCCTGCCCCAGCACCAGCCCGACCCGACCGTGCGTCTCCGGCCGCGGATAGGTGCCGTGCTTCTCGTGCACGCAGTGCGCGTTGCGCGTCAGTGCCATCACCTCGCCCGCCCCGGCCACCGCCTCGAGCAGGGCGCGCCAGTCGGGCCGCAGCCGGCGCGCGCCGGCGAGCCCGGCGACGATCGCCGCCTCCGGCACGCCGAGCGCGTCGGCCGCATCGCGCACGCGCAAGGAGGGTCGTTCGGCGATCAGTCCCGCGAAGCGCTCCGCCACCGCGGTCACGGGAATGGTCTCGGTCATGGGTCGTCGCCTTTCCTCACTGGACTCAGTCGAGCCGGAACCGTACCGGCACCTCCACCCAGGCTGGCGTTGCCCGCCCGCCCACCGTGGCGGGGCGGAACTGCCAGCGCTGCACGGCCGCAAGGGCGGCGCGGTCGAGCAGCGCCGCCCCCGAACTCCGCTGCAGGCGCACCTCGATCGTCTCGCCCGCGGGGCCGATCAGCACGCGCACCAGCACCGTCCCCTCGATGCCGCGCGCGATCGCTTGGGGCGGATAGACGGGCGGTGCGGGCGGGTGCCGGAAGCCCGGATGGCTGACCAGGATCGGACCGGCATCCGCCGAAGGCGCGGGCGGCCCTTCGACCTCGGGCCGACCGACCGCAGGACTGCCGCCGGGGGGCGCCTGGGCGGCAGCGGCAGGACGCGGCTGGCCGC
>NZ_VIKA01000254.1 GCF_006704265.1 Elioraea sp. Yellowstone | reverse complement strand
GCGCGGCATCCGGCCAAGCGGTGCAGCGCGCCGCGCTCGCGGCGAGCAGCGCGAGCTTGCGCCAGGCCGGCACGACGGCGCGCGCGCCGACCGAATCCCAGCCGTTGCGCGCGACCTCGCGCCCGATCTCGGCATAGATCAGCCGCGCCGCGCCGATCCCCGGGCGGCATCCGGCCGGCAGGCGGGCGATCCCCGCCTCCGCCCGCGCATAGAGCCGTTCGGCCTCGGCCAGCAGGCGGGCGACCACCGAGCCCAGCGCGTCCGTGAAGCGCGGCGCGGCGAGGAAGGCATCCGGATCGATCCCGGCCTCGGCCAGCCAGGCGGCCGGCAGGTAGAGCCGGCCCGCGCGCGCATCCTCGCCGACGTCGCGGGCGATGTTGGTGAGCTGCATCGCGACCCCGAGGTCGCAGGCGCGCGCGAGCACCTGCGGATCGCGCACCCCCATCAGCAGCGCGACCATCGCGCCGACCGAGCCCGCGACGCGCGCGGCATAGGCGTGCAGCGCCTCGAGGTCGGCCGGGCGGCGCGCCTCGACGTCCCAGCGCAACCCCTCCAGCAGGGCGGCGGGCAGCGCGCGCGGGATGCCGTGGCGGGCCACGGCCTCGGCGAAGGCGCGATCGGCCGGGATCGGGAACGGACGGCCGGCATAGGCCCGCTCGAGCCGCTCCTCCAGCCGCGCGAGCGCGGCCCGCCGTGCCACGCCGCGATCGATCGCGTCGTCGGCGAGGCGGCAGAAGGCATAGACCGCCGCGGCCGGATCGCGCACCGCCGCCGGCAGCAGCCGCGCGGCGGCGAAGAAGCTCCGCGACCCGCCGCGCAGGAGCGCCCGGCAGGCGGCGAGGTCGGCCGGGCTCGGCGCGTCAGCGGAGGCGAGCGGCATCGGGCACCACCTGATCCAGCACCTTGGCGGAGCAGAGCACGCCGGGCAGGCCCGCGCCCGGATGCGTCCCCGCACCGACGAGATAGAGCCCGGCGATCTCCTCGCTCGCGTTGTGCGGCCGGAACCAGGCGCTCTGCGTCAGCACCGGCTCGAGCCCGAATCCGGCGCCGCGCGGCGCGAGGAGGTCGGCGGCGAAGTCGCGCGGGGTCATCACCCGCGAGGTGACGACGGCGCCGCCGAGCCCGGGCAGCAGCGTCCGCTCGAGCCGGCGCTCGACCGCGCGGCGGAACGGCTCGGCCATGCCCGCCCAGTCGATCGCGGCGTCGAGATTCGGCACCGGCACGAGGGCGTAGAACGCGTCGCAGCCGGCCGGCGCGACGGAGGCGTCGGTCGCGGTCGGCCGGTGCAGGTAGAGCGAGAAGTCGTCCGCGAGCCGCTTGCGGTCGAAGATGTCGGCGAGCAGCCCGCGATAGCGCGGCCCGAGCAGGATGGTGTGGTGGCCGACCTCCTCGTAGCGCCTGCGCGTGCCGAAGTACCAGACGAACAGCCCCATCGAGTAGCGCGCGCGGGCGAGCCGCCGGTCGGTCCAGCGGCGCCGGTGCTGCGGCGGCACGAGCGCGCCGTAGGTGAAGGCGGAATCGGCGTTCGAGACCACGATCGCGGCGGCGATCGTCTCGCCGTCGGCGAGCCTGACGCCGGTCGCGCGGCCGTCGCGCACGGTGACGGCCGCGACCTCCGCGCCGAGGCGGATGCGCCCGCCCTGGCGCGCGACCAGGCCGGCGAGCCCGCGCACCAGCGCGTGGGTGCCGCCGATCGCGTAGTGCACGCCCCAGCGCTGCTCCAGGGCCGGGATCAGGCAGTAGACGGCGCTCGCCGCGAAGGGGTTGCCGCCGATCAGCAGCGGATGGAAGGACAGCGCGGCGCGCAGGCGCGGATCGCGGACATGGCGCGCGACGGTCGCGTGCACGCTGCGCCAGGCGCGCAGCCGGATCAGGTCCGGCGCGACCCGCAGCATGTCGGCGAAGCGTCCGAACGGCACGTGGCCGAGCCGCTCGAAGCCGATCCGGCAGGTCTCGGCGGAGAGGCGCATGTAGCGGTCGTAGCCGGCGAGATCGGAGGGGCTGAAGCGCGCGATCTCGGCGCGCATGGCGGCCGGATCGCCGCGGCAGGCGAACACCGCGCCGTCGTCGAACCGGATCCGGTAGAAGGGATCGCAGGCGACGAGCGTGACATCCTCGGCGAGGCGGCGGCCGGCGAGCGCCCAGAGCTCCTCGAACAGGAACGGCGCGGTGACGATGGTCGGGCCGGCGTCGAAGGTGAAGCCGTCCTGGCGGAACACCCGCGCCCGCCCGCCGGGCTGGTCCAGCCGTTCCAGGACCGTCACGCGCCAGCCGCGCGCGCCCAGGCGCACCGCCGCGGCGAGCCCGCCGAAGCCGCTGCCGATCACCACCGCGTGCGGGCGCGGATCGCCCGCCTGCGCCGCGCGTGCGAGCGCGACCGCGCGCGAGGCCGGGGTGGCGCTGGTCGAGGATCTCGAGTGCGACGACGGGCGCTGGGACATCGAGGGGCGCAGCG
>NZ_VIKA01000253.1 GCF_006704265.1 Elioraea sp. Yellowstone | reverse complement strand
GGCGAAGGCCTCGGCGGCGGCCGGCTCGCCCCGGTCGGCGGCCGCGGCGGCGGCAAGGAAACGGTCCGCGGCCGCGGCGGCCTCGCGGTTCTGGTACCACTGCCAGCCGCGCCAGCCCGCCACGCCGAGCACCACGGCGCCGGCCACCACCAGCACGATCCAGCCGTAGCGGTCCCAGAGCCTCTTCGCGCGCTCGCGCCGGAGGTCTTCCTCGATTTCGTCGAAGATGTCGGCCAAATCGCTGTCCCCAGGCCCGACCGGACGCCTGTCGCCGGGCATGCTGTCCACCCGCGCGTCTCCGTCGTCCCGACGCGCGGCGCGGGAACATATCCAGCACCGTCCGGGGGCGCAAATCGGGGCGTGATTAACCCGGTCTCAAGGGTCCGGGGATCGAATGTGGCTCATGCGCACGCGCCTCCTCCTTCTCGCGGCTTTGCTCGCTGGCGCCGGTTGCCGGTCGGAGGTCGAAGGCACACCGGTATCGCTGCTCGCCGCCGGGACCGTGGTCACGTCCTATGCCGTGCTCCAGCGCAGCCCGATCGACACGATCTACTCGCTGGTCACGGGCAAGGACTGCTCGTCGCTGCATCTGGAGCGCCGGGGCGAGTACTGCCGCACGCGCGAGGTCCTGACCGCCCCGCCGTTCTGCACGCGCAGCCTCGCCGAGGTGGATTGCTGGACGGAGACCGCCCCCTACGGCCCGCAGCGCGCGGTCTCCGACATCCCCCCCCGGCCCGACCGCGAGGCGGTGCGGTGGTGGTAGCGGCGGCCACCAAGCGTCCTGAAGCCGGACGGCGCGCTTCCGGCGCCGCAGCCTGACCGGCCGCGGCGGCGGGAAGCCCTCGTTCGCGGGCGGCGCCCCCTCGCCCCTCGCGCGCGAGACCTCGAGCACCGAGCGGATGCGGCTCGGCCACGACGCTGACCGACCGCCAAGCAACGGGGAGCCCCGTCCGCACCCGACCCAGGTGACGCGGCGGCCGACATGCCCTACCCATCGCGCGAGACCGCGCAGGGGACGGAAACGGATGAACCGGATCGATCTGGAAGGCCGCGTGGCCGTGGTGACCGGCGGGGCGCAGGGAATCGGCCGGGCGATCGCGGAACGGATCGCGGCGAGCGGGGCGCGGGTGGAGATCTGGGATCTCGACGGGACGATGGCCGCAGCCACGGCCGCGGCGATCGGACCTGCGGCACGGCCGCGCGCGGTGGACGTGACCGATCTCGATGCGGTCGAGGCCGCCGCGGCGGCATGCGAGGTCGAAACGGGGCCCTGCGACATCCTCGTCACCTCGGCCGGCATCGCGGGGCCGAACGCCCGGACCTGGGAGTATCCGCTCTCGGAGTGGCACCGGATCATGCGCGTGAACGTGGACGGCACCATGCATTGCTGCCGCGCGCTGCTGCCCGGCATGATCGCGCGCAACTACGGTCGCGTGGTGCTGATCGCCTCGATCGCCGGCAAGGAGGGCAACCCCAACGCCGCCGCCTATTCCGCCTCGAAGGCCGCCGTGATCGCCCTCGCCAAGTCGCTCGGCAAGGAATGCGCCGATCGCGACATCGCCGTGAACGCGATCACGCCCGCCGCCGCGCGCACGCGCATCTTCGAGCAGATGAGCCCGCAGCACATCGACTTCATGCTCTCGAAGATCCCGCGCGGCCGCTTCGTCGAGGTGGCCGAGATCGCAGCGATGGTCGCCTGGCTCGTCTCGGCCGAGAACAGCTTCACGACCGGGGCGGTGTTCGACCTCTCGGGCGGCCGCGCCACGTACTGAGCCGAGGCGCGCCTTGCGCCTCGCCCGGGCAGGCGGATGACGCGCCTGATGCCGCCGATGATCGCATGCGGCGACCGCTCTCTCCGGGCCGGCCCGGGCCGGCCGGGGTCAGACGTCGAGATTGGCCACCTTCAGGGCGTTCTCGACGATGAACTCGCGCCGCGGCTCGACCACGTCACCCATCAGCGTGGTGAACACGTCGCCGGCCTCCTCCGCCGCGCCGATCCGCACCTGCAAGAGCGAGCGGTTGGCGGGATCGAGCGTGGTCTCCCAGAGCTGTTCGGGATTCATCTCGCCCAAGCCCTTGAAGCGCTGGATCGTCAGCCCCTTGCGCCCCGTCTCCGTGACCGCCTCGGCGAGCCCGACCGGGCCGGCGAGCACGCGCTCGATGCCGCCCGCACGCCAGACGGCCGGGCGCGTCCAGAGCGCGGCGAGCGCCTCGCGCTCGCCGTCCAGCCGCCGCGCCTCCGCGCTCTGCAGCAGCGTGGCGTCGAGCACGTAGCGCTCGGCCACGCCGCGCAACGTGCGGCTGAACACCATCGCCCCGTCCTCGGCGAGACCGCGCCAGCCGCGATCGGTCTCGCGCTCCAGCGCGTCGAGCCGGCGCGCGACCGCCGCCGCCGTCTCGCCCGCGCGCGCCGGATCGGCGATGAGGGCGAGCGAGAGCGCGCCCGCGATCGCCGCCTGCTCGATCAGCGCCGACGG
>NZ_VIKA01000252.1 GCF_006704265.1 Elioraea sp. Yellowstone | reverse complement strand
GAGCAGGCGCGAGGCGAGTGCGGCGAGGTCGCGCGCATCCCCGGCGGCCGAGCGCACCGTGCGGAATCCCCGCGCGCGCGCCGCCGCCGCCGTGGCGTCGCCCACCGCGAGCAGGGGCACGCGGCGATACGCGGCGGGAAGCGCGCGCACCGCGTTCATGCTGCCGGCGACGATCGCCTGCACCGCCTCGGGCCGGGGCAGCCGGGCAGGGACGAGCGTGACCGTCAGCATCGGCGCAAGCACCGGGCGATAGCCGAGCGCGCGGAGCCGTCGCGCGGTCTCGCGCGCCTCCGGCTCCGGCCGCGTCACCAGCACCGCGCGCGCATCCGCCATGGCGGTGCTGCGCCACGCCGGCGCGGGCCTGTCAAGACGGCGCGCGGAGCGCGCGGCACCTCCGCGCGCGGCGTCGTGCCGGAGGCGGCGGTGGCCTCCTGATGCTGCGGACGCGCGGGCTCAGGGGTGGCGCCCGGGTGCCGTCACGCCGGCACGGTCTCCGTCTCGAAGCACTCGATCACGTCGCCCTCGCGGATGTCCTGGTAGTTCGCGAAGGCCATGCCGCACTCGTAGCCCTTGGCCACCTCGCGCACATCGTCCTTGAAGCGCTTGAGCTGGCTGAGCTCGCCCGTGTGGATGACGACGTTGTCGCGCAGGAGCCGCACGCCCGCGCCGCGCTTCACCACGCCCTCGGTGACCATGCAGCCGGCCACCTTGCCGACCTTCGTGATATCGAAAACCTTGCGGATCTCGGCGTAGCCCAGGAACTTCTCGCGCTCCTTCGGCGCCACCTTCCCCTTGACCAGGTTCTCGATGTCGTCGGCGACGTCGTAGATGATCGAGTAGTAGCGGATATCCACGCCTTCGCGCGCGGCGAGGTCGCGCGCCTGGCTGGTCGCGCGCACGTTGAACGCGACGATCACCGCATCCGAGGCCTTGGCGAGCTGCACGTCGGACTCGGTGATCTGGCCGACCGCGCTGTGCAGCACGCGCACGCGCACCTCCTCGTTGCCGAGCTTCTGCACGGTGGCCTGGATCGCCTCCGCCGAGCCCTGCACGTCGGCCTTGATGACGACCGCCACCTCCTTCTGCTCGCCCGCCTGGATGCGCGCGAGCATCTGGTCGAGCGTGCCGCGCGCGGCGGCCGAGCCGGCGGCGGCCTTCTCGCGGATCTTGCGCTGGCGGAACTCGCTGATCTCGCGCGCCCGCGCCTCGCCGTCGACGGCGACGAACGGCTCGCCCGCCGCGGGGACGCCGGAGAGGCCGAGGATCTCCACCGGCGTCGAGGGCGGCGCCTCCTTGAGCTGGCGGCCCTTGTCGTCGAGCATCGCGCGCACGCGGCCCCACTCGGCGCCGGCGACCACGATGTCGCCCTGCCGGAGCGTGCCCTTCTGCACCAGCACGGTGGCCACCGGCCCGCGGCCGCGGTCGAGCTTGCTCTCGATCACGGTGCCCTCGGCGGCGCGGTCGGGGTTCGCCTTCAGGTCCAGGATCTCGGCCTGGAGCAGGATCGCCTCCTCCAGCTTGTCGAGATTGGTCTTCTTCAGCGCCGAGACCTCGACGTCGATGGTCTCGCCGCCCATCGATTCCACCACGATCTCATGCTGGAGCAATTCGTTCCGGACCCGGTCGGGCTTGGCGTCCGGCTTGTCGATCTTGTTGATCGCCACGATGATCGGCGCGTTCGCCGCCTTGGCGTGACGGATCGCCTCCACCGTCTGTGGCATCACGCCGTCATCGGCCGCGACCACCAGAACGACGATGTCGGTGACGGAGGCGCCGCGCGCGCGCATCGCCGTGAACGCCTCGTGGCCGGGCGTGTCGATGAAGGTGATCTTCTGGCCGGACGGCAGCTCCACCTGATAGGCACCGATATGCTGGGTGATGCCGCCCGCCTCGTGCGCCGCGACGTCGGTCTGGCGCAGCGCGTCGAGCAGGGACGTCTTGCCGTGATCGACATGGCCCATCACCGTCACGACCGGCGGGCGCGGGCGCAGATCGGCCTCGGTATCGGCCGCGCCCTCGAGCCCGAGCTCGACATCGCTCTCGCTCACGCGCTTGGGCTTGTGGCCGAGCTCGGTGACCACAAGCTCGGCGGTGTCCGCATCCAGGCTCTGCGTGATGGTCGCCATCACGCCCATGCGCATCAGCGCCTTGATCACCTCGGCGCCGCGCAGCGCCATGCGCGCGGCGAGCTCCTGCACCGTGATCGCCTCGGGGATCACCACCTCGCGCACCACGCGGCTGCCTTCGGCGCGCAGCCGCTCGCGCTCGGCCTGCTGGCGCTCGCGCTCGCGCTGGCGGCGGAACGAGGCGAGGCTGCGCACCCGCTCGTCCTCGTCGCTGAGCACGGCAGCGACGTTGAGCCGGCCGCCCCGGCGGTCGCGCTCGGAAAGTCCCTTCTTCGCCGGGGCGAGGGCCGGCTTCTTCGGGGCCGGCGCACCGCCCGGACGGCGCGCGGGGCGGGCCTCGTCCTCGTCCTCGACGCTGCGCAGGCGCAGCGTCTCGGGTCGCGCAGGCGCCGCGG
>NZ_VIKA01000251.1 GCF_006704265.1 Elioraea sp. Yellowstone | reverse complement strand
GGCCGCCACCGCCCGCCCGCCGCACTCCGGCGCGCCGAGCAGCACGGTGGCCTCCGCACCTGCCGCCGCGTGCACGACGCGTTTCAGCGCGCGCGGCAGGGCAGGCGCCTCGAGCGGCAGCAGCAGCCCGGCGGCCTGCTCGTCGAGCCGGTCGAGGCCGAGCAGGAAGTCTCGCACCCGGGGCGAGAGCCGCAGCGGCGCGGCCGCAAGCGGGAGGTCCGGCGCGATCTCCACGATCCTCAACCCTGCGAGCACGCCGGACGAGGAGAGCGCCAGCATGGCCGAGGGTGCGGCACCGCCGGCGAGCGCCACCGCGAGCCCGGCGGTGACATGCGGTCCCGGGCGACCCGGCCGGGAGAGCATGCCTGCCACGTCGGCATCGATCTCGGCGGCGAGGCAGAGGACGACGACATCGGTCTCGAGCCGCGACAGCCCCAGCCGCTCCGAGAGCGCGACCAGCGACGGCACCTGGCCGGCCGCGCGCAGCTCCGCCTCCGTCGCTGCCTGCTCCGAGGCCAGCCGCGCCAGATCCGACCGCACGGCCTCCGCATCCGTGCCCGAGGGCGCGAGATGGGCGGCGAGGGCGAGGCGGCAGCGCGCGATCGCGAGACCGAGATGCCGGTCGTTCCAGCCCTGCCAGTCCGGCAGCGTTCCGGGCGCGCGGGCGCGGTCATGCGTCATGGCACGGTGACCGCATCGGCGCTCTCCGCGCCGTTCACCCGCACGCGCACGGCCGCGCCGGAGAGTTCGGCCGCGGTTGCGCCGAGATCGGCGAGCCGCACCTCGACCGCGGTCGCGCTCGGCGCGGCCGTGGCGTTCGGCGGATCGCCCACGGCGGCGACGCGATCGCCGACGAACACGAGCGTCGCTGCCCCGGCGACGAACAGGCGCTGCCCGTCCACGCGCAGCCGGGCGGCGAGCGCGCCGGCGGAGGGCAGCATCGTCGCCGCGGTGACGCGCGGGATGAGCTGCAGCACGGTGGTGTCGGAGAGGTGGCGCGGCTCGGGCGGCGCGGGCAGGTCGGTCACCGGCACGCCGGGCCCCTCGCCCCCGCCGACACCCGATGGCGGGCGCTCGGCGATCACCCGCAGCGCCAGCGTGCCGGGCTGCAGCGCGGCGTCGTCCGGGATCGCAGCGGTGACGATGCGCCCTGTGGGCAGCGGCAGCACCTCGACGGGGGCGAGGTCGCCGAACTGCACGAGCGTGCGCGGCGCGCGCAGGTTCTCGCCCTCGATGGTCACCGTGTCGCCGATGCGCACGCGCCGTTCGCCCGGCCGTTCGCTGGGCGCCGGCGTGCGATAGGCATCGAGGATCAGCGGCGGACGGAACGGCTGGAGATAGATGCGCCGTTCCGTGACGGGCTGCGGCGCGGCGCGGTGCTCGCGCGGCAGGAGCTCCACCACCGAGACCCCGATCAGCGCGGCGCGGCGCAGCGGCGTGGTGTTCAGGGCGGACCAGATCTGGGTGATCTCGGCGAGATCGGCGCGGCGCAGCGTGATCGTCAGGCGCTCGGTCTGGCCGAGCAGTTCGAGATCCATCACCGGTGCGCCCTGCGGCGCATCCGGGATGGTAGCGCGCGTCACGCGCAGCGCCGGGGTGACGATCGCGTGCTCGTGCAGCACCGCGAGCGCGTCGGCCAGCGCCGCCTGCGCATCGATGTCGGCCGTCGCGTCCGTCTCGTCGGCGGCATGGCTGGTCAGCAGGTAGGTCAGATCCATGCCGAGCGGCGGGCGCACCGGCACGCGGCCGGCGGCGTCAGGCCGCGGCGGCAGGTTCGCCAGGTGCGGGTTGGGGACGACATGCAGGAGGTAGAGGTTCACGCGCAGGCCGCTTGCGCCGTCCGGTGCGACGTCGGGTGGGGCGAGCGTGACCGAGACGGTCTCCTGCCTCATGCGGTCGCGCAGCAGCGTGCGCAGCGTGCGCGAGGCGCCGGCGATGGGGAGGAGGCCGGGCATGGCGCGGCCTACCAGCGCGCCCGGTCGCGCGCGCTGCGCATCGCGGCGTAGCGGGCGAAGCCGCGATCGGGCGGCGGGGCGGGGGTGGGGGCCGGGCGTGGCGGCGGCGCCATCACGATCTCGATCTGGCCGATCGTGATCGTCGGCTCGCCGGCCGGCTGCGGCGACACGGGCTGCACGACGTGCGGGTGCGGCAGCGGCGGCTGGACGGGGGCAAGGGCAGGTGGCGGCCGGTCGGCCGGCGCAGGCGGCACGGCCGCGACCGGCGGCGGAGCATCGGGCATCGGCACCGGACTCGGTGTCGGCGGCGGCACTGCCGGTGCGCCTCGGGGGGAAGCGACCTCTTCCGTCGCGCGCGGCGCAGCCGGAGGGTGGCCGATCGCTGGCGCGGGCGGCTCAGGTGGCGGTGCGGCAACGACGGGGCGCGGCGCATCCGGCCGGTGAGGCGGCATCGCCGGCACCGCCGACGCAGGGGGTGCTTTGGAACGTTCGGGCCGGGTCGCAGAACTCGGCGGCCGGGCCGGGCGCGACGGCGCCGGCGGCGTTGCCCCTTCGGCCGCAGGCGCAGGCGGGGCGATCGCGCGGGAGGGCTGTGCC
>NZ_VIKA01000250.1 GCF_006704265.1 Elioraea sp. Yellowstone | reverse complement strand
GCGTGCCGGGCAGCGCCGCCGGCCGGTCGGCGCGCGGATCGAGCCGCGCCGGCGCGCGCGGCAGGAAGGCGACCGAGATCGCCTGGTCCCGCTCCGGCTGGTAGGCGAGGCACACCCCGCCGCCCGCGAGCGAGGCGCGCGAGGGCAGCGTGACGCCGAGCGCGAAGCCGATCGCGACCGCGGCATCCGCCGCCGTGCCGCCGGCGGCCAGGATCTCGCGCCCGACCAGCGCGGCGCGCGGCTCCTCCACCGCGACCCCGCCGAGGAAGCCGCGCACATGGCCGGGGCTGCCGAGCGGCGGGCCGGACTGGCCGAGCAGGCCGTCCATCACGCCGCCGAGGCTGGTGCAGCCGGCCAGCATCACAGCGGCTAGAGCGAGGATTCCGTTGCGGGCGTGCCGGCCTATAGTCGGCGCCATGCGATGGATCCGCTCAGGGCTCGGGCGACGCGCGGCGGCGGCGGCACTGGCGGCCGTGGTCGCGCTCGCGCCGCCGCCGGCGGCAGCGCAGGGCCGGGCGATCACGCTGATCCGCGACGCCGAGACCGAATCCCTGCTCGCCGCCATCAACGGCCCCCTCTTCGCCGCCGCGGGACTGAACCGGGGGCTGGTACGGACGATCATCATCGGCGACCGCTCGATAAACGCCTTCGTCACCACCGGCAACCGGCTCTTCGTGCATTCGGGGCTGATCACCGCGGTCGACTCGGTGGGCGAGCTCGCCGGCGTGCTCGCGCACGAGACCGGCCACATCGCCGGCGGCCATCTCGCCCGGCTGCCCGAGGAGATGCGCAACGCGATGATCCGCGCGATCGCGGCCATGCTGCTCGGCCTCGGCGCCGCCGCGGCGACCGGGCAGGGCGGGGCGGCGAGCGCGATCGGCGCGGGCGGCCAGGCGCTGGCGATGCGCGAGCTGTTCGCCTTCACCCGCACCCAGGAGAACGCGGCCGATCTCGCGGCGGTGACCTATCTCGGGCGGATCGGCTGGTCGCCCGCCGGGCTGCTCAGGCTCATGGAGCGGCTCTCGGCGCAGGAGCTGCTGCTCACCGAGAGCCAGGACCCCTATGTGCGCACCCACCCGCTGACGCGCGACCGCATCGAGTTCCTCGCCGAGCAGCTCGCCCGCTCGCCCGCCGCGAACGCGCCCATGCCGGCGGCGCTCGAGGACGCCTTCGCGATGGTGCGCGCCAAGCTGGTCGCCTTCCTCGAGGGCGGGTCGGTCGCGCGCCTCTACCCGGCCTCGGACGGCTCGGCCCCCGCCCGCTACGCGCGCGCGATCCTCGCCTTCCGCCAGGGCCGGAGCGCGGAGGCGGTCGCCGCGCTCGATCGCCTGATCGCCGAACGGCCCGCGAGCCCCTGGCTGCGCGAGATGAAGGGTCAGGTGCTGCACGAGAGCGGCCGGCCGCAGGAGGCGCTCGAGCCCTATCGCGAGGCGGCGCGGCTGGCGCCGAACCAGCCGCTGATCCGGGCCAGCCTCGGCCGGGTGATGGTCGATCTCGACGATCCGGCGATGCTGCGCGCGGCGGTCGCCGAGCTCGAGGCCGCGACCCGGCTCGATCCGGACGCGCCCTTCACCTGGCGCACCCTGGGGATCGCCTACGGCAAGCTCGGCGAGATGGGCCGCTCCGCGCTGGCGCTCGCCGAGGAGGCAGCACTCAAGGGCGACCTGCGCACCCAGCGCGAGATGGCGGCGCGCGCCGAACGCCTGCTGCCGCCGGGGCCGGCGAAGCTGCGCGCGCAGGACCTGAGCCGCGCGGCCGCGATCGCGCGCGAGGAGCGGCGGCGATGAGAGGCGGCATGTTCGGGCTTGCCGCCGCGCTCGCGGCCCTGCCGGCGGCGGCCGCACCGGAGCCGGCGCAGGTCTTCACCCCGGCGCAGCGCGCCGCGATCGTCGAGATCCTGCGCGAGGCCCTGCGCACCGATCCGACCATCCTCGCAGATGCGATCGCGGCGATGCAGCAGGCCGAGCTCGAGGCCGAGCGGGCGCGCGGCCAGGCGGCGATCGCGGCGCACGCGGAGGCGCTGTTCCGCGATCCGGGCGATCCCTGGTTCGGCGCGGTGCGGCCCGAGGTGACGCTGGTCGAGTTCACCGACTATCGCTGCCCCTATTGCCGGCGGATGCACCCGGTGGTCGCCGAACTCGTGGCGCGCGATCCGGGCGTGCGGGTGGTGGTTAAGGAGATCCCGATCCTCGGCCCGGCCTCCGTGACGGCGGCGCGCGCCGCGCTCGCGGCTCATGCGCAGGGCAGGTTCGCGCCCTTCCACGACGCGCTGATGCGGCTGCGCGGCGAGCCGGACGAGGCGGGGCTCGTGCAGCTCGCCGTCGAGGTCGGGCTCGATCCGGCGCGGTTCAGGCGCGACATGGAGAGTGCCGAGGTGATGCGCCGGCTGAACGCGAACCTGCGGCTCGCCCAGGCGCTCGGCATCCAGGGCACGCCGGCCTATGTGGTGGGTGAAACCTTGCTGCCCGGCGCGGTGCCGCTGGAGCGGCTGCGCGAGGCGGTCGCGGCGGCGCGCGCGGCGCGCTGATACCCTCCGCACAAAGGCTCGACCTTTGTGCGGAGGGTATCGCGCGCGGGGCTGGTGGGGCGGCCGCGCGC
>NZ_VIKA01000024.1 GCF_006704265.1 Elioraea sp. Yellowstone | reverse complement strand
GGGGGGCGGGTTTTTTTTAAAAACACCCCGGGGGGGGGGGGCGCCGGGGGGGGGCCCCCCCGCGGCCCGCTGCCTGGTGCGGCGATCGGGCGCCGCCTGGCTGATCTGCCGTGAACCGGCTGCCCTCCCCGGCGAGGCCATGGTGCCGCCCGCAGGCCGCCTCCTCTGGGACGGGCGGTGGCAGGTGACCGCGCCACCCGGCCTGACCGTCGGCGCGGTGGGGGCGGAGGCGCGCCCGCTCGCGCGCATCCATCCGCATGCGGCCGGGTTGCCGCGCGCCGTGCTCGCCACCCTGCCGGCGCTGCGCGACGGACGCGCGCTGGTGGCGGTGCCGCCGATCGGGTATGATCCGCACCGCCTTGGAGGGATGATCCGCGCGGTCTTCAGGCCCCCTGTGCCGGTGTCTGCGCCCGCACCGCATCGTGTGGTGACGGCGAGCATGGTGGCATTGGCGTGCGGCAGCGCCATCCCATCTTGAGGATACGAGGCGCGCCTGCGCGCCGAGGATAAGGATGCCGTCCGCGTGAGCAATTTCGGCCGCAATCTCGCCCTCTGGGTGATCATCGCGCTCTTGCTGGTGGCGCTGTTCAATCTCTTCCAGCCCGCCGGCCAACGGACGATGGCGACCCAGGTCGCCTACAGCGACTTCCTGAACGAGGTGAACAACGGCCAGGTGCGCGACGTGACCATCCAGGGCCGCACCGTCACCGGCCAGCTCACCGACGGGCGGACCTTCCAGACCTTCCTGCCCGAGGGTTCGGGGATCGTGCAGAAGCTGACCGAGCGCGGCGTGCGCGTGGTCGCCAAGCCCGAGGAGAGCGAGGTCAACCCGATCTTCCACTACCTGCTCTCCTGGTTCCCGATGCTGCTCTTGATCGGCGTCTGGATCTTTTTCATGCGCCAGATGCAGTCGGGCGGCGGACGCGCGATGGGCTTCGGCAAGTCGCGCGCCAAGCTGCTCACCGAGAAGCAGGGCCGCGTCACCTTCGACGACGTCGCCGGCATCGACGAGGCCAAGGGCGAACTCCAGGAGATCGTCGACTTCCTGCGCGATCCGCAGAAGTTCCAGCGCCTCGGCGGCAAGATCCCCAAGGGTGTCCTGCTGGTGGGTCCCCCCGGCACGGGCAAGACGCTGCTCGCCCGCTCGATCGCGGGCGAGGCGAACGTGCCGTTCTTCACGATCTCGGGCTCGGACTTCGTCGAGATGTTCGTGGGCGTCGGTGCCTCCCGCGTGCGCGACATGTTCGAGCAGGGCAAGAAGAACGCGCCATGCATCATCTTCATCGACGAGATCGACGCGGTCGGGCGGCATCGCGGCGCAGGGCTCGGCGGCGGCAACGACGAGCGCGAGCAGACGCTGAACCAGCTCCTGGTCGAGATGGACGGGTTCGAGTCGAACGAAGGAGTGATCCTGATCGCCGCGACCAACCGTCCGGACGTGCTGGATCCGGCGCTCCTGCGCCCCGGCCGGTTCGACCGCCAGGTGGTCGTGCCGAACCCGGACGTGAACGGGCGTGAGAAGATCCTGCGCGTGCACATGCGCAAGGTGCCGCTCGCGGCCGATGTCGACCCCAAGGTGCTGGCACGCGGCACGCCGGGTTTCTCGGGAGCGGATCTCGCCAACCTGGTCAACGAGGCTGCCCTGCTCGCCGCCCGGCTCGGCAAGCGCGTGGTCGGCATGGCCGAGTTCGAGCAGGCCAAGGACAAGGTCCTGATGGGGGTGGAGCGCAAGAGCCTCGTGATGAGCGAGGAGGAGAAGCGCATGACCGCCTATCACGAGGCGGGACACGCGCTCGTCGCGCTGTCGATGCCGGAATGCGATCCGGTGCACAAGGCCACCATCATCCCGCGGGGCCGCGCGCTCGGCCTCGTCATGTCGCTGCCCGAGGGCGACCGCTACTCCAAGCACAAGTCCAAGCTGCTGCAGGAGCTCGCCATGGCGATGGGCGGGCGCGCGGCGGAGGAGATCGTGTTCGGCCCCGACCGCGTCTCCAATGGTGCCGCCGGCGACATCAAGATGGCGACGGATCAGGCGCGCCGGATGGTGACGGAGTGGGGCATGTCCGACAGGCTCGGCATGATCGCCTACGGCGAGAACAGCCAGGAGGTGTTCCTCGGCCATTCGGTCACCCAGTCCAAACACGTCTCCGAGGCGACCGCGCAGGAGATCGACCGCGAGATCAAGCGCATCATCGACGAGGCCTATGCGACCGCGAAGCGCGTGCTGACCGAGCGGCGCGCGGATCTCGACCGGCTGGCCAACGGCCTGCTCGAGTACGAAACGCTCTCGGGCGAGGAGATCAAGGCCCTGCTCGCCGGCGAGGAGATCGTGCGCAAGCCGCCGGAGGAGACGCCGCAGCCCGACCAGCGCCGCGCCTCGGTGCCGACCTCCGGGCGGATCCCGCGATCGGGCCGCGCGCCGGGCGCGCTGGGGCTTGAGCCGCAGCCCAACGTCTGATGCGGCCTTGCCGCGCCGCTATCTCGAACCGCTTCCCGGCGGGCGTCTGCGCCTGATCGAGCGCGCGGGCCCTGCGATCCTGCGCGATCACGTCGTGGTGGAGGCGCCGGCGGATTGGGCGGAGCTCGCCGCGCGCGCCGCCGCGCGGCCGGCGCCGATCCTGCCCGGCCTGCCCGTGGACCGGCCGCTCGTCATGGGGGTGATCAACGTCACCCCCGACAGCTTCTCCGACGGCGGCGACCATCTCCGGCCGGAGGACGCGATCGCCGCCGGCGAGGCCATGCTGGCCGCCGGCGCCGACATCCTCGACATCGGCGGCGAGAGCACCCGCCCCGGTGCCGAGCGGATTCCCCCGGCCGAGGAGATCCGCCGGATCGTGCCGGTGATCGCTGCGCTGGCGCCGCACGCCCCGGTCTCGGTCGATACGCGCAACGCCGCCACCATGCAGGCGGCGCTCGCCGCCGGGGCGCGCATCGTCAACGACGTCTCCGGCCTCGCGCACGACCCGGAGGCCGCCGCGGTGGTCGCCGCCGCGGGCTGCCCGGTCGTGCTGATGCACATGCGCGGCACGCCCGCGACCATGACCGCGCTCGCCACCTATGACGACGTCGTGCTCGACGTGCATGACGAGCTCGCGGACCGTGTCGCCGCGGCCGAACAGGCCGGGATCGCGCGCAGCCGCATCGTCCTCGATCCGGGGATCGGCTTCGCCAAGACCGCCGAGCAGAACCTCGAGCTGCTGCGCCGGCTCGGCCTGTTCCGCAGCTTCGGGCTGCATCTGCTGGTGGGTGTCTCGCGCAAGCGCTTCATCGGCCAATACGGCGAGGCCCCGGAGCCCAAGGCGCGCGGGCCCGGGAGCTTGGCGGCGGCCCTCTGGGCGGCGATAAACGGGGCCTCGATCCTGCGGGTCCACGACGTGGCCGATACGGTGCAGGCGCTGAAGGTCTGGCGCGCGATCGCCGGAGCCTGAGCGGAGGAGGCAAGGATGGACGGCGGCAACGGGGTGAGGCGGCGGCTGTTCGGCACCGATGGGGTGCGCGGCCGCGCCAACGCCGCGCCGATGCAGGCGGGCACGGCGCTCACGCTCGGCCAGGCGGCGGCGGTGGCGTTCCGCCGCGCCGACCCGACGCACCGCCACCGCGTGGTGATCGGCAAGGACACGCGCCTCTCGGGCTACATGGTCGAGCCGGCGCTGACGGCGGGCTTCATCTCGATGGGCATGGACGTGATGCTGGTCGGCCCGCTGCCCACACCGGCGATCGCGATGCTGACGCGCTCCTTGCGCGCCGATCTCGGCGTGATGATCTCGGCCAGCCACAACAGCTTCGAGGACAACGGCATCAAGCTGTTCGGTCCCGACGGCTGGAAGCTCTCCGATGCCACCGAAGCCGAGATCGAACGGCTGATGGAGGATCCGGCGCTGGCGGATGCGCTCGCCAAGCCTGCGGATCTCGGTCGCGCCCAGCGGCTCGAGGACGCGGCCGGACGCTACATCGAGGCGGCGAAGGCGACCTTCCCGCGCGGGCTCAGGCTGGACGGGCTGCGCATCGTCGTCGATTGCGCCAACGGCGCCGCCTACAAGGTCGCACCGCTGATCCTCGCCGAGCTCGGCGCCACCGTGATCCCGCTCGGGGTGAAGCCGGACGGGTTCAACATCAACCGCGACTGCGGCTCGACCGTGCCCGAGCACATGCGCGCGCAGGTGGTGGCGCAGGGCGCCGATCTCGGCCTCGCGCTCGACGGCGACGCCGACCGGCTGATCCTCGCCGACGAGACGGGACAGGTGGTGGACGGCGACCAGCTCCTGGCGCTGATCGCCGATGCCTGGGCGCGGTCGGGTCGGCTCGCGGGCGGCGGCGTGGTCGCGACCCAGATGAGCAACATGGGGCTCGAGCGGTTCCTGGCCGCGCGCGGCCTCCGGCTCGAGCGGACCAATGTCGGCGATCGCTACGTCGCCGAGCGGATGCGCGAGGGCGGGTTCAACCTGGGCGGCGAGCAATCGGGCCACATCATCCTGTCGGACTTCGCGACCACCGGCGACGGGCTGGTGGCGGCGCTGCAGGTGCTGGCGGTGATCGTCGAGACCGGCAGGCCGGCCTCCGCCGTCTGCCGCCAGTTCGAGCCGCTGCCGCAGCGGCTGCGCAACGTCCGGCACAGGGGTGTCTCGCCGCTCGACCAGCCGCCGGTGCGCCGTGCGGTGGCCGAGGCCGAGGCGGCGCTGGCCGGGCGCGGGCGGCTCCTGATCCGCCGGTCCGGCACCGAACCGCTGGTGCGCGTCATGGTCGAGGCGGAGGACGAGGCGCTGATGGACCGTGTCGTCGACGACCTGGTCGGCGTGATCGAGGCTGCGGTCGAGCAGGAGGCGGCGTGAAGGGGCGGGTGCTGATCGTCGCCGGTTCGGATTCGGGCGGCGGAGCGGGGATCCAGGCCGACATCAAGGCGGTCACCGCGCTCGGTGCCTTCGCCATGACGGCGGTGACGGCGCTGACGGCGCAGAACACCGAGGGGGTGGCGAATGTGCTGCCGATCCCGCCCGGCTTCATCCGCGAGCAGATGAACGTGGTCGTCTCCGATCTCGGCGTCGACGTGGTGAAGACCGGCATGCTGCACGACGCGGCCGTGATCGAGGCGGTGGCGGAGGAGCTCGCCCAGCTCGCGCCCGCCGTGCCGGTCGTGGTCGATCCGGTGATGGTGGCGAAGGGCGGGCACCGGCTCTTGGAGGAGAGCGCGGTGGAGGCGCTGACGCGACTGATGATCCCGCGCGCCACGGTGATCACCCCGAACGTTCCGGAAGCCGAGACGCTCTCCGGCATGGCGATCATCGGCATCGAGGACATGCGCCGCGCGGCCGAGGCGCTGCTGCGCGCAGGCGCGCGGGCGGTGCTGCTGAAGGGCGGCCATCTGCCGGGCGAGCGGGTGACCGACCTGCTCGCCACGGGCGACGGGATCGAGGCCTTCGAGAGCCCGCGCGTCGAGACGCGGCACACGCATGGCACCGGTTGCACCCTCGCCTCGGCGGTCGCGGCGGGTCTCGCGCAAGGCATGGCGCTGCGCGAGGCCGTGATCCGCGCGCGGCACTACGTGCTGCTGGCCATGGCCTCGGCTCCCGGCTATGGCCGGGGGCACGGGCCGCTCGACCACGCAGTCACGGTCGATCCGGCGCGGCTCGCGGCCCTCGCGCGCGCATGACCGGGGCACTGCCGCTCTACATCGTCGATGCCTTCGCCGACCGGCCCTTCGCCGGCAACCCGGCCGCGGTCGTGCCGCTCGAGGAATGGCTGCCGGACGAGGTGCTGCAGGGCATCGCGGCCGAGCACAATCTGAGTGAGACGGCCTTCGTCGTCGCCGAGCCCGAGGGGCTCTCCCTGCGCTGGTTCACCCCCACGGTCGAGGTGCCGCTCTGCGGCCACGCCACGCTTGCGGCGGCGTTCGTGCTCGCGACCGAGCGCGGCCTCGCGCCGCCCTTCGCGTTCCGCACACGCTCGGGCGAGCTCCGCGTGACCCGCGAGGACGGGCTCTACGTGCTCGACTTCCCGGCCAATCCGCCCGTGCGGACGAACGCGCCGCCAGGGCTTGCCGGGGCGCTCGGCGCGACCCCGCGCGAGGTGTGGAAGGGGCGCGACTGGATCGCGGTGTTCGACGACGCCGCCACCGTGCGCGCGCTTGCGCCCGATCACGCGCGCCTCGCCGCGCTGCCGGGCGAGGACGCGCGCACCATCGCGACCGCGCCGGGCGACGGCGGCGCGGACGTGGTCAGCCGCTACTTCGCGGCGAAGATCGGCATCCCCGAGGACCCCGTCACGGGGGCGGCGCATGTGCAGCTCGTGCCGCTGTGGGCGGCGCGGCTCGACAAGGACAGGCTCACCTGCGTGCAGGCCTCGCGCCGCGGCGGCACACTGCACTGTCGCCTCGCGGGCGACCGCGTGCTGATGGCGGGCGCGGCGCGGCTCTACGCGCGCGGCGAGATCGTTGCCATTTCCAGTTGATCCGGCGGACGGAGCGCGCCGCACCGCCCGCCCGTGCGCCGCCGGAGGGCACGCGGCACCGCACCAGGCACGCCGAACAGGAACCCTTGCAGCATGTCCGCGCCCTCCTCGCGCATGAAGCGGGCCTGGGCCTCGGTCTCGACTCCCTCGGCCACCGTGGTCGCGCCGAGCTCGCCGGCGAGCCGCAGCACGGCGCGCAGCAGCGCGAGCGAACGGCGGCAGGCGGGCGCGCGCGCGACCAGCCCCCGGTCCAGCTTGATGATGTCGAAGGGAAAGTCCCGCAGATAGCCGAGCGAGGCGTGACCCGAGCCGAAATCGTCCAGCGCCAGGCCGACCCCCAGGGCGCGCAGCGTGGCGATCGTGTGCAGGGCCGCGCGCGTGTCGCGCATCAGCACGCCCTCGGTCACCTCGATCACCAGCCGGCCGGGCGCGAGTCCGCTCTCGCGCAGGATGGACTCGATGAAGCCCACGCCGTCGGCCAGGAAGAGGTTCGGCGGCGAGATGTTCACGTGGATGCGCACCGGCGCGGTCCAGCCCGCCGCCTGGCGCACGGCGGTGCGCAGCACCCAGCGGTCGAGATGCGCGATCAGCCCGCGTTCCTCGGCGATCGGGATGAACTCGGCGGGGGCGACGCTGCCGCGGCCGGGCCGCGGCCAGCGGATCAGCGTCTCGAGCGCGGCGAGCGCGCCGGTCTCGGCGGCGACGATCCGCTGCCAAGCCAGGCGGAACGGCTCGCGGCCGGGCGGGATCAGCGCCTCGCGCAGGGCGCGGGCGAGGCCGTGCCGGCCCGCCCCGGACTCGTGCTCGCCCTCCGCCGCGGCATCGCAGGTCCGGTTGCGGCCGCTCCGCTTGGCGCGGGCGAGCGCGCGATCGGCCCGTTCGAGGACGCGATCCGCCTCGGCGAGATCGGCCGGCCACCGCACGAGCCCGATCGAGACGCTGAGCCGGACGAGCTGCCCGGCGATCGCGAACGGACGCACGAAGACGCGGTGCAGACGCTGCGCCAGCCGGGCCGCCTCGTCCGGCGCAGGGCTGATCAGGCCGAAACAGTTGCCGTCCAGGCGCGCGACCATCGTTTCGGTCCCGGCCTCGGCGCGCAGCCGTGAAGCGGCCTCGGCCAGCGCGGCATCGCCGCCGTCGTGACCGAACAGGTCGTTGATCTGCGCGAAGCGGTCGAGATCGAGCAGCAGCACGGCGTGCGCCGTGCCGTCCTCGGCCAGGCGATGCTGGTGGCGCTCGAAGGCGGCGGCGTTGGCAAGGCCGGTCAGCGCATCGGTCTCGGCGAGCCGGGCGAGGCGTCGGACGGTGTCGTGCAGCCGCAGCGCGTCCGTCACACCGCGGGCGAGATCGGCGAGCGTCTCGACCAGCAGGGGCGAGGCGCGGCGGGGGACCGTGTCGGCCACGCAGAGCCCGCCGATCGCATGACCGCCGGGCCCCTTCACGGGCACGCCGGCGTAGAAGCGGATGCCGGGCGGCCCGGTCACCAGCGGATTGTCGGCGAAGCGCGGGTCGCGCGTCGCATCCTCGACCACCAGCGGCCGGTCGGGCGTCAGGATCGCATGGGCGCAGAACGAGACCGCGCGCGGCATCTCCGCCGCCGGGATGCCGATCCGCGACTTCAGCCACTGCCGGCCGGTATCGAGGAGCGACAGGGCGGCGATCGGCGCTGCCGCGACGCGGGCGGCGAGCCGCGTGAAGACGTCGAAGCGCTCCTCGGCCGGGGTATCGAGAATCTGGAGGGCCCGCAGCTCTGCGATCCGCTCGGCTTCATCGGCTGGAATGGGGGCAGGGGGCATGGCTGGCACCCTGGCATCGGTCCGTCACCGCGGCGTTAACGCGCACGCGCCTCGCGCGGCTTGCATGCCGGCGGCTCGCGGAGTATCAGCCGCAGCGGGTCACGCCCCCCCACCGGGGCGCTTCGCTTCTGGAAGGGAGCATCCGCCATGGCGCATGACGCCATCCGTCCGCCTGTCCGTCCGAACAATCCGCATTTCTCCTCCGGCCCGTGCGCCAAGCGGCCGGGCTGGTCGCTCGCCGCGCTTGCGGGCGCAGCCCTCGGGCGCAGCCACCGTGCCAAGGGGCCGAAGGCCAAGCTCGCCGAGGTGATCGAGCGCTCGCGCGCGATCCTCGGCCTGCCGGCGGAGTGGCGGCTCGGCATCGTGCCCGGCTCCGACACCGGGGCGATCGAGATGGCGATGTGGACGCTGCTCGGGCCGCGCCCGGTGGATGTGCTGGCCTTCGAGAGCTTCGGCGAGGCCTGGGCGACGGATGTCGCGAAGCAGTTGAAGCTCGAGCATCGCGTGCTGGCGGCACCCTACGGCCGCCTGCCCGACCTTTCGGCGGTGGACTGGTCGCGCGACGTGGTGTTCACCTGGAACGGCACCACCTCGGGCGTGCGCGTGCCGAACGGCGACTGGATCGCCCCGGACCGCCAGGGGCTCGCGCTCTGCGACGCGACCTCGGCCGCCTTCGCCATGCACCTGCCCTATGACCGGCTCGATGTCGTCACCTGGTCCTGGCAGAAGGTGCTGGGCGGCGAGGCGGCGCACGGCATGCTGGCGCTGTCGCCGCGCGCGGTGGAGCGGCTGCTCTCGCACAGGCCCGCCTGGCCGCTGCCCAAGATCTTCCGCCTCGTCTCGGGCGGGAAGCTGATCGAGGGGATCTTCCGGGGCGAGACGATCAACACGCCCTCGATGCTGTGCGTTGAGGACGCGCTGGACGGGCTGCGCTGGGCCGAGGGCATCGGCGGCCTGACAGCGCTGGTCGCGCGGTCGGAGGCCAATCTCGCCGCGGTGGCCGAGTGGGTCGCGCGCACGCCGAACTATGCCTTCCTGGCCGAGGATCCGGCCACACGGTCCTGCACCTCCATCTGCCTCTCCATCACCGCGCCCTGGTTCACCGCGCTGGATGCCGCGCGCCAGGCGGACGCGGCGAAGGCGATCGCGGCGCTGCTGGAACAGGAAGGTGTCGCGCTGGATGCGGGCGGCTATCGCGATGCCCCGCCGGGGCTTCGCCTCTGGGGCGGCGCGACGGTCGAGACCGCCGACATGCGCGCGGTGCTGCCCTGGCTCGACTGGGCGGCCGACACGGTCGCCGCCCGCTTCGCCGCCGTTTCCACCGCGGAGTGATCCCCATGCCCAAGGTCCTGATCAGCGACAAGCTGTCGCCAGCCGCGGTCGAGATCTTCCGTGCGCGCGGCATCGAGGCGGACGTCAAGACCGGCCTGTCGCCCGCCGAGCTGCGCGCCGTGATCGGCGACTACGACGGGCTTGCGATCCGCTCCGCCACCAAGGTGACGGCGGAGCTGCTGGCGGTCGCGCGCAACCTGAAGGTGGTCGGCCGTGCCGGGATCGGCGTGGACAACGTGGACGTGAAGTCGGCGACCGCGCGCGGCGTGGTGGTGATGAACACGCCGCACGGCAACGCGATCACCACCGCCGAGCATGCGATCGCCCTGATGTTCGCGCTCGCGCGCCAGATCCCAGAGGCCTCCGCCTCCACCAAGGCGGGCAAGTGGGAGAAGAACCGCTTCATGGGCGTCGAGCTCTACGGCAAGACGCTCGGCCTGATCGGCTGCGGCAACATCGGCTCGATCGTCGCCGACCGTGCGCTCGGCCTGAAGATGAAGGTGATCGCCTACGACCCGTTCCTGTCGGAGGCGCGCGCGGTCGCGCTCGGCGTCGAGAAGGTCGAGCTCAACGACCTCTTCGCCCGCGCCGACATCATCACGCTCCACACGCCGCTCACCGAAGGCACGCGCCACATCATCGACGCGCGCGCGATCGCGAGGATGAAGAGGGGCGTGCGCATCATCAACTGCGCGCGCGGCGGGCTGATCGTCGAGCAGGACCTGCACGAGGCGCTCGTCTCCGGCCATGTTGCGGGTGCGGCGCTCGACGTGTTCGAGACCGAGCCGGCGACGGAGAGTCCGCTCTTCGCGCTCGAGAACGTCGTCTGCACGCCGCATCTCGGCGCCTCGACGACCGAGGCGCAGGAGAACGTCGCGCTGCAGATCGCCGAGCAGATGAGCGACTTCCTGCTCACCGGCGCGGTCCAGAACGCGATCAACATGCCCTCGGTCTCGGCCGAGGACGCGCCCAGGCTCAAGCCCTACATGGAGCTCTGCCGCCTGCTCGGCGCCTTCGCGGGCCAGCTCTCGGTCGCACGCGACGGCGGGTTCCGCGCCGTCGCAATCGAATACGAGGGGGCGGCGGCAGAGCTCAACCACACGCCGCTGACCGCGGCCGCGCTCGCCGGCCTGCTCGGGCCGCTGATGGAGGGGATCAACATGGTGAACGCCCCCCATGCGGCGCGCGAGAAGGGGATCGAGATCACCGAGGCGGTGCATGACCGGCCGAGCGAGTACCAGACGCTGGTGCGCATCGCCGTGACCACCGACCGCGACACGCGCGCGGTCGCCGGCACGCTGATCGCGGGGTCGCGGCCGCGCATCGTCGAGATCAAGGACATCCCGGTGGAGGCAGACTTCTCGCGCCACATGCTCTACGTCACCAACGAGGACAAGCCGGGCTTCATCGGCCGCTTCGGCATGACGCTGGCGGAAGCGGGGGTGAACATCGCCACCTTCCACCTGGGGCGGAACGCGCCGGGCGGCGATGCGATCTGCCTGGTCTCCGTCGACGAGCCCGTGCCGGCCCCGGTGCTGGAGGCGGTGCGCCGCCTGCCGCTGGTCAAGCAGGCGACGCCGCTGTCGTTCTGAGCGGGCAGGGCAGGGGGCGGAGCGCGCCCTGCCCTTGATCTTTGCCGCGCAACCGCGCAGCAAGGCCGCGCCGTGACGCCGAACCGCAAGGGTCCGCCCATGTCCACCGCCGCCGCCCAGGCGACCGCAGAGCCCTCCGCCGAGACCGCGCGTCGCCTCGCCCTGTTCCGCGACGGTCGGCCGCTCATCGGCGTGATCGGCCTCGGCTATGTCGGCGTGCCGCTCGCGCTCGCCGCCGTGAAGGCGGATCTGCCGGTGCTGGGATTCGACATCGCCACCGCGCGGGTGGCGCAGCTGAACCGGGGCGAGAGCTTCATCAGGCACATTCCCGCCGCGGCGATCGCGGAGGCGCGCGCGAGCGGGCGGTTCGAGGCGACCGACGACTTCGCCCGCCTGGGCGAGCCCGACGCCATCCTGATCGCCGTGCCCACGCCGCTGACCCGCCAGCGCGAGCCCGATCTGAGCTTCGTCGAGAACACGGCCCGGGCGATCGCCGGTCGCCTCCGCCCCGGTCAGCTCATCGTGCTGGAATCCACCACCTACCCGGGCACCACCGAGGAGGTGATCAAGCCGGTGCTCGAGGCCACGGGGCTCCGCAGCGGGAAGGACTTCTATCTCGCCTACTCGCCCGAGCGCGAGGACCCGGGCAATCCCACGCACGGCACGCGGTCGATCCCGAAGGTGGTGGGCGGCGACGGCCCGGCGGCGCTGGCGATGGCGCGCGCCCTCTACGGCCGCATCGTGGTCGATACCGTGCCGGTCTCCTCCACCGCGACGGCGGAGGCGGTGAAGCTGACCGAGAACATCTTCCGCGCGGTGAACATCGCGCTGGTGAACGAGCTGAAGCTGGTCTACGGCGCGATGGGGATCGATGTCTGGGAGGTGATCGAGGCGGCGAAGACCAAGCCCTTCGGCTTCATGCCGTTCTATCCCGGCCCGGGCCTGGGCGGACACTGCATCCCGATCGATCCGTTCTATCTCACCTGGAAGGCGCGCGAGTACGACATCGCCACGCGCTTCATCGAGCTCGCCGGCGAGATCAACACCGAGATGCCCTATCACGTCGTCAACCGCCTCGCCGAGGCGGTGGACCGTTCCGCGGGGCGCGGGCTCAACGGCGCGCGCATCCTGATCCTCGGCGTGGCGTACAAGAAGAACGTCGACGACATGCGCGAGAGCCCGGCCCTGAAGCTGATGGCGCTGCTCGAGCGGCGCGGCGCGGTGGTGGACTACCACGACCCCTTCATTCCCGTGCTGCCGCCGACGCGCGAGCATGGCGAGCTGGCCGGGCGCAGCAGCGTCGCGCTCGACGCGGCGACCCTCGGCCGGTACGACGCGGTGCTGATCGCGACCGATCACGATGCGGTCGACTACCGCCTGGTCGCCCTGCACGCGAAGGTGGTGGTCGATACGCGCAACGCCTGCCAGCGCCACGGTGTCACCGGTGCGACGATCGTGAAGGCATGACGGCGATGGCCGCGTCGGTGGCGGTGGTCGGCTGCGGCGCCTGGGGGCGCAACCTCGTGCGCAACTTCGCCGAGCTCGGCGCGCTCGCGGCCGTGTGCGATGCGAATGCCGCCGCAGCGCAGCGCGAGGCCGAGCGGTACGGCGTGCCGGCGCGCGGGTTCGACGCGATCCTCGCCGATCGGACGGTTGACGGGGTGGCGATCGCGGCGCCGGCGGCGCAGCACTTCCCGCTCGCGAGGCACGCGCTCGAGGCGGGCAAGCACGTCTTCGTCGAGAAGCCCCTCGCGCTGGCGCTGGAGGAGGCGCGTTCGCTCTGCGCGCTCGCCGAGCGGCTGGATCGGCGCCTGATGGTCGGGCATCTGCTGCAGTATCACCCGGCCTTCCTGGAGCTGAAGCGCCTGGTGCGCGAGGGCCGGCTCGGCCGGCTGCAGTATCTCTACTCGAACCGGCTGAATCTCGGGCGCATCCGGCGCGAGGAGGACATCCTCTGGTCGTTCGCGCCGCACGACATCTCGATGATCCTCTCGCTCGTCGGCGCCGAGCCGGACACGGTCGAGGCGGTCGGCGGCTGCTACCTGCACCGCACGATCGCGGACGTGACGACCACGCATCTCGCCTTTCCCGGCGGCGAGCGCGCGCATGTCTTCGTCTCCTGGCTGCATCCCTACAAGGAGCAGAAGCTGGTCGTCGTCGGCTCGGAGGCGATGGCGGTGTTCGACGACGGCGAGCCCTGGGCGCGCAAGCTTCTGCTCTATCCGCACAGGGTCGCCTGGCGCGAGAACCTGCCGGTACCGGTGAAGGGGGAGGCCGAACCGGTGCCGCTGGTCGAGCAGGAGCCGCTGCGCGCCGAGTGCCGGCACTTCCTCGACTGCATCACGACCGGCGCGAGTCCGCGCACCGACGGGCGGGAGGGACTGCGCGTGCTCGCCGTGCTGGACCGGGCGACGCGCGCCCTGCGCCGGGAGGCCGCGGCCGCGCCCGCGGCACCGCGCGTCGTCGGCACGCATCCGGATGTGATGATCCACGAGAGCGCCTATGTCGATGCCGAGGTGACGATCGGCCGCGGCACGCGGATCTGGCACTTCAGCCACATCCTGTCCGGCGTGCGCATCGGCGAGGAGACGCAGATCGGCCAGAACGTGGTGATCGGCCCCAAGGTCACGGTCGGCAGCCGGGTGAAGATCCAGAACAACGTCTCGGTCTACGAGGGCGTGACGCTCGAGGACGGGGTGTTCTGCGGCCCCTCCTGTGTGTTCACGAACGTCCTCAATCCGCGCGCCGAGATTCCGCGCAAGGCCGAGTTCCGTCCGACGCTGGTGCGGCGCGGGGCGACGATCGGCGCGAATGCGACCATCGTCTGCGGCCATACGATCGGGGCCTACGCGTTCATCGCCGCCGGCGCGGTGGTGACGACGGACGTGCCGGACCACGCGCTGATGGCCGGCGTTCCGGCGCGGCGGATCGGCTGGATGAGCCGGGCGGGGCATCGGTTGGGCGAGGACCTGGTCTGCCCCGGCACGGGGGAGCGCTACCGGCTGGTGGACGGGGAACGGCTGGAGCCGATCGGGGGGTAGGGCGGGCCGGCAGTCTGTCAGTTGTCGCTACGATCGGCTCGCCACACGGTCATAGACCTGTGCGTACTGCTCGAGCGTTCGTTCGATTGCAAACGTCTTGCGGACCCGTTCTTGCCCTGCTGCCCCGAAGCGGCTTCGGAGGCCTTGGTCGGCGATCAGCCGACCAAGCGCGTCTGTAAGCCGAACAACGTCCCGCGCCGGTACGAGCAGCCCCGTCTCATGAGGGATGACGAGCTCCGGCACGCCACCCACCGCCGTGGCGACAACCGGCAGACCCGCCGCCATGTACTCGAGGATCGCATTGGGCAAACCTTCTTCGTGTGAGGCCAGAACGCCGATGTCGGCAGCATGAAGAATGTCCGCTATGTCATCACGACTCCCGAGGAAGCTGACCTGCTTGGCGATGCCGAAATCGCGCGCCATCCTTATCAATTCCACTGCAATACCGGAGGTATCGTTGCCGACTACAAGCAGATGCCAATCAAGCGTTGGATCAAGGCGGGCGCAGGCAGCAAGCAGATCGGCATGCCCCTTGTAGGGAATGAGATTTGCAACCGCGCACAGAACAACCGTGCCGTCGCCAACGCCGAGGCTCCGGCGCATGTCCGCCGAGCTTCGCGTCGGCAAGAAGGCCGCCGTGTCGATCCCGTTGTAGATCAGCACGGTCCGGTCTGCCGGTGCCCCTTCCTCGCGAATGAGCTGATCGACCACGGCCTGGGAGTTGCCGACGATTGCCGACATACGCTGGTGCAACCACCGCTCGAGCCAACGTATGACAGTCGGCTGGTGGTCCAGATAGATGTTGAGGCTGCGTCTGCTCATCATGCGACCGCGTATGCCGGCCAGGATGGCAAGAGGCGCCGCAAGCCAGTAGCTTTGAGGCAAGATGCAGTGAACGATGTCCGGCCGCTGGGCAAGAAGGTAGAGCAGGAGTTGGAGCGACCTCGCCAGGATCCGGAATGCCAGCATGATACGAGCGGCGCGTCCACTCCTCGTCTCGATCCACGGAGTGATCACGCGAACACCCTGCGACTGCAACTCGTCCGCGAGCGTGCCGGGGCGGGCAAGTGTGAAGACCGTGAACACACGCTCGGCCGATGCAAGCCTCGGCACGGTTCGGAGAATGTGCCGTTCGGTTCCGCCTACATCGAGGCTACCGATGACGATCAGAATATTTCGCCTTGCACCAGCCAGGGGCGACCTTAAGGAGTTGTCGTCGCAGAAGGGCTCTGGGACGGTTGTAGATTCAGGCGATGACACGAAAAGCCTTATACCAGCAAGGGGCGACCGCAAACCACGCCGAAGGTTGACACGCAGATGGCCTTGTCCGATCCGCTGACGCGATACATCACGTGCGTTCTGGCGTGCGGCCAGTACTCCAATGCCTTCAATCTGAGGCAGTATGTTTCATTCATGTTCGAGGGGGTCGATCTGGAAGGAAAGCGCGTCCTCGATGTCGGTGGTGGAACCGGGCTGCTGACGCTGTATGCGGCGGTTCGTGGTGCGGAAGCGATCTGTCTTGAACCGGAGGCGGACGGAGCTACCTCCGGCGCGGCTTTGCACTTTGCACGCATGGAATCGTGCATCGATACGGGCGGACGAGCACGGCTGTTGCCCGCTGCCTTCCAGGGCTTTCTGGACGAACAGCCGTTCGATGTCATCGTCATGGCGAACTCGATCAATCACCTCGACGAGGAGGCCTGCGTTCGCCTCGCTCATGACGACGCTGCGCAGGCGACCTATCACGCCATCTTTCGCAAGGCGTGGCATCTCCTCCGCGATGGTGGGGTTCTGATCATTACCGACTGCGATCGATCGAATGTCTTCAACGATCTTGGACTGAGAAGTCCGTTCTGCCCGACGATCGAGTGGCACAAGCACCAGCACCCGCGCCTGTGGGATCGTCTGTTGCAGCGCGCTGGGTTCCTGCCGGCGCGGTATGAGTGGACGTCCCCCAATCGGCTCGGCCGACTTGGACGGTTCCTGCTGGGCAATCGCGTAGCGGCGTATTTTCTCCTGAGCCATTTCCGGTTGGTCGCGCGCAAGCCAGGACCTGGGACGCCTTGACCCTATGGCCGACACCAATGTCGGCGCCTTTCCGCTTCAGGTGGGCGAGCCCCACCGGTTCATGCTCCTGAGCAGCGTGAGGTCGGCGCGGCTGACGGCGATAGGCGCCATCACACCGATCGCTGCCGCAGTGACGGCCAGCTGCACAGGGGTCACACCGTCACCGCCTGCTCTTGCCAGCAGGGCGCAAGCGAGCAGGGCGACCCCGGACATTGCGATGACACGATTGAGCGGCAGATCAAGGCGCCACACCCGTTGGCTGAGCGCCAGGCAGATCGCTGGCGTCATGATGCTGCCGGCCAGTGTTCCCGCGGCCGCGCCAAGCAGTCCAAGATGCGGAACCAGGGCAAGCGATCCGGCGACACTCAGGATGGCCCCGGCGAGCACGCTCAGCGTATACAGATAGGTCTTCTCGGCCTTTAGGGCGCCCAGCGACATAAAATTTGTGAACGAATAAAACACGTGAGCAAGCATGAGATATGGCGCAACGTGCATGGCGCCTCGGTACGCCTGAGGAGCCAAGAACTTCACTAGGAGGGGGGTGATCATCGCGCCAAGCACCGCGCCGGCGAGGAAGACCATCGAGACGTACCGCCAGAGGATGCCCAGCAGCCGGCCTGACGCCTCACGATCCGACTCGTGCAGAAGCCGCATCTTCAGCGGGGGCAAAGCCAGCGAGACCGACTGGATCGCAAGCTGCACAAGGCTTGCGACTCTTGCTGCGACCGCATAGACGGCCAGCTCGCGGGCACCAAGAAGGCTCATGACGATGGCACGATCCGCCATGGTGAGGGCGACCTCGGACAGGGCGCTTGGCACGAGAGGCAGGCCGAAGGCGAGAAGTCGTCCCAGATCGGCACTGCTCCACAGCATAAGCTTGCGGCGTGGCCGGATCACGCCGCATCCCACGATCGCCGCAGCGCCGAATCCGATCGTGAAGCCCAGCAGATAGGCCTGGATCGTCGGTCCTTGCCAAAGAACGAAGGCGACGGTGAGGAGGGCCGCGCACAGGCTGCCTCCGACCGACAGGAGGACAACCGCCCAGGCCCGGTTGTCCATGCGCAGAACGGCTGTGACAAAGACCAGAATCTGCTGCGTGACGGCGACGCCGAAGAACAGACCGACTTCCAGGCCACTTAACAATCTGGCTGTCAGGAGGTGGAATACGAACGGCAGACACAGGGCGAGCAGGCCGAGCACAATCACCGACCAGAGGACATACCAAGTGGCGCACGCGCCCAACAGCACGTGCGTCGCTCCTCTATAGGATGGCGCACGAACGAAGAACATGTAGGCACCCGGGAGACCGCTCGAGATGATGGTTCCCACAATAGCGGCCGACACCAGCACAACTTCGAGGGTGCCGAACTCCTCCGGTGTATAGGTCCGCGTGAGGAATGGGACCAGCAGGAACGGAATCAGCGCGCTCGCCGCACGACCGACCGCATAGATCGCCATCTCGGCGACGAGCCTGCGGAGTTCAGTCACGCGCGGGAACATCGAGCTCGAACACGAGGAAGCCATGATTCTGGTAGGCGATCGGCCTGATGTCGAGATCAGCTTCCACGTCCAGGCGGCGGATCGCCTCGAAGCTGCTGCGCTCCAGCACCATCGTATCAGCGCGGTAGCGTTCGACAAAATGGCTGGCTCGCCCGCGCAGATGAGGATAGCCGATCAGGTCCTCGTGCCAGTGCGAGAAGCGGCCATCGGCATCCGCGACGAGGACATGCAGGAACTCGTGCTCGCCGCGTGACAGCAGCGCCAACGACGAGGCGAGGAAGATCGGACTAGTCACGATGCGACGGCCAGGGCGTCGATCCAGGAACGCGACCAGTGCCTTGAGATCGTCGGTCGGCTCGAAGCCGATGGCGCTGCGCAGTTGCGGCAGCACGGAAATGGTCCACTGACCGGCGATGACCGAGCAGTTCAGAATGACGAGCAGGAGCACGGCGCCGACGTCTGCACCTTCGGCGACATATGCGCTGGCGACGACGACAACCGCGAACGGCGCGGCGTACTCGACATAGCGCTCCGCCTCACCGAAGATCCTGAGCGGCCCTCGGATCGTCAAGAGGCAGAGCAGCGATGCACCGATCACGATGCCCACTGCGAACGTGATGAAGGGATTAGCATCAACGCCATCCGGCCAGGGCCATGCCCGGACAGCCGCCAGGACCAGAGTGCCAGTTCCCAGTACGACGGCGGCCGGCGTTGTCGAGGAAACCAGGTAGACGATCAGCCTGGGTCCCGCGGTACGAGGTTCGCCTCCAAGGATCTTGCGGATCTGGGCGAGGCTGTTGCGCATGTCGATGTGAAGATTCCGGGCCGAGGCGTACCAGCGATAGTGCTGCATCTTGCACCGAAGCTGAGGGCCGATGTTGAGGCCAGGAATGAGCGCGCCGATCCCGATCGACAGAGCGACGATGACCCCTGGTACGACCGATGACATCCACGCCGACAGGAACAGGCTGATCCCGACAAGAACCTGAAGCGCGAACTGCGAGGCGAGCACGATCGCGATGCCAGTGACGATGCAGACAACATGGAAGAGGGGCGAACTCGCGTGCTGCGCCTGGAACAGCGCCATGGCGTAGAGCGTAAAGAGCAGGGGACCGATCGTCCGCGCCCCGATCCCGGCAAGGCGCGCGTTGACGGGGTGAAGGATCGGCAGTGTCGCGAACAAGAGGGCGAAGGCGAGCGTGGGCGAGACGTCGCCCGGGGTGTCATGACCTGCGAGCAGGAGCCGCAGCACGACGTAGACGATCAGCACATGAATCACGTCCGCGAGGAGGTTGACTGCGGCACCGGCGGCAAGGCGGAGATGGCGTGGTAGGAACGCGAGAAAGAAGTGCGGCAGGGGCGGATAGGCCAGCATGCCCTGCCGCAGACTGTTCTGGAACCGCAGCGGGGCGATGCGCCGGTTGGCTGCGAATGTCTCGATGATCCAGAGCTGCGTCGCCTTGTCGGACGACGGCATCAGGAGGAATGGTATGCGTGTCGCGAGGGTGACAGCAACCAAGAGCGCCGGATCAACGACCATGGGGAGCATGCGTCGCAGTCCATCGTTTGCCCTGACGAGGGACTGTGTGTCGTATCAGGTTGCGCGCATCAATGGGTCTCGGCGTCAATGCTGCAAGACGTCGTACCATCTCACTCTCGCTGCTGCGCGGTCCACGCGGCCGCCGAGGTCCGGTGACTGAACGCCAGTCGAACCTCCCCCACCAGCCTGATCTTGCGCGCGAGCATCGGCGCCTCTCCGTGGTGCTTGTGGCGTGGTCTCACGCCGGCCAGGTCGGGTGATTCATCAGGAAGATCGACAGGCCGCGCGCGAGCAGGTCGTCCGCGTCCGCCTCGGTCGCCAGGGGGACGGAAGGTTCCTCGTGGACCATAACCCATTCGCCGGTCCGTTTCATGGCGAAGAAGCGCAGGCCGACCCCGGCGCCGCACTCGACCAGCTCGACACGCGTCGGGCGATCGGGGTCCCATGGCGTCTCGGTGGCCTCCGAGAGCTTGCGGGCGAGTAACAGACGCGCCTCTATCATCGGCGCTCTCGGCCAATGGCCTTCGTTGGCAAACCGGCAGTCCGCTGCATCCTGCGGCGTGTGAATACTAGCCGCACCTCCGCCCCTTCACCTTCAACGCGCCCGATCGGCACCGCTGGGACGCCTCCGACGATTGTGGCTTCCGGCACGTCGTCGATGACCAAACTGTTGGCCGAGATCACGCATTTGCGTCCGATCGTGACGCCTTGCGCAATGACCGATTGGCTACCGACATAAACGCGGTCACCGACCGCGACGGAGGCTCGACGCGGCGGGACAACGCCACCCGACACCGCCCAGTGTACGGTGTCATGGGTGTAGATCTGGACGCCCGCCGAGAGTGAGACATGATCGCCAATGGTGAGGCCGCCAGACCCGTCGAGCATAACCCACGGGCCGATCCAGACATGACGTCCCACCGTAACGTCACCGAACACGCATGCGGAATCGTAGATTGAACTGCCTTCGCCGAAACCGAGACGTCGGGCTCGTTCCCAGCGGTCGAATATCGCATCAGCGAACGGCAGGCTGCGTTGAAACTGCTCGCGGAGCTGTGCCTCTCGCGCAAGCGCAGCCGCCTTAAGCAGTTCGACGAACGCGTCAAGCGTCACGCGACTTTCCTCGGGCTCGCATTGGCCAGAAACGCCCTCATGAACGCCTCGAGATAGAGGAGCGACCACACCAGAAGCCGCCGGTTGCGCCGCCCCTCCAGATGCTCGTCCACCAGCGCCAGCACGGCCGCACGGTCGAGCACGTCGTAGATCGCCGCCTTGCGGTCATGCAGCACGCGCCGGACATAGGCGATGCTCTCGCCGCGGAACCAGCTCGCATCCGGCGCCGAGAAGCCCTGCTTCACCGCCTGGCTCACCTGCTCCGGCACGTAGCGCTGCAGCACCTCGCGCAGGAGCTTCTTGCCGTCCCGCGTCCTCTCGAAGAAGGCCGCGCGCTTGCTGCCCGGCGTGTTCTCGTCGATCCGCACCACCTCGGCCAGGCTGCCGAGCTTGCAGCGCACCGGCAGGCGCATGCCGAACTCGACCAGGTCGTTGTCCAGGAACGGCACGCGCGCCTCCAGCCCGTGCGCCATCGCGAGCTTGTCCTCCACCACCAGAAGGCCGTGCAGGAAGGTCTTCGCCTCGAAGTAGAGCGAGTGGTTCACGTAGTCCTCGGGCCGCGTCATGGCCTCGGCGTGGCGGCGGAACACGCCGGCGAAGATCTCGCGTGGCGCCACGTGGCGCACCTCCGGCCAGATCGGCGCGAGCACGCGCGGAAGCTCCTCCTCGGCCAGCAGGCGCTGCCAGAACGCGTAGTACTTCTCGACGTAGTGGCCGAAATCGTCGTTCACCACGGCACGATAGTAGCGCCACGGATAGCCGCCGAAGACCTCGTCGCCGCCGGTGCCGGCCAGCACCACCTTGCCGAAGCGCGAGGCGAGCTTCGCGGCGTAGTAGTTCGGGTAGCTCTGGCCGACCCGCGGCTCCTCGAGGTGCCAGGCGAGTGCCGGCATCGCCCGCTCCATGTCGCCGGCCTTCAGCACCATCTGGTAGTGCTCGGTGCCGAACAGATAGGACATGTATTCGGCCTTGGCGCGCTCGTCGAAGCCGAGTTCCAGGCCCGAGGCGGAGTTCAGGTCGAAGCCCACGGTGAAGCTGCGCATCCCGGGGATCTGCGGCGCGGCGACGGCGGTGATCGCGCCCGAGTCGATCCCGCCCGAGAGATAGGCGCCCACGGGCACGTCGGCGACGAGCTGCCGGCTCACCGCCTGGCGGAACAGCCGGTCGCACGCCTCGGCGAGCGCGGCGTCGTCGCCCGCCTCGGCCTCGCGGAAGTCGAAGTCCCACCAGGTCGTGCGCTCGACCGGCCGTCCGGGCGTCAGGATGAGCGCGGTCGCCGGCGGCAGCAGGCGGATGCCGCGGAACAGCGTGCGGTCGGTGAAGAAGTTCTGGAAGGTCAGGTACTCGACCAGCGCCTCCGCGTCGAGCGCGGCGGAGGCGCCGGGAGCGGCGAGGATCGCCTTCACCTCCGAGCCGAACAGCACGCGCCCGGCCTCGGCCGTCCAGTAGAGCGGCTTGATCCCGAAACGGTCGCGCGCGAGGGTGAGCCGCCGCTCGGCGCGGTCGTAGAGGGCGAGGGCGAACATGCCGTTGAAGCGGGGCAGGGCGGCGAGGCCCCATTCGGCGAAGGCCGCCAGCACCACCTCGGTGTCGGTGCGGGTGCGGAAGCGGTGCCCCAGCGCCTGCAACTCGGTGCGCAGTTCGCGGAAGTTGTAGATCTCGCCATTGTAGCTGACGACGAAGCGCCCGTCGGCCGTGGCCATCGGCTGCCGCCCGGCCTCGGAAAGATCGATGATCGCAAGCCGCCGGTGGCCGAGGCCGACCGCGCCCTCCACCCACACGCCCTCGCCGTCGGGGCCGCGATGGGCGATCGCATCCGTCATGCGCTGCACCGCCGCGGCCGAGGCCGGGGCGCCATCAAGCTGGAGGATGCCGGCGATGCCGCACATCGCGCTCAGCCCACCTTCTTCGCGCGGATCGTGATGCCGGCCTCCTCGATGCGCTCGTGCTCGATCGCGAGCCCGAGCCCGGCGCACCAGCCGCGCACCTCCTCCGGCGTGTGGCGATGCGCGTTCCTTGGCGCGAACCAGTCGAAGTTGATGTGGTTCAGCTCCTCGAGCGACATCTCCGGACGATGGAACGCCTTGCAGACATGCCAGTAGAAGAAGCGCTGCAGGCTGATCCGCCCCGCCGGGATCTCGAGGAGGTCGATCGTCTCGGGCACCTCGATCTCGACATCGAGTTCGCCGAGCGCGCGGCCGAGCCGGGTCAGGGGCATGAGCGCCGCCCAGGCCTCCTCGGGCGTCATCGCCTGCAGCTTCGCGCGCACGTGGTCGTCGGTGAACTCGCGGATCGGCCCCTTCCTGCGATAGACGTAGAACAGGATCCGCCCGCCGGGCTTGAGGTGGCGCGTCAGCGCGGCGAGTGCCGCCCGCGTGTCGTCGGTGTGGTGCAGCACGCCCTCGGAGAAGATCAGGTCGACGCTCTCCGGCGGCAGGGGAAGCCGCATCAGGTCGGCCTGGAGGAAGGCCGCGCTCAGCCCGCGCTCGGCGAAGCGCCGTGCCGCGACCTCCACCGCGGTCGAGACATCGACGCCGAGATAGCGGACGCGGTGCAGCACCGGCGCGAACAGCGCGAGCGCCGAGAGCGCGGCGCCGCAGCCGGCATCCAGCAGGAGCGGCGCAGGGCCGTGCTCGTCGAGCCAGGCCGCGGCGGCGAGGTCGCCGTACTTCTCGGCCAGCCAGCGCGCGGCATGGGCCGCGACCCCGCCCTCGTAGGTGTCGCGCCGCGCCCACTTGAAGCCGAAGGTCTCGCGCGTCTGCGCCTGCGCGGCGGAGTGGAGTTCGGCCGCGCGCGGGATGCCGCCGATCAGGGTGAGCGGCTGGCCATGCGCCACCATGCTGCCGCCCTCCGCGGGCAAGGGGCCGCCGAGCAGATCGCCGAGCCAGCCGGGCGGAGCCGTCATGCCATGCCGGCGATCGCGCGCAGCTCCGCGACGACGTAGGCGTAGTCCTCCGCCGTCATGCGGTTGTGCAGCGGGATCGCCATCGTGTTCCGCGCGCAGTCGTGCGCGCCGGGCAGGTCGTCGGGGGCGAAGCCGAAGCGGCCGGCATAATAGCCCAGCATGTGGATCGCGTGCGTGCCGGGGCGGGTGGCGATGCCGCGCGCGTGCAGGCGCGCCATGATCTCGTTGCGCGACATCGGCGCCGAGGCCGGATCGACGCGCATCACGTAGGCCTGCCAGGCATGCCGGCCGTGGTTCGGCCGCTCGGGATGGCGCAGCCAGGGGATGTCGGCGAGCGCGTCGCGGTAGTAGCGCGCCCAGGCGTCGCGCTCGTCCACGAAGGCGTCGAGCTTGGCGAGCTGCGCCAGCCCGATCGCGGCCTGAAGGTCGGTCATGCGGTAGTTGAAGCCGAGCTCGTCGAAGTCCGGCAGCAGCCAGGGCTGCGGGCCGGCGTGGCGCTGCTCCTCCGGGATCGAGGCGCCGTGGTTGCGCAGCACCTCGGCGCGCGCGGCGAGTGCCGGGTCGGTGGTGGTGAGCATCCCGCCCTCGCCGGTGGTGATGGACTTGCGCGGATGGAAGGAGAAGCAGGCGAGGTCGCCGAGCCCGCCGGCCGGCCGGCCCTTGTAGGAGGCGCCGGCGGCGCAGGCCGCGTCCTCGACGATGCGCACATGCGCCGGCAGCGCGGCGCGCAGCGCGTCGATGTCGGCGCAGAGCCCGAACAGGTGCACCGGGATCACCGCCCTCGTGCGCGCCGTCACCTTCGCCGCGGCGGCGGTCGGGTCGATGTTGCAGGTCGCCGGATCGACGTCGCACAGCACGGGGGTCGCGCCGCAGTAGAGCACCGCGTTGGCGGTGGCGATCCAGGTGAAGGAGGGGACGATCACCTCGTCGCCCGGGCCGATGCCGAGGGCGGCGAGGGCGAGATGCAGCGCGGTGGTGCAGCTCGTGGTGGCGAGCGCGTGCGGCACCTGGTGGCGCGCGGCGAAGGCACGCTCGAAGGCGGCGACCTCGGGGCCCTGGGTGAGCCAGCCGGAGGCGATCGGCCGGCGCACCGCCTGCAACTCCTCCTCGCCCATCGCGGGGAGCGCGATCGGCACCTTGCGCGGCGGCGCATCGTTCATCGGTGCGGCTCCGTCACGTCCCGATGCGCGCGCGGCGCGCCTCGACCTCGGCCTTGTGCGCGCGCCGCCACGCGATCAGCCGGGCGAGCCCCTCCTCGAGGCCGATGCGCGCCTCGAAGCCGAGCTCGCGCCTGGCCCGCTCCGGCGAGCCGATGCGGTTGCGCACCAGCGTCGCCTGGCTGCGCGGCGCGTAGCGGATCTCCTGGTTCGATCCGGTCAGCCGCAGCAGGAGTTCGGCGATCTCCCTGAGCGAGGTGCGCCGGCCGGTGCCGACATTGTAGAACCCGTCCGCCACCTCGGCGCGCATGGCGCAGAGATTGGCCACCGCGCAGTCCTCCACCGCGACGAAGTCGAAGGCCTCGGAGCCGTCGCCGAAGATGGTCGGTCCCTCGCCGCGGTCGATCGCATCGAGCATCTTCATGATCACGGCGATGTAGGCGCCCTGGTAGTCCTGGCGCGGCCCGTAGACGTTCATGTAGCGCAGGCCCACCTGGGGCAGGCCGTAGCGGTGGTGGTAGGCGCGCGCCATCGCCTCGCCGCAGATCTTGGTCGCGCCGTAGAAGTTGCGGTTGTTGAAGGGATGGTCCTCGGTCATCGGCTCCTCGACCGCATCGCCGTAGACCGAGGCCGAGGACGACCAGACCAGCCGCTTCACGCCCCTGCGCACGCAGGCGTCGAGGACGTTGAACATGCCCTTCACGTTCACCTCGAAGGCGGCGCGCGGGAACTCGTGGCACTGCAGCAGCCAGAGGGCGGCGAAATGGAACACGCCGTCCGCGCCCTCGAGCGCGGCCTCGAGGATATCGGTCTGCGTGATGTCGCCGCCCGCCTCGAAGATCCGCACGCGCGGATCCTTGAGCGCGGCGGCGAGGTTCTCGTGCCGGCCGCGCACGAAGTTGTCGTAGACGACGATCGCGCCGACGTCCTCGCGCGTCAGCAGATCGACCGTGTGCGAGCCGATCAGGCCGGCGCCGCCGATGACCACGAAGCGCTTGCCTCGGATGTCCAAGCTCGTCTCCTCGGGAACGGAGGGGCGGCCGCGCCCTCGGGGGCTGCGGCGCGGCTACATACCAGCCTCTCCGCGCGCCGCAAATGTCCGCGCCGCATGCGGCTCCGTCGCGGCGGCGTCCTGCCAGAGGGCGGTGTAGCGTTCGGCCGCGGCGGCGATGGAGTAGGCCTCGATCACGCGGGCGCGGGCGGCCTCCCCCAGCGCCCGGCGCTCCGCCGCGGGCATGGCGGCGAGCCGCGCGAAGGCCGCGGCGAGCGCGGTCGGATCGCCCGGTGGCACCAGCACGCCCGTGCCGCCGAGGATGGCGGCGGCATCGCCCACCGCGGTCGCAACACAGGGCACGCCGCAGGCCATCGCCTCCGCCACGACGTTGGGGAATCCTTCAGTGAAGCTCGCCAGGCAGGCGATGTCGAAGCCGGCGGTCAGCGCGGCGACGTCCGCGCGCACGCCGAGGGCGGCGACCCGGCCGGCGAGCCGCGGCGGGATCGCGAGCGCCTCGGTGCCCTGGCCGATCAGCACGGCGCGCAGGGCGGGCGGCCCCCGGCCGATCGCCTCGAGGAACCCGGCATGGTCCTTGGCCGGATCGACGCGCGCGACCATGCCGACGATCACGGCATCGGCCGGCCAGCCGAGCGCGCGCCGCAGCGCAGCCCCCGCCTCGCGATCCGGGCGGAAGCGGGACGTGTCGTAGCCGTTGGGGATCACCAATGCGCGGCGCGGCCGGTAGCCGAGTCGCCGGTGCCAGGCGAGCCCGGCCTCGCTGTTGCTGACCACCGCCGCCGGCAGGTGCGAGAGCCGCGCGAGCGCACGCACCACCCAGCGCGTGGTGGGGGCATAGCGGCGAAGGTCGAGATCGGCGCAGCGGATCGACCAGACCAGGGGCACCGGGCGCCGGGCGAGGCTCCGCGCCACGGTCGCCGCGAGATCGGCATGGTAGAGCCAGGACTGGATCAGGTCCGGCCGGACCTCGCGGATCAGTCTGGCGAGCCCGACGAGCCCGGACGGCAGCGTGGCCGCCGAGCGGATGCCGAGCCGCACCACGCGCGCCCCGGCATCGGCGAGCCGCGGCGCGAGGCCGAGCGCATCGGTCAGCGGCGCAACCACATGCGCGATCGCGGGCGTGGCTTCGATCAGCCGCGCCAGCATGGTCTCGGCGCCGCCGATGCCGAGGCCGGTGATCACGTGCAGGACGCGCAACGCTACCCCGAAGCGAGCCAGCGCCGGCGCCAGGCCTCGTGCATCAGCACCGCCCAGAGCCGGTACTGCTCGTTCACCACCCCCGCGACATGGCGCGCCCAGAGCGGCCGGATCCGGGCGGGATCGATGCCGCCCTCGGCGAGCCGGGCGGGATCGAGCAGGTCCTCGGCCCAGTCGCGCAGGGGGCCGCGCAGCCAGGCGCCGATCGGCGGGGCGAAGCCGCGCTTGGGCCGCTCGATCAGGTCGCGCGGTACGCGGCGGTAGAGCACCCGGCGCAAGAGCCGCTTGCCCCCGTTCTGGGCGCCGTTCAGCGCGGGCGGCAGCGACCAGGCGAACTCCACCACGCGGTGGTCGAGCAGCGGCACGCGCACCTCGAGCGAGACCGCCATCGAGGCCCGGTCCACCTTCGTCAGGATGTCGTCGGGCAGATAGGCGAGCGTGTCGAACAGCCGCATGTGGTCGAGCGGCGCGAGCCCGGGCGGCAGGGCAGGGGGGGCCGCCTCCTCGGCCGGCGGGTCGAGCACCGGCACGGCGGGCCAGAGCCCGATCATCTCGCGGTAGAGGCCTGGGAAGCTGCCGTCGGCCAGGATCACGCCGAGCCGGTTCAGCCGGTGCCCGGCGGTCGTGACCTGCAGGCGACGTGGCAAGAGACGGGCGATCGCATCGCCGGTGCGCGCCGGCAGGGCGCGCAGGAGGGCTCCGGCGGCGCGGCGGAGCGGGACGGGGATGCGGCCGAGCCGGGACCGGATCGCTTCAGCCTGCACGTAACGCGTGTAGCCGGCGAAGAGCTCGTCGCCGCCATCGCCGGAGAGCGCCACCGTCACCTGGCTGCGCGTCAGCCGGCAGACCACCGCGGTCGGCACCGAGGAGACGTCGGCGAAGGGCTCGTCGTACATCTCCGCGAGCGTGGGCACGACCTTCAGCGCCTCCGCGTCGCCCACCGTCATCACCGTGTGGTCGGTGCCGAGATGGCGGGCGACCGCCTCGGCATGCGGCGCCTCGTCGTGCGCGGCGCTGTCGAAGCCGATCGTGAAGGTGCGCGGCACGCTGCCGTTGCGCATCAGCGCGACGACGGTGGAGGAATCGACGCCCCCCGACAGGAAGGCGCCGAGGGGCACGTCGGAGACGAGCTGGCGCCTGACCGCATCCGCGAGCAGGTGATCGAGCCGTTCCGCCGCCTCGTCCTCGGAGAGGTCGAGCGGGCGGGCGATGCCGGCGAGGGCCACGTCGCGCGGGTCCCAGTAGCGGACGATGCGCGGCGCCTCGCCGGCACGCACCGACAGGACCGAGCCCGGCTCGAGCTTGGCGATCCCGCGATAGATCGCGTGCCGCCCGGGCACGTAGCCCCACCGCAGATAGGCCGCGCGCACGGCCGGATCGAGCTCCGGCGTCCATCCAGGAACGGCGCGCAACGCCTTGAGCTCGCTGCCGAACAGGAACAGGCCCGGAAACCGCCCGTAATAGACCGGCTTGATCCCGACCCGGTCGCGCACCAGCCAGAGCCGCCGCTCCACGGCGTCCCAGAGCGCGAAGGCGGCCATGGCGTTCAGCCGCCGCGCCGTCTCCTCCACCCCCCAGCGCGCGCAGGCTTCGAGGATCGTCTCGGTGTCCGACCGCCCGCGCCAGTTGTGCGGCGGCAGGGCGGCGCGCATCTCGGCGTCGTTGTAGCTCTCGCCGTTGTAGATGATCGTGTAGCGGCCGCAGGCGGAGACCATCGGCTGGTGGCCGGCCGGCGAGAGATCGACGATCGCGAGCCGGGTGTGGGCGAGGGCGAGCCCGGCGGCGGGGTCGGTCCAGACCCCTTGCGAATCCGGACCGCGATGCACGAGCGCCGCGCCCATGGCGCGGGCGCGCGCAGCCAGCGCGTCGGGCGCGAGCCCAGGGGAGAGCAGGCCGGCAATGCCGCACATGCAACGGCTTCTAGGCGATCCGACCGGCGTTGTCGCGGGGGAGGGGGCGGACCGGGGCGCGGCGCGGCTCAGTGCGCCGCGGCGAGCAGGCTCTGCACCTCGGCGCGGATCGCGGCCACCGGCAGGATCAACGCCTCGCTCACGCCGCCCTCGGCGGCGGCCGCGCGCGGTGCGAAGGCCGACAGCCGGGTTCCGGCGACACGGCGGATCGCCACGATCATGCCGACCAGACGGCCGCGCGCATCCATCACGGGACCGCCGGAGAAGCCCGGCGCAACCCCGGCCAGCCTGACGACGAGGCCGGGGCCGATCCCGGCGATGGCGAGCGAGGCGCCGGTGGCCGCACCGAATGCCCGGCGCGGCGCCGCGAGCACGCGCGGATCGGCGACCGGGACGGAGCCGGCCGCGGTCAGGGGAAGATCCGAGGGCAGGGCGGCCGACTCGGCAGCGGGCTCTGCCGGGGCGAAGCCCGGAGGCACGCGCAGGACCGCAAGGTCGAGGTCGCGACTCACCGCGATCAGCCGCGCCTCGATGGTCGCCATGCCGCCGCCGCGCCGCAGCGTGACCGGCGCGCCGAGCGGCAGGCCCCTGACCAGATGGCCGGCGGTGACCAGCAGGTCGCGGTCCAGGGGGAAGGCGGAGCCGATGCTGCGGGGGGCGAGGACGACCACGTGCAGGGCGATCGGGTCGGCCGGCGCGATCAAGGAGACGGCGCGTGGTGTCGCGGAACCGGCCTGATGGCCGGTCGCGGGTGACACCACGCCCTCTCCGCCGAGCGCGACGACGAGAGAGAGCGCACACGCAATCCCGTTCCCCAACCGTCGCATGCGCAGGCCACTCCGAAGAGCGCCCTTCTGGCGCAGCGTGTGCGCACACTGCGTAGGCGAGGTGGGGTAAGTGCGGCGTTAATTCAACCGTTACAGAAACAATTATGATGTCAGGCATCTAAAAAATAAGCGTTGCCAACTAGTTTTGGTTTTCATTAAGGGTTCTTTAACGCCCTCCCCCTGACGGACACACCATGGCACTCCCTGAACCCCGTGTCACCGCAATCGAGACGGCCGCCACCGCACCCCGTCGTCTGTTGCTCGCCGGCGCCGCGGCCGCGGCGCTGCTCGCCCAGCCCGCCCAGGCCCAGGCCCCGCAGGGAGGCAGCGTCGCCCAGGGCGCCGCCACCATCTCCGCCACCGCCGCCGAGACGCGGATCCGCCAGACCACGCCGCGGGCAGTGATCGACTGGCAGAGCTTCGATGTCGGGCGCGATCATCGCGTCGCCTTCGACCAGCCCGGGGCCCACGCGGCGACGCTCAACCGCGTGCATTCGGGGCGGGAAAGCACCATCGCGGGGCAGATCACCGCCCCCGGCACCGTCATCATCCAGAACACGCACGGGGTGGTCTTCACCGGAACGGCGCGGGTCGATGTCGGCGGTCTGGTCGCGACCAGCCGTGCCGCCGATGCGAACCGCTTCATGGCCGAAGGCCGGCTGGAGCTGCGCGGCGCGGAGGCCGCCGGCGCCCGTGTCGAGAACCAGGGCAGCATCACCGTGCGCGAGGCGGGCCTCGCCGCCCTGGTCGGCGGCCGGGTCGCCAACAGCGGCACCATCGTCGCCCGCCGCGGCACGGTCGCGCTCGCCTCCGGCGAGACGACGACGATCGATCTCGCCGGCGACGGCGTGGTGCGGATCGCGGTCGAGGGGGATGCCGGCCGTCCCGACGCGGCCGTCGCCAACACGGGGCTGATCGATGCGGGCGGCGGACGCGTGCTGCTCACTGCCGGCACCGCGTCAGGCCTGCTCGCCAACGTCATCAACACCTCCGGCGTGATCCGCGCCGCCTCGGCCGAGGGGGCGGGCGGCACGATCGAGCTCGTCGGCCGCGGCCAGGGCACGGTGCGGGTCGCGGGCACGCTCGACGCGTCCGGCGCGACCCGTGGCGGATCGGTGACCGTGACCGGCCAGGATGTCCGCGTGGCCTCCGGCGCGCAGGTCGTCGCGAATGGCCGCAGCGCCGGCGGGACGGTGCGGGTCGGCGGCGATCGCCAGGGACAGGGCGCGCTGCGCCGGGCCGAGACGACGACGCTCGAGGCCGGCGCGCGGATCGAGGCGCGCGCGACCGAAGGGGCGGGCGGCAGCGTGATCCTCTGGGCGGATCAGGCCACCTGGGTCGCGGGTGCCATCGCGGCCGACGGCCTGCTCGCCGGCGGCTTCATCGAGACCTCGGCCAAGGGTGATCTGGGGGTCGCACCCTCGGCCAGCGTCACGCCGGGCGCGGGCGGCACGTGGCTGCTCGATCCGCGCAACGTGCGGATCCAGACCACCGGTGCCGGGGTCGGTGCGGGAGTGAACGATCCGCCCGCCGGTCCGGGCGACTGGGTGGTGGATCGCGACGTGATCCAGTCGGTGCTCGATCTCGGCAGCGACGTGACGATCACGACCAACGTCGCCGGACCGCAACTCGGCAACATCACCGTGAATGCCGGCATCAGCTGGAGCGGGGCGGGCAGCCTCACCTTGATCGCCGACAACAACCTGGTGATCAACCAGGCGATCACGACCTCCGGTGCGGGCAGCTTCACCGGCATCGCCGCCACCGACACCACCATCGCCGCCCCGCTGACGAGTTCGGGCAGCGGCGACCTCCGGATCGACACGGGCCGGAACCTGATCGTCAACCACAACGTGATCGCCTCGGGCACGGGCGATATCGGCCTGCAGGCACGCACGGGCAACCTGATCGCCTCCAACGCCGGCAACGACCGCAACATCGCGATCACCACCACCTCCGGTTCGCTCAGGCTCGAGGCGACCGCGGGCACCGTGCGCCTGCAGCGTCTCGTCTCGGCCGACACGCGCAACGTGCGCGTGCAGACCGACAGCGGGCCGCTCGACATCGTTGCCGGCACGGCGATCGAGGTGCGCGGCAATGCCGGCGCCTCATGGGCGCGGGTGCGCAGCGAGACCGGCGCCATCACCCTGCGCGCGCCGTCCATCGACGTCATCGGCGGGACGGGGAGCAACGCCTTCGTCGAGGTGGTGGCGGGGGCGGGCGGATCGCTCACCATGGAGGCGAGCCGCCGCATCCGCGTCCTCGACGGCGCGAGCCCGGGTCGGGTGTTCGCGCTGAACGGCGCCGACCTGACGATGCGCGCGCCGCAGCAGTTCTGGAACGGGGTGGTGCGGGCCGGCGATGCCGCCGTCGGCAACGGCGGATCGGTCCGGGTGGCGGGTGCGATCAGCGCCGGCGTCGCGCCGCTCTTCAACCTGGGTCCCGGCAGCGACTTCATGCTGGAGGCCTCGGCGCCGGGTCCGGGCACCGGCACGACCGCGAGCAGCTACACCTCCCCGGTCGGTCTGCGCGTGGACACGCGCGGCACGGGCACGATCACCCTGCGTGCGCCGGTGACCGCGGCGCAGGTTGCGCTGGTGTCGGAGGAGCGCGTCACGCTCGCGCCCGGGGCGACCGTGACCGCCACCGGCACGGGCGATGCGCTGACGATCGCGGCCGGGCGCGGCTTCGACAACCAGGCCGGCGCCGGGGCGCTCGCCGCGCCGAACGGCCGCTGGCTGGTGTTCCTCGACACCTTCGCCGGCATGCTCGGCACGGAGCCGGGCACGCCGCAGTTCGATCTCTATGGCCGACCGTTCGACTACGGCGATCCGGCGCGCGCCGACGTCCCCGGCCAGGTGGTCACGCTCGACGTGCTGGGCGGCAACCGCATCGTCTACGGCGAACAGCCGGTGCTGGTGGTCACCGGCCAGACGCTCGCGAAGGTCTACGGCACGGCGGTCGCGCCGGGAGCCAGCATCGATGCATCCGCGCTGCGCCCGAAGGACGGCCCGCTGGCGACAGTGCTGACGGGCGGCACGACCTCCACCAGCACGGGCGCACCCGACAGCGCGGCTGTCGGCACCTATGTGACCTCGCCGGTCGCCGCACTCACGGCGCGCGGCGCGGCCCAGCGCTATGCCCTCGTGCTCGTGGACGGCACGCTGACGGTGACGCCGGCGCCCTTGACCGTGACGGCGAACGACGCGACGCGCACTTACGGCGCGGCGAACCCAGCCTTCAGCGCGACCTATGCCGGCTTCGTGCTGGGCGAGGGGCCGGGCGTGCTCGGCGGCACGCTGACCTTCGCTACACCGGCGACCCCGGCGAGCCCGGTCGGCAGCTATGCGATCACGCCCTCGGGCCTGACCAGCGGCAACTACGCGATCACCTTCGTGCCGGGCACGCTGACGGTGACGCCGGCGCCCTTGACCGTGACGGCGAACGACGCGACGCGCGCTTACGGCGCGGCGAATCCGGCCTTCAGCGCGACTTATGCCGGCTTCGTGTTGGGCGAGGGGCCGGGCGTGCTGGGCGGCACGCTGACCTTCGCCACACCGGCGACCCCGGCGAGCCCGGTCGGCAGCTACGCGATCACGCCCTCGGGCCTGACCAGCGGCAACTACGCGATCACCTTCGTGCCGGGCACGCTGACGGTGACGCCGGCGCCCTTGACCGTGACGGCGAACGACGCGACGCGCACTTACGGCGCGGCGAATCCGGCCTTCAGCGCGACCTATGCCGGCTTCGTGCTGGGCGAGGGGCCGGGCGTGCTGGGCGGCACGCTGACCTTCGCCACACCGGCGGCGCCGGCGAGCCCGGTCGGCAGCTACGCGATCACGCCCTCGGGCCTGACCAGCGGCAACTACGCGATCACCTTCGTGCCGGGCACGCTGACGGTGACGCC
>NZ_VIKA01000249.1 GCF_006704265.1 Elioraea sp. Yellowstone | reverse complement strand
GCGCGGCGCCGTCCTCGGGCGCGGGCGGCAGCGCATCGACCTCGTGCATCGCGCCGCGCGCCTCGTCGAGGGCGGCGAGGTGGCGCTGCAGCCGCTCGAGATAGACGTCGAAGGGCTTGCGCCTGGCCGCGCGCACGGCCTGCTCCAGCGCCTGGGAGGCGTCGGCCACGGCGCGGGCGGAGGCGAGCAGGTCGGCCAGCGCGAGGTCGCGGATGGCGCTCTGGACCTCGAGCATCGCGATCGCGATCTCCTCCTTCTCGGCCGCATCGGGGGTGGTGTCGCGCCGTTCCGCCAGGGTGGCGAGCGAGGCGAACAGCGCGTTGCGCGCGGCATGGACCGACATGCGTGATCCTCCGTCTCGGGCTTCCCGCCGCGCGGGAGCCGGTCATGGGCTGAGCTGCCCGCTCCTGAGCGCCGCCTGGGCGCGCCGGATCGCCTCCAGGTCGGCGCGCAGCCGCGCGGCGTTCTCGGCCACCGCCGCGAGCGTCAGGCTGCCGGGGGTGCGCGCCGCCGCGACCGCGCCGCGCCAGGCCGCCTGCGCGCGCTCGATCAGCACCGCGTAGTCGCTGAGCAGGCGGCGATAGGCCTCGGCGCGCGCCACCGCCGCGCGCAGCTCGCTCTCGGCCATGCGCGGATTGGCGGTGATCGTGATCTGCAGGTCGCTGGTCAGCACGCTCCACATCGCCGGCACGGCGTCCCTCAGCCCGGCGAGCAGCGCCTCGACCTGGCGCTCGTTCTCGAGGATCAGCTCGCGCGCGCGCCGCGCGTTCAGCTCGTCGGCGAGGCGGCGCGCGAGCCCCCGCAGCTCCTCGATCGCCGCCTTCAGCCCGGCCGTGGCGAGCGGCGTGCCGACCAGCGCGCCGCCGGCGGCGACCAGATCGGAGAGGGCGGCGACCGAGCGGACGAGGTCGTCCGCCGCGGCATCCGCGTTCGTGCCGTCGGTGAGCCCGACCAGCGCGGCCGAGAGGGCGGTGACGGTGCCGAGCCCGGCGCGCAGCGCCGCGGTGCCCGGCGGATCGCCGATCGATGCCTCGAAGGGCGCATCCGGCACGCGCAGGTCGCGCACGAAGCCCGGGCCGAGCGGCCGGCCGACCCAGCGCTCCTCGCCCGCGGGCGGCCGCCCGCGCGCCTCGGCCGCCGAGTTCGCCTGCGCCTTCTCGCGCAGCGCCGCGCGGTAGGCCGCGCGTTCCGCGAGCGCGAGATCGTCGAGCAGCGGCTGGCCGGCCTGGTCGATCGCGGCGACGCTGTCGCGGAACAGCCGCACCTCGGCCGAGGGGGCCGCCGTGCAGGCGCCGAGGACGAGCGCCGCGGCGCCGAGCAGTCCTGCCGTCGCGCGCCGCCGCATGGCCTCTCCTTCCGTTGCGACTCCGGTTTATACGGGCTGCCGGAGCGATCCGCAAGCGGAAAGCCGGGCGCGGCAGGTCCGGCGGGTCGCGATCGCGCCGCATCCCGGGCGGCGAGGGGGCGCGGAGCGGGGGCGCCGGGCGCATGCCGGCCGGCGGGGTCGGGGAAGGGGGGCCTTCACACTCTCGCGTGCTCTGGCACAGGTCTTGCCTGATACGCGTCCTGCTTCGTTGACCCGGCGCGCCCCGAAGGCCTACACCAACACAGGGATCCATGATGAACCGCATCGCCGTCGCCGAAGACCGGGCCGACTCGGCGCCCGCCCACGCGGCCGACATCGCCGAGGCGCGCCGCGTGCTCGAGACCGAGGCGGCCGCGCTGGCCGCGCTCGCCGCCGGGCTGGACGGCGCCTTCGGCCGCGCCCTCGACCTCCTCGCGGCGGTGACGGGCCGGATCGTCGTCACCGGCATGGGCAAGTCCGGCCATGTCGGGCGCAAGATCGCCGCCACGCTCGCCTCCACCGGCTCGCCCGCGCTGTTCGTCCACCCGGCCGAGGCGAGCCACGGCGATCTCGGCATGATCACGCGGGCGGACGCGGTGCTCGCGCTCTCCAACTCGGGCGAGACGCCCGAGCTCTCCGACATCCTCGCCTATGCGCGCCGCTTCGCGATCCCGCTGGTCGCGGTGACCGGCCGGGCCGAGGGCACGCTCGCCCGCCACGCCGATGTCGCGCTGGTCCTGCCCGCCGCGCCGGAGGCCTGTCCGATGGGGCTCGCGCCGACCACCTCGACCACGCTGATGCTCGCGCTCGGGGATGCGATCGCGGTCGCCCTGCTCGCCCGCAAGGGCTTCACCGCCACCGACTTCCGCGTCCTCCATCCCGGCGGGAAGCTCGGGCGGCGGCTCCTGCACGTGCGCGAGCTGATGCACACGGGGGCCGAGATCCCGCTCGCGCCGACCGCGACGCGGATGGACGAGGCGTTGGTCAGGATGACGGCGCACCGCTTCGGCTGCCTCGGCCTGACGGACGCCGAGGGGCGGCTCGTCGGCGTCATCACCGACGGCGACCTGCGCCGGCACATGGAGCCGAGGCTGCTCGAGCGGCGCGCCGAGGAGGTGATGACGCGCAACCCGCGCACGATCGGCGCGGAGGCCCTGGCGGCCGAGGCGCTGCGGGAGATGAACGAGCGCCGCATCACCGCGCTGTTCGTGGTCGAGGTGGGCCGTCCCGTCGGCATCCTGCACGTCCACGACCTGCTGCGCGCGGGGGTGGCGTGAGCGGCCTCGCCGCGCCCCGTCCCGAGATGCCGGCAGCGCCGGACCGGCCGCGCGCGGGCCGTGCCCGCGCGCTCGCCCTGCGCGC
>NZ_VIKA01000248.1 GCF_006704265.1 Elioraea sp. Yellowstone | reverse complement strand
GTGCTGGCCTCGGCGGCACTCGCGCGCGGCGACCTCGCCACCGCCCAGGCCGAACTCGACCGGCTCGGTCCGGCCGCGCGCGGCGGCGAGCTCGCCGGCGTGCTGACCGGCACGATCCGCCTGGTGCGCTTCGACCTCGCCGGCGCGCGCGCGGCCTTCGAGACGACGTTGCGCGACCATCCGAACAGCATCCGCGCCCGGCTCGGGCTTGCCCGCGTCGCCGCCATGCAGGGCGAGGCCGAACGGGCCGAGCAGCTCTTCGCCGAGGTGCTGGAGCGCGAGCCCGGCAATCCGGAGGCGCTCGCCCGCCTGTCGGCGGCCGCGCTGAGCGGCGGCGCGCGCGCGGCCTCCTCGCGCGCGGTGCTGGAGGCGGCCAACCGGGCGCATCCGGCCGACCCGGCGCTTGCCGCGACCCTCGGCACGGTGCTGCTGCGCCTCGGCGAGCCCGCCAGGGCGGCCGAGGTGCTGGACGCACCGGCCTTCCGCGATCGCCGGCGCGAGACCCGCCACCTCCTCCTGCTCGCCGAGGCGCGCGAGGCGGCCGGGCAGACGAAGGAGGCCGAGGAGGCGGCCCGCATGGCGATGGCGCAGGACCCGAACAACCCGTTCGCGCGCCGCATCGTCGCGGGCCTGCTCCTGAAGGCCAAGGATCAGCGCGCCGCCGAGCTCGTGCTGGAACAGGGGCTGCGCACGCAGCCCGCCGATCCGGTGCTGCAGCAGAGCCTCGTGCAGGTGGTGCGCGAGGGGCGCGGCCTCGACGCCGCGCTCGATCTCGCCAACCGTCTCGCCGCCCAGGAGGCGATGCGGCCCGCCTCGCTCGCGCTGCGCGGGGATCTTCTGATGGGTGCGGAGCGTTTCGAGGAAGCCGCGGCCGCCTATGCCGCCGCCTATGCCCAGGCCCCCTCGCGCGAGCTGGCGCAGCGCCGCGCCGGCGCGTTGCAGCGGCAGAACAAGCAGGCCGAGGCGGCGGCGGCGCTCGCCGCCTGGCTCGAGCGCGAGCCGGGCGATGCCGCGATCCAGGCGCAGCTCGCCCAGCTCGAGATCGTCGCCGGCAGGACCGCCGAAGCCGAACGCCGGCTCGTCCAGGTGGTGGCCGCCCGGCCGGAGGACGCGATCTCGCTCAACAACCTCGCCTGGCTGATGCAGGCGCGCAGCGATCCGGCCAGCGAGGCGGGCAAGGCCGCGCTCGCCGAGGCGCGGCAATACGCCGAGCGCGCCTACTACATCGCCCCCTCGGCCGAGACCGCCGACACGCTCGGCTGGATCCTCGCGCGCCAGGGCGAGGCCGAGCGTGCGCTGCCGCTGCTGCGGCAGGCGGCGGCGGCGTCGGTGGCGCGGCGGCGGCCGGATCCGTCGATGTTCTACCGCTATGCCGTCGTGCTCGAGGCGGCGGGGCAGCGCGACGAGGCGCGGCGCGTGCTCGAGCCGGTGGTGAAGGCGGATCTGCAGTTCCCGGAGCGGGCCGAGGCCGAACGGCTCTATGCCCGTCTCGGCGGCGGCTGATCGGCGACCTCCCCGGGACAGCGGCGCGCCATGCGCGATCTCGCCTTCGTGGCGATCATGATCCCGCTGCTCGGGATGGCGGCGGCGCGCCCCTTCGTCGGCGCGCTCCTGTGGTCGTGGATCTCGTTCATGAGCCCGCAGCGCGAGATGTGGGGCTTCGCCTCCGCGCTGCCCTGGGCACAGACGACCTTCCTGGTGACGCTGCTCGGCTGCGCGATCGCCCGCGAGCCGAAACGGCTGCCGCTCAATGCGGTGACGGTGCTGCTCCTGCTCTTCGGTGCGGGCGTCACCGCGACCTCGCTGGTCGCCCTGCAATCGGCCGAGATCGTCTGGCGCGAATGGGAGCGCGTCATGAAGATCCTCGCCGGCGTGCTGCTGACGGCGGCGCTGCTGACGACGCGCGAGCGCATCCACGCGCTGATCTGGATGATCGCGATCGCGCTCGGCTTCTTCGGCGTCAAGGGCGGGATCTTCACGGTGATGACCGGGGGCGTGCACAAGGTGCTGGGTCCGCCGGATTCGATCCTCGCCGACCGCAACCACCTCGCCACCGCCCTGCTCGTCGTGGTGCCGCTGATGAACTATCTCAGGCTCCAGTCGCGCCACGCGATCGTGCGGACCGGGCTTGCCGCCGCCATGGTCTCGACCGTGTTCGCCGCGATCGGCAGCCAGTCGCGCGGCGCGCTCGTCGCGCTGATCGCTTCCGCCTTCGTGTTCTGGGTCCGCAGCAGGGGGAAGATCACCTCCGGCATCATCGTCGCCGCCGTGGTCGCGGCCGTCCTCACCTTCATGCCCGAAAGCTGGGTCGAGCGGATGCGCACGATCCAGGACTACGAGCACGAGGGCTCGGCGATGGGGCGGGTGATGATCTGGACCGCCTCCTGGCAGATCGCGCTCGCCCGGCCGCTGACGGGCGGAGGCTTCCGCGCGATGTACAGCCAGGAGATCGTGAACCGCTACGCGCCCGGCATCCCTGCGCGCGCCGCCCACAGCATCTGGTTCGAGACCCTGGGCGAGCACGGCTTCGTCGTGTTCGCGCTCTGGCTCGGCGTGCTCGCCGCCGGCATGGCCTACAGCCTGCGCGTGGTGCGGCTCGCGCGCCGCGAGCCGGAGCTCCGCTGGGCCTACGACCTCGCCCGGATGGCGCAGGTCTCGACGGTCGCCTATGCCGCCGGCGGAACGTTCCTGTCGCTGCAGTACTGGGACGTGCAGTGGACGCTGATGGCGGCGCTCGCCGCCGCGCACGGCCTGGTGGCCGCGGCGGTGCGCGAGGCCGCGCCGGCACCCGCGCAGCCCACCGCCCCCGGCTGGCGC
>NZ_VIKA01000247.1 GCF_006704265.1 Elioraea sp. Yellowstone | reverse complement strand
AGCCGGTAGCCGCCTTTGCGTCCGCGGCTGGAGGCCAGCACGCCCGCGCGCGCCAGCGCCTGCAGCAGCGGCTCGATGCCCCGCGGGCTCTGGCCCAGCCGTTCCGCCACCGCGGCCCCGCCGACCGGGCCGGCAGCGCCGTGCAGCGCCACGTCCACCACCACGGCGAGAGCGAGGGCGATGCGGCCGTCCGTGTCGATCATGAAACCTGCCGTGCGGTGTGGCTGTTGCCCTAAACTACGGCCTGAAGCTGTGGTATTCCAGCCGCAATGAATCGCCCCGCCCCGCGCCTGCACGACAGCATCCTCGACACGATCGGCGCGACCCCGCTGGTGCGCTGCGCCAGGCTCGCCGCCGAGGAGGGGCTCGCCGCCGAGCTCTGCCTGAAGCTCGAGTTCCTCAACCCCGGCGCCTCGGTGAAGGACCGGATCGGCCTCGCCATGGTGCGCGCGGCCGAGGCATCGGGCGCGCTCGCCCCGGGCGGCACGCTGATCGAGCCGACCTCGGGCAACACCGGCATCGCGCTCGCGATGGTGGCCGCCGCGCGCGGCTACCGCCTGGTGGTGACGATGCCGGAGGGGGCGTCGGAGGGACGGCGGCGGCTGCTGCGCCTGCTCGGCGCCGAGGTCGTGCTGACCCCGGCCGAACGGGGCATGGCCGGCGCGATCGCCGAGGCCGAGCGGCGCCTCGCCGCGACCCCGGGCGCCGTGATGCCGCGCCAGTTCGACAACCCGGCCAACCCGGAGGTGCACGCCGCGACGACGGCCGAGGAGATCTGGGCCGACACCGCCGGCGCGGTGGACGTGGTGGTGGGCGGGATCGGCACCGGCGGCACGCTCAGCGGCATTGCGCGCGCGCTCAAGCCGCGCCGACCGTGCCTGCGCGTGGTCGGCGTGGAGCCGGACGAGAGCGCGGTGCTGTCCGGCGATCCGCCAGGCCAGCACGGCATCCAGGGGATCGGCGCGGGGTTCCGCCCGGCCGTGCTCGATCTCGCCCTGATCGACGCCGTGGTGCGCGTGGCCGAGGCCGAGGCGATCGCGACCGCACGGCGCGTGGCGCGGGCGGAGGGGATACCCGTCGGCCTCTCCTCGGGGGCTGCGGTGGCGGCGGCGCTGAGGGTCGCGCGCGACCCCGCACTCGCCGGTGGCCGGGTGGTGGCGATCGCAGCCTCCGCCGCCGAGCGCTATCTCGCCACCGCGCTGTTCGCCAATCTCGACTGATGCGCCTCAATCCCGATCCGGCGGCCGGACCAGGATCTCGCGCCTGCCGACGTGATTGGGGGGGCCCACCACGCCCTCCTTCTCCATCCGCTCGATCAGGCGGGCGGCGCGGTTGTAGCCGATCTGGAGATGGCGCTGGATGAAGCTGGTCGACGCCTTGCCCTCGCGCGCCACCAGATCGACCGCGCGGTCGTAGAGCGAGGTCTCGTCGCTCTCCTCGCCGGCGAGCGGCCCGCCGATGCCCGGCAGCGCCGCCTCGCCCGCGGCGGCCGAGGCCTCCGCCTCGGTCACCTCGTCGAGATACTCGGGCTCGCCGAGCGTGCGCAGATGCGCGACCACCGCCTCGACCTCGCCGTCGGAGACGAACGGGCCGTGCACGCGCGTGATCCGCCCGCCGCCGGCCATGTAGAGCATGTCGCCCTGGCCGAGGAGCTGTTCCGCGCCCTGCTCGCCGAGGATGGTGCGGCTGTCCACCTTGCCGACCACGCGGAAGGAGATGCGCGTCGGGAAGTTCGCCTTGATCACGCCGGTGATCACGTCGACCGAGGGGCGCTGGGTCGCCATCAGGATGTGGATGCCCGCCGCGCGCGCCATCTGGGCCAGCCGCTGCACCGCCGCCTCGATCTCCTTGCCGGCGACGATCATCAGGTCGGCCATCTCGTCGACCACGACGACGATGAACGGCAGGGGATCGAGGCTGAGCGGCTGGTCCTCCCAGACCGGTTGGCCCGTTTCGGGATCGAAGCCGGTCTGCACGCGCCGGGTCGGCGTCTCGCCGCGCGCCCGCGCCTCGGTCACGCGTGCGTTGTACCCGGCGATGTTGCGCACGCCGAGCTGGCTCATCAGCCGGTAGCGCCGCTCCATCTCGCGCACCGCCCATTTCAGCGCGCCGACCGCCTTGGCGGGCTCGGTGACGACGGGGGCGAGCAGATGCGGGATGCGGTCATAGACCGACAGCTCCAGCATCTTCGGGTCGATCATGATGAAGCGGCATTCCTCGGGCGGGTGCCGCATCAGGATCGACAGGATCATGGTGTTGATCGCGACCGACTTGCCCGCGCCCGTGGTGCCGGCGATCAGGAGATGCGGCATGCCGGCGAGATCGACGATCACCGGCGCACCGCCGATGTCCTTGCCCAGCGCGAGGTCGAGCCGCCCCTTCGCCTTCGCCCATTCCTCCGAGCCGAGCAGTTCGGAGAGATAGACCGTCTCGCGCCGCGTATTGGGCAGCTCGATGCCGATCGCGTTCCGCCCGGGCACCACCGCGACGCGCACGCTGATCGCGCTCATCGAACGGGCGATGTCGTCGGCGAGCCCGATCACGCGCGAGGACTTGGTGCCGGGCGCGGGCTCGAGCTCGTAGAGCGTCACCACGGGGCCCGGGCGGATCGCGACGATCCGTCCCTGCACGCCGAAATCCGACAGAACGCCCTCGAGCATGCGCGCATTGGCTTCCAGGCTCTCCGGCGAGGGACGGCCGGGGCGCGTCGCGGGCGGCTCGGCAAGCAGCGAAAGGGGGGGCGGCACCCAGCCCGCGCCGGCAAGCGGCAGGGCCGCCTGGGCGGGAACGCGCCGCGGCTCGGCGGGCGGATCGACGCGCGGACG
>NZ_VIKA01000246.1 GCF_006704265.1 Elioraea sp. Yellowstone | reverse complement strand
GCGGCGACCTCGTCCACGCGGCCTGCGAAGCCGATCGCCTGCGCGAGACCGTCGGCCGCCGCCTCCGCCTCGGTCAGCAGCCGCGCCCGGGCCCCGTGTTCGGGGCGCGGGCGGCGGCGGAACCGGACCGTCAGCATCGCGCGCGGCCGGCGCGGTCGGGCTCAGCGCGTCTCGTGGTGGTCGGCGACCAGCCGGTCGAGCAGCCGCACGCCGAAGGCGGTCGCCCCCTTGGGCACGCAGGGCTTGTCCTTGCTGCTCCAGGCCGTGCCGGCGATGTCGAGATGCGCCCAGGGCTTGCCGTTGACGAAGCGCTGCAGGAACTGTGCCGCGGTGATCGCGCCTGCGGGCCGTCCGCCGATGTTCTTCATGTCGGCGATGTCGGACTTCAGAAGCTTGTCGTAGGCCTCGCCGAGCGGCATGCGCCACACCTGCTCGCCGGTCGCCTGGCCGGCGGCGATCAGCGTCTGCGCGAGCGCGTCGTCGTTCGCGAACAGCCCGGCGTTCTCGTGGCCGAGGCTCACCACGATCGCGCCCGTGAGCGTGGCGAGATCGACCATGAAGGCGGGATCGAACCGCTCCTGGCAGTACCAGAGCACATCGGCCAGCACGAGCCGGCCTTCCGCGTCGGTGTTCAGCACCTCGACGGTCTGGCCGGAATAGGTCTTCACGACGTCGCCCGGCCGTTGCGCCGTGCCCGAGGGCATGTTCTCGACCAGCCCGACCAGGCCGACCGCGTCCACCTTCGCCTTGCGGCCGGCGAGCGCCGCCATCAGTCCGATCACGGTCGCCGCGCCGGCCATGTCGGTCTTCATCTCCTCCATGCCCTGGGCGGGCTTGAGCGAGATGCCGCCGGTATCGAAGGTGACGCCCTTGCCGATGAAGGCGAGCGGCCGGGCCGCCTTGGCGCCCTTCCTGCCCTTCGCCGCCGGACCGGCGCCATGCCACTGCATCACCACCAGGCGCGGCTCGTTCGCCGAGCCCTGGGCGACGCCGAGCAGCGCGCCGAAGCCGAGCTTCCTCATCTCCTTCGGCCCCAGCACCTCGACCTCGAGCCCGAGCTTCGCCAAGCCGCGGCAGCGTTCCGCCATCTCCGCCGGGGTGAGCACGTTCGGCGGTTCGGTGACGAGTTCGCGGGCGAGGAACACGCCCTCGGCCACCGCCTTCAGCGGCGCCCAGGCGGCGCGCGCCTTCGCCGCATCCGCATGGGCGAGCGCGAGCCGCGCGAGCTTCGGCCTGTCCTCGGCCTTCTCCCTGGTGCGGTAGCGGTCGAAGCGCCAGGCGCGCAAGCTCGCGCCGAGCGCCGCCTCGGCCGCCTGCACCGGCGCGACCGGCCCGGCATCCAGCACGGCCTCCGGCTCGGCAGCGAGCGCGGCCGCCGCCGTGCCGGCCGCCTCCTCGGTCGCCCGGCCCGCCGCCTCCTCGCGCTTGCCGAGCCCGACCACCACCACGCGCGACAGCCCGGCACCGGGCGCGAGGATCGTCACGGTCTCGTTCTTCTTGCCCTTGAACGAGGCGGCGGCGAGCGCACGGCCGAGCGCGCCCGCGGTCGCCTGATCGGCAGCCGCACCCAGCCCGGCGAGCGCCTCGCCCTCGCCCACCAGCAGCGCGAGCGCGCCCTTCTCCGGCAGGGCGGGCTTGGCGAAGGTGATCTCGAGCATGCGGGGAATCCTCGGGAGTTGCGTGGGCGGCGGCGGACTGTAGCAAGGGTGGCCTGCTTTGCCATGCCCGCGTCTCGGGGCTAACACCGCGGCATGACCGATCCGCAAGCCCTCGAGCTCGCCGCCCGCCTCGCCCGCGAGGCTGCCGCCGCGATCATGGCGGCGCGCCGTGCCGGCGTGACGGTGGCGCGCAAGCAGGACCGCACGCTGGTGACCGAGGCCGACCACAGGGCGGAGGCGCTGATCGTCGCCGGGCTGCGCGCGGCGACGCCGGAGATCCCCGTGATCGCCGAGGAGGAGATCGCCGCCGGCCGGGCCGAGCGGCCGGGCGTCCGGTTCTGGCTGGTCGACCCGCTCGACGGCACGCGCGACTTCGCCGCCGGGCGGGACGAGTTCGCGGTCTGCATCGGCCTGGTCGAAGACGGCCGGCCGGTGCTCGGGGCGGTGGCGCTGCCGGCGACCGGCGAGATCTTCCTCGGCCAGGTCGGCAGGGGCGCCTGGAAGCAGGACGCCGCCGGACGCCGCCCGATCGCCGCACGCCGGCCGCAGCCGGAGGGGCTGATCGTGTTCGCCTCGCGCCATCACGCCGACGATCCGCGCCTCGCCCGCTATCTCGCGGACCTGCCGGTCGCGCGCGTGCTGCACGCCGGCTCGGCGCTGAAGTTCTGCCGCGTCGCCGAGGGTGCGGCCGACCTCTATCCGCGCTTCGGCCGCACCATGGAATGGGACACCGCCGCCCCGCAGGCGGTGGTCGAGGCAGCCGGCGGGTCGGTGCGCACGGCGGACGGCGCCCCGCTCCGCTACGGCAAGCCCGGCTTCGCCAACCCCGACTTCATCTGCCGCGGCGCCCCGTGACCGAGCGCCTGCCCCCCGACCCCGCCGGCATCGAGGAGGCGGCGCGGCTCCTGCGCGCCGGCCGGCTGGTGGCACTTCCGACCGAGACCGTCTACGGCCTCGCCGCCGACGCGACCGAGGCGCGCGCGGTCGCGGCGATCTATGCGGCGAAGCGGCGCCCGCGCTTCAATCCGCTGATCGCGCACCTGCCGGAGCCCGACGCCGCCCTCGCCCTCGGGATTGCAGATGCGCGCGCCCGCGCGCTCGCCGCCACCCTCTGGCCGGGGCCGCTGACGCTGGTGCTGCCGGCCGCGCCGGACTGCCCGGTCGTGCCGCTGGCGCGCGCCGGTCTCGTCAC
>NZ_VIKA01000245.1 GCF_006704265.1 Elioraea sp. Yellowstone | reverse complement strand
TCGGCCGCTTCGGTCGCCGACCGTGCAGATACCGAGATCGGCGCCGCACTCGGTGCGACGCATGTGCTGCGCGGCCGTGCGCACCGCATCGGGCCCGAGCCCGGCGCCGGCGGCGAACCACGCCTCCATCCCGTCATGCGGCGCCACGCCCGCCTCCGCCGAGAGCCGCAGGATCGCCGGCGCCATCGCCGCGGCGCCACCGGAAGGATCGCGCTCGAGCAGCGCGGGCAGCAGCCCGGCGATGTGCTCGCGATACGGGCCGGCCACGTCGGCGACCCGCAGCTCGGGTGCGAGCGCGCGCACGAAGCCGCGCGCCGCCCCCTCCTGCGCGCGCCGCCAGGCGAGCAGGCGCGGATAGAGCGTCTTGGGATCGCCGCCCGCGGCGTCCTCGGCCTCGGCGGCGGCGCGCAGCTCGGCGAGCCCGAGCGCCTCGCGCGCGATCAGCGCCGCGGTCGCCGCCGCCTCGGGCGCGATGCCGTCGGCAAGCCGGGCGAAGGCGGCAAGACCCATGCGGTCGAGCAGATCGTTGGCGAGGAGCATCGCGACGAGCTCGCGTCGCAACGGATGCGCCGCGATCGCCTCGGCGAAGCGCTCGCGCACGGCGGCGGGGAAGTAGTGGGCGAGGTCGCGCGCGAAGGCCGGATCGTCGGGCAGGGGCGAGCCGATCAGCGCATCCGTCAGCCAGAGCTTGGCGTGCGAGAGCAGCACGATCAGTTCGGGCCGCGTCAGCCCCGCCGTGCCGCGGGCGGCCAGCGTCGCCGCGTCCGGCAGGCCGGCCACCGCGCGGTCGAGCCCGGCCTCCGCCTCCAGCCGCGCGATCAGCGCCGCATGCGGGCCGGCGGCCGACGGATCCATCCGCTCGAGCGAGACGCCGAGCGACTGGCGCGCATTGGTGGCGAGCACATGCGCGGCGACATCCTCGGTGACCGAGACGAGCAGCGCGTCGCGCTGCTTGGCGGTGAGGTCGCCGGCCTGCACCAGGCCGTCGAGCAGGATCTTCAGGTTCACCTCGTGGTCGGAGGTGTCGACACCGGCGGAGTTGTGCAGGCTGTCGGTGTCGACGCGCACGCCGGCGAGCGCGGCCTCCACGCGCGCGGCCTGGGTCAGCGCGAGATTGGCGCCCTCGCCGACCACTCTCGCGCGCAGCGCCGCCGCATCGATGCGGATCGCGTCGTTGGCGCGGTCGCCCGCCTCGGCGTGGCTCTCGTGCGTCGCTTTGACGAAGGTGCCGATGCCGCCGAAATAGAGCAGGTCCGCCGGCATCGCGAGGATCGCGCGCATCACCGCCTCGGGCGGCGGACGCTCGGCGGCGATGCCCAGCATCGCCCGCGCCTCGGCCGAGAGCGGCACGGTCTTGGCGTTGCGCGGAAAGACGCCGCCGCCCGCGCTCAGCTTCGTCTTGTCGTAGTCGGCCCAGGAGGAGCGCGGCAGCGCGAACAGCCGCGCGCGCTCGGCGTAGGCGACAGCCGGGTCGGGATCGGGATCGAGGAAGATGTGGCGATGGTCGAAGGCGGCGCGCAGCCGCAGCATCCGCGAGAGCAGCACGCCGTTGCCGAACACGTCGCCCGACATGTCGCCCACGCCGACGACGTCGATCGGCTCGCGGTCGATGTCGACGCCGAGCTCGCGGAAGTGGCGGCGGATGCAGACGAAGGCGCCGCGCGCGGTGATGCCGAGGCCCTTGTGGTCGTAGCCCTTCGAGCCGCCGGAGGCGAAGGCGTCGCCGAGCCAGAAGCCGCGCTCGAGCGCGATCGCGTTGGCGATGTCGCTGAAGGTCGCCGTGCCCTTGTCGGCGGCGGCGACGATGTAGGGATCGTCGCCGTCGCGGCGCACCACGCGCTCGGGCGGCACGATCCGTCCCGCCACCCGGTTGTCGGTGAGGTCGAGCATCGCGCCGATCAGCAGGCGATAGCAGGCGATGCCCTCGGCCTGCAGCGCCTCGCGGTCGCGCGCGGCATCGCCCGCGGGCGCGGGCGGGCGCTTCAGCACGAAGCCGCCCTTCGCGCCCGTGGGCACGATCACGGTGTTCTTCAGGGTCTGCGCCTTCATCAGGCCGAGGATCTCGGTGCGGAAATCCTCCCGCCGGTCCGACCAGCGGATCCCCCCTCGCGCGACCGGCCCGCCGCGCAGGTGCACGCCCTCCATGCGCGGCCCGTGCACGAAGATCTCGCGATAGGGCACGGGCGGCGGCAGGTCGCCGACCGCGCGGCTGTCGATCTTGAAGGCGATCGTCGGCGCGGCCGCATCGCGGAAGAAGCTCGTGCGCACGACGCCGTCGAGGGCGGCGCGCAGGCGCGTCAGGATGCGGTCCTCGTCGGGGCTCTCGACCGCGTCGAGCACGGCGCGCCAGCGCTGGTCGAGCGCGGCCTCGGCGGCGCCGTCGCGCGCGCGGTCGGGGTCGAAGCGCGCGTGGAACAGGTCGACCAGGAGCCGCGTCGCCTCCGGCTGGGCGGCGAGTGCCGCCTCGACCGCGCCCTGGCTGAAGGCGAAGCCCGCCTGCTTCAGCCAGCGGTAGAGGGCGCGCAGCATCCACGCCTCGCGCCAGGCGAGGCCGGCGCGCACCACCAGGCGGTTGAACCCGTCCGCCTCGGCCCGGCCGTGCCAGAGCGCCTCCAGCGCCGCGGCGACGGCGCCGGCGCGCGCGGCATCGAAGGGTGCATGATCCTCGGTCTCGAGCAGGAACTCGTGCAGTACCACGGCGCGCGCACCCGCTCCGGCGGGCTGCAGATGGTGCGGCACCTCCTCGATCGCGCGCAGGCCAAGGCTCTCGATCAGCGGCAGGATGTCGGAGAGCGGCACCGGCCGGTCGGGATGCGCGACGCGCAGCGCGAGCGCGTGGGCCGGGGCTCCCTGCGGCCGGGCGAGCGCGAGCTGCAGCGCGCCGGCGGCGAGCGCGGCCTCGGCC
>NZ_VIKA01000244.1 GCF_006704265.1 Elioraea sp. Yellowstone | reverse complement strand
GCGCGGCACCGGGGTGGGGCCGCCCGTCGCGTCCAGCATGCGTTGCAGGACCTCCAGGGGAACCCCCTGGGGCAGGCCGGGCAGCGGCGGCGGGGAGAGCGGCGCAGGCGGCGGCGCCTGCGCGGCCGCCTCCGCCGCGAGCAGCATGGCCAGGACTGCGGTCGCCGGTCGAAGCGTCACCACCACGCCCCCGCTTCGGCGCGGGCCCGTCAGGCGCGGTCCGCAGCCTCAACCCGTGCGCGAGACCTGTTAACACGTGATGCGCGTGTGTGCCAACAAGAGCCGGGAATCGCGGGGGAAGGGGCAACGCATGACGGACCAGGGCGGCGCGTCGCGGGTGGCGGTGCTGCGCGCGCTCTGGCGCCGAGGTGCGGCAGCCATGCTGCGCCGCACCCGCCACGAGGTCTGGATGCGGCTCGGCGGTCCTGCGCGCGCCCTGCCCGACCGCGCGGCCCCTGCGGGCCCCTTCCTGCCCTGCCCCGCCGGCACGCTGCCGCTCGAGACGCCAGTGCTGGCGCGGCTTCTCGCAGGCGTCGACCGGGCCGCGCGCCCGGTCTCCTTCGCGACCGGCCGTCCCGATGACGCCGCCCCCTGGCATGCCGTCGAGCCCTACGCCCATGGCGATGTGCGGCTCGTCTGGGAGGTCTCGCGCTTCGGCGTCCTGCCGGCGCTCGCGCTCGCCGCGCGCGCGACCGGAGAACCTCGCTTCCTGGACGCCGCCGAGCGCCACCTCGCCGCCTTCCTCGCCGCCTGCCCGCCCTATCGCGGCGCGCACTGGGCAAGCGCGCAGGAGGCGGCGATCCGGCTCATCCATCTCGTCGCGGCGGGGCTGATCCTCGGCGGCGCGCCGCCCCCGGGCGGGCGCGCGCTCGCCGGCCTGCTCGCGGCGCGGGTGCGTGCGACGTTCGCCTATGAACGCTCGCTCGCCAACAACCACGGCCTCGTCTGCGCCGCGGCGCTCGCCGGTGCCGGCGCCTGGCTCGGCACCGAGGATCGCCGCCGTGGCGAGCGCATCCTCGCGGCCGACCTGCCGCGGCTGACCACCGCCGCCGGCGGCTTCGCGCAGGTCTCGACCCGCTACCACCGCATGGCGCTCGATGCGCTCGCCTTCGCCGCGCTGGCAGGGGCGTCGCTCGCCGCGCCCCTGCGCGACCGGCTGGCGGCAATGGCGGCCTGGCTCGGCCGCGTGACCGACCCGGCGACCGGACAGGTGCCGCGGCTCGGCCACGACGACGGAACGGCGCTGCTGGACGCGACCTGCGCCGGGCCTGACGACGCGCGGCCCTCGCTGGTCCGCGCCACGGCCGCGGCGGCGGCGCCCGGAGCATCCCCTCTCGCGCTCGCGGGGCTCGGTCCGATGGCGCCGGAACCGTCGCCCGGGGGCTGGGCCGACCCCGAGGGTGGGACCGCAGGGCTGCGCCATGGCCGGACCCTCGCCCTGCTGCGCCTGCCGGGCGGCCGGTTTCCCGCCGGCCAGGGCGACATCATGCACCTGACGCTGATGCACCGCGGCGAGGAGATCCTGCGCGACGCGGGCACCTGGCTCTACAACCCGCCCGCCGGCGAGAGCGATCTCGCCGGAACCGCGCACCACACCACCGCGCAGTGGGGCGAGGCGGACCGGCCGGTGCGGCTCGGCCGCTTCCTGTTCGCCGCCCCGCCCCGGCTGCGCCATCTCGAGGCGTCGGCCGACCGGCTGCGCGCGGCCTGCGACCGCCACGACCGCACGGTCGCGGTCGCCGGCGACACCTGGACCGTCACCGACCGGCTTGCCCCGGGGGCGACGCTGCGCTGGCGCCTGCCGCCCGGCACCTGGCTGCGCCGGTCCGACGGTGTGGAAGGTGCCGCAGCCGCGCTTGGCGTCAGCGCGGACGGGCCGGTCGATCTGCGGCTCGCGCAGGGCTGGGACAGCCCGCGCTACGGTGAACGCCAGCGCATCCCGGTCCTGACCGTGCGCCTGACGGGATCGACCCGATGCGTGGTGACACGCATACGATTGCCTTGATGCACTTTTGACGCAGGCGTCACGCGCGCGCCGGGGTCATCGCCTGTAGACCTTTCGGATTGGCGACGATCTCCGCGATCCAAGGCGTGTCCCGTGAACCGCGATCATGACGAGTGACGCCCTGCTTGCGGGCCTCTGGCGCCAGCGGCTGGGCGTGCTCGCGGGTGCGCTTGCGCTCTGGTTCGCGGCCATCGGGGGGCTGCTGCTCGTGCCGCGCGCGCATGTCGCGCGCGCCGTGGTCGCCCCGGCCGAGACCACCGGCATCGCCGCCTCCAGCCTGCTCTCGCCGCTGCCGCTGGTCGGCAGCGGGCTGCTCGACCAGCGGCCCGCCGGCAACTTCGCCGTCTATCTCGGCGCACTCCGCGCGCGCGAGGCAGCCGCCGTGCTGCGGCGCGAAACCGACCTCGCCCGACGGCTCGCCGCCGACCGGGCGGAAGGAGCCGCCGCGCGGCTCCTGGCCGCGCTGGGCCTCGCCGAGCCGGAGGTGCTGGACGACGACCTGATGGGCTGGATCGCGCGCAACACCTCGGCGACGCAGAGCCCGGCAAGCGTCGTCTGGATCATCGAGGCGCGCCACCCGGATCCGGCGCTGGCGCTGGCGGTGCTGAAGAGCCTGCACGCGGCCGCCGAGGCGCGCGTGCGCGAGGAGATGCAGGCGATGGTCGCACGCCGCCTCGCCTTCCTCACCGAGCGCGCCGCGCGCGAGCCCGACATCGCGGCGCGCCAGTCGCTGTACGGCCTGATCGCCGAGACCCACCGGCACGAGGCGGTGCTCGCCTCGGATCCCGCCGTGGCCGCGCGCATCGTCAGCGCACCGGCGGTCGAGGACCGGCCGAGCGTGCCGAACCGGATGCTGCTCGCGGCGCTCGCGGCACCGGCCGCCGCACTCGCCTCGCTCGGCTTCTGGGCGGTGCTGCTCCTCGCGC
>NZ_VIKA01000243.1 GCF_006704265.1 Elioraea sp. Yellowstone | reverse complement strand
CGAGGTGAGGAAGCGGGCGAAGCGCAGGGAGGCGGCGCGCTCGGCCGGCGGGACGGGCGGGGCCTCGGGCACGCGGCGGAGACTGCCGCCGCGCGCCGTGGGCGTAAAGGGCGGCCGGGCGGGATCAGCCGACCCGGCGGACGCGGCCCGTGTCGCGGTCCATCTCGAAGGTCGCGATCACGCCGCCGTTCTCGGTCGTCAGCGTGAAGCGCGCGGTACGGCTGCCCGCATCCGTGACCTCGCCGATCCGCCAGTTGCGCTCGCCGAACCACAGCAGCCCGGCCTCGGCGATCTTGCGCACCTCGTCGTTGCTCAGGTTCTTGTTGTCGCGGTTGATGAAGAAGCGGCCGAACGGGCCGCCATGGCGATGCTCGCCGCGGTGCCAGCCGCGCTCGCCCCACTGCCCGCGCCGCGGCCCGTCGCGCCAGGCGCCGGGGCCCATCGGGCCGTCGCCGCGCTCCATCATCATGCCGGGGCCGCCGGGCCCCATCCCCGGACCGCCCGGCCCCATGCCGGGGCCGCCCTGGGCGAAGGCGCCCATCGTGCCGGCGCCGTAGCCGACCAGCCCCGCCGCGGCGAGCCCGCCCGCCACCAGCACCACCTTCAGGATCCGACTCATCGCTCTCCTCCATCCATGCGTCCCGTCCTGCGGGATCGCGCGCAGCATCGCCCCGCGGGCTTGCCCGCATGTGTCGCCGAGCCGGCTCCGGCGCGACGAAGCGTGACGAAGTGTGACGGGTGGCGCGGCGGCAACGCGGCGCAACACTCGGGACGTTGCCGCCGGCGGGCGCGCGCGCGACAACGCCGCCATGGCCGAGCCCGCGCCGCACATCCTGGTGGTGGACGACGACCGCGAGATCCGCGACCTGCTCGCGCGCTTCCTCGAGCGGCACGGCTTCCGCGTCACCGCCGCGCGCGACGGGCGCGAGCTGCGCCGGCTGCTGCCGAACGGCGCCTTCGCGCTCGTCGTGCTCGACCTGATGCTGCCGGGCGAGGACGGGCTGTCGCTCCTGCGCTGGCTGCGCGCGGAGGGCGGGCGGACGCCCGTGGTCATGCTCACCGCCATGGGCGAGGAGACCGACCGGATCGTCGGGCTCGAGCTCGGCGCCGACGACTACGTGCCGAAGCCGTTCAACCCGCGCGAGCTCCTCGCCCGCATCCGCGCCGTGCTGCGCCGCGCCGAGGCCCAGGCCGCCGAGGCGGCCCCGCCCGGCGCCACGTTCCGCTTCGCCGGCTGGACGCTGGACACGGCGCGGCGGCGCCTGCTGGACCCGTCGGGGACGGAGGTCGCGCTGACGGGCGGCGAGTTCGAGCTGCTGCGCATCCTCGCCGAGCGCGCCGGCCGGGTGCTGACGCGCGAGATGCTGATGGACCTGCTGCACGGCCGCTCGACCGGCCCGTTCGACCGCGCGATCGACGTCGCGGTGAGCCGGCTCCGGCGCAAGCTCGACGACGACGGCAAGTCGCCCGCCCTGATCAAGACCGTGCGCGGCGGCGGCTACGTGCTCGCCGCGCCGGTCGAGCGCGCGTGAGGCCGGCGCGTGCGGCTCTGGCCCGCCTCGATCGCCGGGCGCACCTTCCTGGTGCTGCTGGTCGGCCTGTTCGCCGCACAGGTGGTGGGGCTGACGATCCATGCCTTCGACCGCGTGGCGCTGCAGCGCGCGGCACAGGCGCGCGAGGCGATGGGGCGCACCTGGGCGCTCTGGCGCGCCGTGGTCACCGCGCCGCCCGGCGCGCGCCCCGAGGTGGTGGAGTCGGTCGAGCTGCCCGAGGGGTTCCGGGCCACGCTCGGCCCGGCGCCGCTGGTGCGCGAGGGCGCGATCGCGCCCGGGCCGCGCGAGCGCCGGCTCGCCGAGGCCCTGGGACACATGGGCCCGCCCAGGTTGCGTCCGCGCGAGGTGCGCATCGGCGCTGCCCCCGAGGGCGGGGTGGCGGCGGCGCTGCGCCTGCCCGAGGGCGAGTGGCTGAACATCGCCGGCCGCTGGCCGCGGCCGCAGCCCTGGTCCTCGCCGACCTTCCTCGCGGCCCTCGCGGTGATGACGGCGGCGGTGGCGGGGCTGTCGTTCTGGGCGGTGCGGCGGCTGACCGCGCCGATCCGCGATCTCGCCGCCGCCGCCGAACGGCTCGGCCGCGACGTCTCGTCCCCTCCCCTGCCCGAGCACGGGCCGCGCGAGGTCGCGCAGGCGGCCGCGGCCTTCAACACCATGCAGGCGCGCATCCGCCGCTTCGTCGAGGACCGCACGGCGATGCTGGCGGCGATCGGACACGATCTGCGCACCCCGATCACGCGCCTCAGGCTGCGCGCGGAGTTCATCGAGGACGAGAGCCTGCGCGCGAGGATGCTGGCCGATCTCGCCGAGATGGAGGCGATGGTGGCGGCGACGCTGGCCTTCGCGCGCGACGATGCGGCGGCCGAGACGGCCGTGCCGCTCGACCTCGCGGCGCTCCTGCGCACGGTCGCCGACGAGGCGAACGACGTCGCCGGGCGCGAGGCGGTGACGCTGGAGGCGCCCGCGCACCGCACGGTGACGGCGCGACCGGTGGCGCTCAAGCGCGCGCTCGGCAACCTGGTCGGCAACGCGGTCGCCTATGCCGGGTCCTGCCGCGTGCGGCTCGCCGAGGGCGGGAACGGAACGGTCCGCATCACGATCGAGGACGACGGGCCCGGGATCCCCGAGGACGAGCTCGAACGCGTCTTCCAGCCCTTCCACCGCGTCGAGCGCAGCCGGTCGCGCGAGACCGGCGGGGCGGGGCTCGGCCTGCCGATCGCGCGCACGATCCTGCGCGGCCATGGCGGCGACGTCACGCTCGCGAACCGCCCCGGCGGCGGCCTGGTCGCGACCGTGACGCTGCCGGGATAGGCCCCGCTCAGGCGGCGAGCAGCGACCTCAGGCGCGCGACCGCGCTGTCCGGCGTGGTCAGCACCGGCTTGCCGGTGGCCCTGGCC
>NZ_VIKA01000242.1 GCF_006704265.1 Elioraea sp. Yellowstone | reverse complement strand
CCGCTCGGCGGCGATGCCGAGCCCGCGCGCGAGGTCGCGCGGCTTGCGAGCGTGCCGAGCCTCGCCTTCCCGGCCGCCGAGCTCGCCTCCTTCCGCGCCGGCGAGGAGGGCGGCCCGCCACGCCTCGGCGTCACCTTCCTCGGCCTGGTCGGGCCAGGCGGCATCCTGCCGCGGCACTACACGGAGATGGCGATCGCGGCGACGCGCGCGCGTTCCACCGCGCTCGCCGACCTGCTCGACCTGTTCACGCATCGGCTGCTCTCGCTCTATGCGCGGGCGGCGGTGAAGTACCGCCACGCGCGGCTGGCCGAGGCGACGCCGGCGGGCGGCAGCGATCCGGTGACGCGCGCGCTGCTCGCGGTGATCGGCCTCGCCACGCCGGGGCTCGCGGGCCGGCTCGGGGTCGCCGATGCCGTCCCGGTCTTCTATGGCGGACTGTTCGCGCAGTCGCCGCCTTCGGCGGCGCGCATCGAGGCGATGGTCTCGGACCTGCTCGGCCGTCCCGTCAGGGTCCTGCAGTTCGTCGGCGCCTGGGTCGACATCCCGATCTCAGAACGGACCCGTCTGCCCGGCCCGGGCTTCGCGCCCGGCGCGCATGGCCGGCTCGGCGTCGATGCTGCGGTCGGTGTCCGTGCCTGGAACCCGCAGGCCGCATTCCGGCTGCAGCTCGGCCCGCTCGACGCGGCCGCCTTTGCCGCCCTGCTGCCCGGCGGGCGGCTGCTCGACGACCTCGTGCATCTGGTGCGCGGCTATGTGGGGCCCGCCATCGACTTCGCCGTCAATCCGCTGGTCGCGCCGGAGGCGGTGCCGCGGCTGGTGCTCGGCGGCACGGGAACGCCGCCGCGCCTGGGCTGGACCACCTGGCTCGGCCTGCGCGACGATCCGCGCCCGGCGGGCGAGGCGGTGTTCCAGGCGCGCGCGGTGGAGGCGATGGCGCGCGCCCGGTCAGTCTCCGCCGGGGTGGCACGAAGGGAAGGGGCATGAGCGGCTGGAGCGGCGGCTACGTCTCGGACATCGACTACCTGCCCTGGTTCTTCCCGCTCCAGGCCCCCGCGCATCTCGGTCTCGCCCTCGCGGTCGCCGGCGTCGAGCATGCGATGGCGGCCGAGGACTTCGCCTTCTGCGATCTCGGCTGCGGCGTGGGGCTCACGGCGGGCGCGATCGCTGCGGCGAACCCGCGCGCGCGCGTCTGGGCCGTGGACTTCAACCCCGGCCACATCGCGCTCGCCCGCGCGCTCGCCACGGAGGCCGGGCTCGCCAACATCGCCTATATCGAGGCCGACTTCGCCGAACTTGCGGCCGCCCCGCCGCCCGAGATGCCGCGTTTCGACTGCGTCAGCCTGCACGGCGTCTGGGCCTGGGTGTCGGATGCGACGCGCGCGGCGATCGTGCGCTTCCTCGCCCGCCAGGTGAAGCCGGGCGGAGTGGTGCATGTCGGCTACAACGCGCTGCCCGGCTGGCAGGAGATGATGGGGCTGCGGCGCCTGCTCGCCGAGGTCGGCGCGACGGTCGCCGGCCGCAGCGACCGGCGCATCGAGGCGGCGATGGCGGTGGCGCGCGATCTCAACGCGGCGAATGCGCGCCACCTCAAGCGCTCGCCCTTCGTCCAGCGCGTGCTGAGCGCCGAGCGCAGCCTTCCTGCGATCTATCTCGCGCACGAGTACCTGAACGAGAACTGGCGGCCGATGTTCCACGCCGAGGTGGCGGCCGCGCTGGCGGAGGCGAAGCTCAGCTTCGCCGCGGCGGCCGAGCTGCCCGAGAACTTTCCCGATCTCTGCCTCGACGAGGCGCAGCGCGCGGTGATCGAGCGGCTGCCCACCGAGGCGGCGCGCGAGACGGCGAAGGATCTCTGCGTCGAGCGCGCCTTCCGCCACGACATCTTCGTGCGCGGGCCCCGCCCGCTGACGCCGGCGCGGCGCCACACGATCCTGTCGGGCGCCATGCTCGCGGCCGTCCGATCCGGCGAGGACCCCGTCTACGAGGTCGAGGTGCCCGGCGGCAAGGCGACCCTCTCCCAGGCGGCCTACGAGCCGGTGTTCGCCGCCCTGGCCGAGCGGCCGCGCACCGCGGGAGAGCTTGCCGCGATCGCCGGCCAGGGCGGCACGCCGACCGCCCCCGCCGAGATCCTCGCGATGCTGATCGCCTCGCGCCAGGCCGTGCATGTCGCCTTTCCGGAGGCGGCGCCGGCCGAGGCGGCGCGGCGCTGGGGGGCGGCGCTGGCCCGCCGCTTCGCCTTCGGCGAGCCGACCGGCTCACTGGTGCTGCCGAGCCCGCGGCTCGGCAACGGCCTGCCCGCCTACGCCGCCGAACTGCAGGTCTATGCCGCGTTGTCCGCCGGCTGCGCACCGGAACCCGGCATGGTCGCGGACTGGATCGTCGGCGAGGTCACGGCGCGCGGCGAGCACGTCACCCTGGAGGGCCGCCGGCTGGCCCCCGACGAGGCGCGCGCCAGCGTCGCCGAGACCGCCAAGGGCGTGCTCGACCATCGGCTGGCCGTCTGGCGCCGGCTCGCGATTGTCTGAGGCCCGGAGCACAACGCCTTGACCTTGTTGCTCTCGGGTATCGCGCGGGGCGGGGCGGCCGCGCGCCAAAACGACGCCGATGCCAGTCCGCGAAGGTCGCACCTCCGGCGGGCTGGTACGAGGGGTCGGTCGTCGTGGCAGGCCCGGGGCCTGTGGGGTAGACTGGCGCCGACCCATGACTGACCCGATCCAGGGGAGGAATGAGATGCGACGCACCACCATCGCCGGAACCGTCGCCGGCGCCGCCGCCCTGGTGCTGATGCTGACCCAGGCGCCGGCCTCCGCCCAGCCGCGCGACCCGACCGCGACCGACATCATCGATGCGCTCAGGCCGAAGCCGGGGCTGAACGCGCCGGCGACCCGCGGCATCCGCCCGGTCTCGCCGCAGCCCGCGCCGGCGACCCAGCCCGCGGCCGCCCCGCCCGCGGGCGACCTCCGGC
>NZ_VIKA01000241.1 GCF_006704265.1 Elioraea sp. Yellowstone | reverse complement strand
CCCGGGCTGTCCCGCCATCCGCCGCTCCCGCTCTCACCAGCAGCAGCGAATCAGCCCGCAGCCGTCAGCGCCAGGGGGTTTTCGAGGTGTCCTCTTGTCGACCTCGCGAAATACGTACTTGCTCCGGCGCACGTCCCAATACTCGGGAATCTCGCCAAGCCACGGCAGACCGCAGTCGCGATACTTTGGATAAGGGGCAAGCGCGGTGCGGGCCGTGGGCTGTTGGGAAGTTGGTACGAGGGGCACGGCCTTGGCAATCATCGGCTGCTCAAACAGGGATGGCTGGGGATCGCTGGGCGGCGGAGCGGCGACGGGTGCAAGCGACTGCCGCGCGGCCCAACCCGGAATCTGCGCGTTGGTCGGGGCCTGCACGGCCTCAATGGGTTTGCCAAGCAGCAGAAAATCGGGGATGTCCAGCGGCGGGATGAAGCGCAGCCGCTCCACCTCGGCGCCCTTCAGCTGCTCGCGCAACTCCATCAGCAAGCGTCCTAGCACGTTCCGGCCGACAAGCGTGCCGTCCGGCTGCTCCGTGGCGCCCCAGAAATCCTTGCGACGGACCTTCTTTTCGACAATCGGCATGTCGCCGGTGGACAGCAGCAGTTCGCCGAAGGTCTGCCAGTTCTGCGCCAGCTTCACCCGCAGGCACCAGCGCATGATCTTTACCCGCACCAAATCCCAATCCGGCCTGGTTTCCGACCGGAACGGCTTGCTCCGCATCTTGGCGGTCATCGGGCTGGGATCGTCGATGATCTGTCGCTGGACGTCGGGCCGGCGGGGGAAGCGGCAGGCTTGGTAGAGGGCTTCCGACGTACGGATCCGCACGCCGTTCAGGACAATCGGAAAGCCCGGCGCCATGTTCGACAGCCCGCCAAAGCGCTCGGTCGTCTTCAGGAAGACAGCGCTCTCGGCTGGCTGGTATGTGCGAACCTGGCTGGGCTGGGCCATCAGAAGTCTTCCTGTGCCAGCATCGCCATGAACCTGCGCAGCGACGTGTCGCTGTTCGTCGTGCGGGGGAACAGCGGATACCAAGGGTCCTCCGCCCACAGCGCCAGCGGCGCATTGTTGGGGCAGTTTCTGAAGATTACGATCAGCGAGCCAAAGCCGAGCGTTTCGAGGATCATGTTGCCCAGCGGCCGCTGGTACTGATTTAGATGCGGGCACATCTGCCGGATGCGCACGCCCGCCTTCAGGAATTCCGATTCCAGCAGTTGGCGTCCGGCATCGGTGGAGAAGATGCCCAGCTTGCCCACTTGTCCCGCAGTCCGCAAATGGGGCTGGTGCTGCATCGCGGCAACATAGGCTTGCACGCCCTCGTCGTCTGGAATGGTGACCGGCCGCAGGACATCAGACGTATTGGTATGGGCCTTGCGGTCCTCAAGCTCGACCGCCCGCCACCAATGCACATCGATCGACTTGCCGGACGCCTTGATAGCCTCTCCAACTCTGTTTCGATTGTAGTAGGAGCTCTGGTGGGTGGCGATGACGATGACATGGATCGTCGCCTTATTCGGCGCATGTTGCGTGATCCAACCGGCGAGGTCGCTGCTTACCCGTCCTCCGGAGAAAATGGCGTCATCGAGGTAGATGAAAGTGTCTGGATCGGCACCGCAGTCTTCGATCTTCAGGTCACATTCTTTTTCCAGGACGGCACCGAAAAGCGCCAACATCTCCTTCTGGCTTGCTCCGCCGCCTTGGATGTCGAGGAACTTGACGCTCCTCCAGAACGCGCACGGATCTTCGCCGACCAGCTTTTCCGTTTTGAACAGGCCTGCGAGAAAACTGCGCGTGTTCGCGCAGGAAAAGTAGGTCTGCTTCAGGGCATGGTCCATTTCCCGCAAAATTGGCAGCTGAACTGCGGCGTCGAACTGACCGACCCAACGCTCGATACGTTCTGGCGTCGGGGCTTCCCCATCAGCCTCACGATAGTCGGCCGTGGTCGCCGCGATGGACGCGATGAGATCGTCCCGCTCAGCCATTTCCGCTCTCCCCCTGACTGTCGCTTCCCCATCGCCTCATCTCAAAGCCCTTCGAAGTACGTCTTGATCTTCGCTGCCATCAGCTTCCGGCGCGCCTCGAGGAAGTCGCCAAAATCGGGGATCTCCCCATCGAGCAGGGTTTCCGGCAGGCAGCTCATGCGCAAGTTGGCCCGCATCTCGGCTATATCCGTGATGCCGCCGTATCTCCTCGCCCCGCCGCTGCATTGCTCGGCCAGCTCGGCGAAATAGACCTCTGGCGGCCGGTCGCCGATGCCGATGTTGATTTCGCTTTGGGCGAGAACAAAGTTGGCGATCTGGTTGTACCGCCCGCGTGCCATGCCCTGTTTCTTCAGGTGATTGCGCGGGTAGACGTGATGCACGTCACTGCGGTTCAGCAGCAGGTCGCGCACGGTGATATCCCGCGACAGGAAGCCGAGGTCTCCCAACTTCACCTGCGCGGCCTGGTAGACGAGGAAGTAGGGGCTCGATGCCGAGGAGGTATCCATCTCCTGCGGGAGCAGAGTGGACCAGAAGCTCTCGGGAAGCTCCGCATCGATCACCGCCTCGCAATAGGTCGCGAGGCCACGGGCTTCGATCTGGCGGATATCGAAATCGAACGCCGTCTCGGGGCTGCCGGAGTAGCGTCCCCGCAACAGCGACATGACATACCATCGTCGCACCAGCCGCTCGATGTCAGCGGCCGGCATGCCCTCTGCCCGACCGCGCAGGTAGAGGATGTAGGCGAAATTGATGGCATTCTGGCTGCGGATGAGATTCGATGTGACGAACCCGGCCGAGCGCAGGATCATCGTCAGACGGTCGAAATGCGTCTTGTTGATGAAGTTGAGAACGCCGGTCTTCAGGCGGGCGAACGCCTCCTCGGCGACGGCTTCCTCATACTGCTTGGTCTCGAAGTTCCGCCCTGAGAGTCTGTCTCGAATCTCATGTGGAACGTGCGAGGCGGCGCAGCAGGAGCATGACGGAGGCGGCGTAGAGGAAGGCGTTGGCGGAGGCGATGGTG
>NZ_VIKA01000240.1 GCF_006704265.1 Elioraea sp. Yellowstone | reverse complement strand
AGCCTCAGACGCGCGCGCCGTTCCGCCGCGGTCACCGGCGCTCGCCGATGCGCGGCTCGGTGCCGGCGCGCAGGCGGCGGATGTTGCCCGCGTGGCGCACATAGACGAGCGCAGCGATCGCCATCGCCGCGGCGGCCGTCCAGCGATCGGCCAGCGCGGCGGCGTAGAGCGGCGCGGCGGCGAAGGAGACCAGCGCCGCGAGCGAGGAGATGCGCGCGACCGCCGCGACCGCGAGCCAGGTCGCGCAGGCGGCGAGGCCGACGGGCCACGCCGCGCCGATCAGCACGCCGAGCCCGGTCGCCACCCCCTTGCCGCCGGCGAAGCCGAGCCAGGGCGTGAACATGTGCCCGACCACGGCAGCCACCCCTGCGACGGGGGCCGCGAGCGGGCCGAGCCACGCGCCCGCCAGCAGCACCGCCGCCGCCCCCTTCCCGCCATCGAGCAGCAGCGTCGCCGCGGCGAGGTCCTTCCGCCCGGTGCGCAGCACGTTGGTGGCACCGATGTTGCCCGAACCGATCCGGCGCACGTCGCCCAGGCCCGCCGCCCTGGTCAGCAGCAGCCCGAACGGGATCGACCCCAGCGCGAGACCGAGCAGGGCGGCGAGCGCGAGGGTCATCCGAACACGCGCCGCCCGGCCTTCCAGGTGCCGAGCACCTTGCCCTGCACGGGCCGGCCGTCGAACGGGGTGTTGCGGCTGTTGCCGGCGAGGTCGTCGGCGCGGATCTGCCAGGCGCGGTCGGGATCGAACAGGCAGAGATCGGCGGCGGCGCCCTCCGCGAGCCGCCCCGCCGGGACGCCCAGCAGCCCGGCGGGGCGGTGGGTGAGCAGGCCGAGCGCGTCGAGCAGCCGCAGATGCCCCGCATGCACCGCGTTCAGCGTCACCGCGAGCAGGGTCTCGAGCCCGACGCCGCCGGGCTCGGCCTGGGCGAAGGGGAGGCGCTTCGCATCGGTGTCCTGCGGCTGGTGGTCGGAGGCGACGGCGTCGATCGTGCCGTCGGCGAGCGCCGCCAGCACCGCCAGCCGGTCCTCCTCGCTGCGCAGGGGCGGCGAGAGCCGGGCATAGGTGCGCCACTCGCCGATCGTGGTCTCGTTCAGGTCGAAATAGGGCGGCGCCGTGTCGCAGGTGACGCGCAGGCCCCTGGCCTTGGCCGCGCGGATCAGGTCGAGCGCCTCGGCCGTCGAGACATGGGCGAAGTGGACATGCCCGCCGGTCAGCGCGGCGAGGCGGATGTCGCGGGCGACCATGAGCGCCTCGGCGGCGGCCGGGATGCCGGGCAGGCCGAGGAGCGTGGCCTGGAACCCCTCGGTGACCGCGCCGCCCGCGGCGAGCGAGGGCTCCTCCGGGTGCTGGATCACGAAGGCGCCGAAGGCGTCGGCATAGGCGAGGGCGAGGCGCATGGTGCGCGCCTCGGCGATCGCGCGCCGCCCGTCGGTGAAGCCGGCGGCGCCCGCCTCGCGCAGCAGCCCGTACTCGGCGAGTTCCCGCCCCGCGCAGCCCTTGGTCGCGGCCCCGTAGGGCAGGACCGTCACCGAGCCGAGGGCGGCGGCGCGCCGGGCGACGAACTCGACGAGCGCGGGCTCGTCGAGCGGCGGGTCGGTGTCGGGCAGCGCGGCAAGCGTGGTCACGCCGCCGGCGGCGGCGCAGGCGGCCAGCGTGGCGAGGCTCTCCTTGTGCTCCTCGCCCGGCTCGCGCAGCCCGACGCGCATGTCCACGAGTCCGGGGCAGAGGCAGGCGCCCGCGCAGTCGATGCGCTCGGCGTGTGCGGGAGGCTGGGCGGGGTTCAGCGCGGCGATGCGCCCGCCCTCGACCAGCAGCGTGCCGGGCGCGTCGAGGCCGCTGGCCGGGTCGAGCAGCCGGGCGTTGACGAAGAGCGTGCTCATACGTTGCGCCGGAGGTCGCGCGTCAGGAGGTCGAGCACGGCCATGCGCACGGCCACCCCCATCTCCACCTGTTCCTGGATCACGCTGTGCTGGAGGTCGTCGGCGACCGCGCTGTCGATCTCGATGCCGCGGTTCATCGGCCCCGGGTGCATCACCAGCGCGTCGGGCTTGGCGAGCGCGAGCTTGGCCGCGTCGAGCCCGTAGAAGCGGAAGTATTCGCGCGCGGAGGGGACGAAGCTGCTTCTCATGCGCTCGCGCTGCAGCCGCAGCATCATCACGACATCGGCGCCCTTCAGCGCCGCGCGCATGTCGGTGTGCACCTCGACGCCGAGCTGCGCCGCGCCGGCGGGCAGCAGCGTGGGCGGCGCGCAGAGGCGCACGCGGCTGCCCATGGTGGTGAGCAGGTGGATGTTGGAGCGGGCGACGCGGGAGTGCAGCACGTCGCCGCAGATCGCGACGGTGAGGTTCTCGAGCGTGCCGCGGTGGCGGCGGATGGTGAGCGCGTCGAGGAGCGCCTGGGTGGGGTGTTCGTGCGTGCCGTCTCCCGCGTTGATCACCGCGGCGTCGAGCTTCTGGGCAAGGAGCGCGGCGGCGCCCGACTGGTCGTGGCGCACCACCAGCACGTCCACGTGCATGGCGTTCAGCGTCATCGCCGTGTCGATCAGGGTCTCGCCCTTGGCGACCGAGGAGCCGGCGGTGGTCATGTTGATGACGTCGGCGCCGAGGCGCTTGCCGGCGAGTTCGAAGCTGGTGCGGGTGCGTGTGGAGGCCTCGAAGAACAGGTTCATCAGGGTGCGGCCGCGCATGACGTCGCGCGGGCCGCCCTGGCGGTTGAGCGAGATGTAGGTTTCGGCGAGGTCGAGGGCGGCGCGGATCTGGCCCGGGTCGAGGCCGGCGATGCCGAGGAGGTGGCGTCGTCTGCCGACCTGTCGTCCGAATCCGTGTTCCGCCACTGGGAGTCTCCGCAAGGTGCGGGGGCGGAGGGAACGCGCGTTGGGGGGCGGGCGTCAAGCGGGTGGGGGGGCGGGGGGGGGGGGGGGGCCCCCCCCCGGGGCGAGACCCAACAACGCCCCCCCCCCGCGCGGCGGGGGGGGGTGGTGAGTGCCGGGAGCCACACCCCCCACGTG
>NZ_VIKA01000023.1 GCF_006704265.1 Elioraea sp. Yellowstone | reverse complement strand
GCGATGCGACGCCAGCGCGGCGCGGCGGCCGGCTCGGCCTCGGCGGCCGGACGGGCGGCGGTCCCGTCCATGCCCGCCTCCCCCGTCAGCCGAGACCGCGCACGACCGGGATCTCGAGTTCCCGGATCTTCTTGCGCAGCGTGTTGCGGTTCAGCCCCAGCACCGCAGCGGCCTTGATCTGGTTGCCGCGGGTCGCGGCAAGGGTGAGGCGGATCAGCGGCCGCTCGACCTCGGCGAGCACGCGGTCATAGACGCCGGCGGCCGGCAGCCCGTCCTTGTGGCTCGCGAAATAGGCGCGCAGATGCCGTTCCACCGACTGCGCCATGCTCTCGGGTTCGGTCGGTGTCGCGGCGGGCGCCGCCGGCGGGATCGCCTCGGCAAGCTCGGCGGCGATCACCTCGGCGCCGATCGTCTCCTGCGGATAGAGGGCGGCGAGACGGCGCATCAGGTTCTCGAGCTCGCGCACATTGCCGGGCCAGGGATGCTGCTTCAGCCGCTCCGCGGCCTCGGGTGTGAGCGTCTTGGCCGGCAGCCCCTTCGCCTTCGCCTGGGCGAGGAAGTGGCGCGCCAAGAGCGGGATGTCCTCGAGCCGGTCGCGCAGCGGCGGCAGGCGGATCGGCACGACGTTCAGGCGGTAGAAGAGATCCTCGCGGAACAGGCCCTGGCGGATCAGCGCGCGCAGGTCGCGATGCGTGGCGGCGACGATGCGCACGTTGACGCGCACCGGCGTCCGCCCGCCGACGGTGGTGAACTCGCCCTCCTGCAGCACGCGCAGGAGCCGTGTCTGCGCCTCGGGCGGCATGTCGCCGATCTCGTCGAGGAAGAGCGTGCCGCCGTTCGCCTGCTCGAACCGGCCCTGGTTGCGGCTCAGCGCGCCGGTGAAGGCGCCGCGCTCGTGGCCGAACAGCTCGCTCTCGATCAGCTCGCGCGGGATCGCCGCCATGTTCACCGCGACGAAGGGCGCGCCGCGGCGCGGACCGTAGTCGTGCAGCGCGCGCGCGACCAGCTCCTTGCCGGTCCCGCTCTCGCCCGTGATCATCACGGTGAGATCGGTCGTGGTGACGCGCGCCACCATCCGGTAGATCTCCTGCATGGCCGGCGACCGGCCGATCAGCGGCAGCCGCTCCTCCTCCGCCGCCTCGGGCTCGGCCGCGGGCGGCGGCGCGGCGAGCGCGCGCCCAACCACGGCGAGCAGCTCGTTCAGGTCGAAGGGCTTCGGCAGGTACTCGAAGGCGCCGCGCTGCGCCGCCATCACCGCCGTGGTGAAGGTCGACTGCGCGCTCATCACCACGATGCGCAGCTCCGGGCGGATGCGGCGGATGCGCGGGATCAGCTCGAGCCCGCTCTCGTCCGGCATCACCACGTCGGTGATGACGAGATCGCCCTCGCCGTCCTGCACCCAGCGCCACAACGTCGAGGCGGTGCCGGTCGTGCGCACCTGGTAGCCGGAGCGCGTCAGCGCCTGGCCCAGCACGGTGCGGATGGAGCGGTCGTCGTCGGCGACCAGGATCGTCGCGGTCATGGTGCGTCGTCGTCGCTGGCTGCGGGTCCAACCGGAAGATGCACGCGGAACACGGTGCGGCCGGGGCGGCTGTCGCATTCCACCAGCCCGCCGTGATCGCCCACCAGCTTGGCGACCAGCGCGAGCCCGAGGCCGCTGCCGCCGCGCTTGGTGGTCACGAACGGGTCGAACAGGTTGGCGCGGATCGCCTCGTCGATGCCCGGGCCGTTGTCGCGCACGCTGACCACGAGCGGCAGGTGCACGCGCCCGGCACCGCCCGCGACCAGCCGCACCCCGTGCTGGAAGGCGGTGGCGAGCTCGATCACCCCGCCCGCCTCCGGCACCGCCTCGGCGGCGTTCTTCACCAGGTTCAGGAACACCTGCACGAGCTGGTCGCGGTTGCCCCACACGGGCGGCAGCGAGGGATCGTAGCTCTCGACGATGCGCGCGTGCCGTGCGACGCCGCTCATGGCCAGCCGGCGCACATGCTCGAGCACCTCGTGGATGTTGACGGACCGCCGCTCCACCGGCCGGTCGGAGAACACGTCCATCCGATCGACCAGCGCGCGGATGCGGTCCGCCTCGTCCTGGATCAGGCGCGCAAGCTCGCGATCCTGCTCCGGCACGCTCGCTTCCAGGAGCTGGGCGGCGCCGCGGATGCCGGAGAGCGGGTTCTTCACCTCGTGCGCCAGGATCGCGGCCATGCCGGAGACGCTGCGCGCGGCGTTGCGGAAGCCGATCTGGCGATCGAGCATCTGCGCGGTCGAACCGTCCGCCAGCGTCACCACCGCGCAGTCCGGCCAATCGGCGAGCGGCGCGACCGTCACCGAGATCCCGTGCTTGGCGATCCGCGGGCTCTCGAACGCCATGTCGTGGTCGGCGACGATCGCCGCGCCGTCGAGCGCCTGGACGAGCATGGCGAAGATCGGATGGTCGGCGGGCAGCAGATCGCCGAGCCGCATCGCCGCGAGCGAGGCGGCGGACTGCGCGAAGAACTGTTCGGCGGCCTGGTTGGCGCTGCGGAACCGTCCCTGCCGGTCGAGCACCACCACGGCGATCGCGAGCGAGGAGAGGATCGATGCCGCGTCGGGTTCGTCCGGCTGCGCGCGCAGGAGCCGCACCGGCGCCTCGGCGAGGCCGCGCGCCGCGGCGAGCGCCCGGCGGCTGCGCGAGGGCCTCATGCGGCGGCCCGCTCCGTGCCGGCCTCGATCAGCGGCAGGTAGAAGCCGTCGATCAGCGCCTCCACCTCGGCGGCCGTCTCGGCGCGGTTCACGGCGGCGCGGAACTCGGCCGAACCGGGCAGGCCCTTCGAGTACCAGGCGACATGCTTGCGCGCGAGCCGCGTCCCCGCGCTCTCGCCGTGATGCGCGAGCATCGCCCGGTAGTGGGCGCGCAGGATGCGCCGCTGCTCGGCGAGCGGCGGATCGGGCAGATGCCTGCCCGTGCGCAGGAAGTGCGCGACCTGGGCGAGGAACCACGGCCGTCCGTAGGCGCCGCGGCCGACCATCACCCCGTCGGCGCCCGCGCGCGCCATCGCCTCCGACGCGTCCTCCACCGTGACGATGTCGCCGTTGACGATCACCGGCAGCCGGACCGCCGCCTTCACCCGCGCGACGAAGTCCCAGTCGGCATGGCCGGAATAGAACTGCTGGCGCGTCCGCCCGTGCACGGTCACCATCCGGATGCCGGCCTCCTCGGCGATGCGCGCGATCCTGGGCGCGTTCAGGCTGGCGTGGTCCCAGCCCATGCGCATCTTCAGCGTCACCGGGATCGAGACCGCGCGCACGGTCGCCTCCAGGATGCGCGCGGCCTGGACCTCGTCGCGCATCAGCGCCGAGCCGGCGTGCTGGCCGTTCGTCACCTTCTTCACAGGACAGCCGAAGTTGATGTCGATGATGGCGGCGCCGCGATCCTCGTTCAGCTTCGCCGCCGCCGCCATCGCCTCCGGGTCGCAGCCGGCGAGCTGCACCGCCATCAGCCCGGCGCCGCCGTCGGTCTCGGCCATCTTCAGGGTCTGGCGGTTCTCGCGGATCATCGCCCAGGAGGCGATCATCTCGGAGACGACCAGCCCGGCTCCGAGGCTGTGCACCAGGCGGCGGAACGGCAGGTCGGTGACCCCCGACATGGGGGCGAGGATGACCGGGGTCTCGATCACCGCGCCCGGGCCGAGCACGATCGGCGCCAGGGGCCCCGGCGCGCGCTGCGGCCGGTTCCCGTCGGCTGCACGCGGGATAGGCTGGTCGGGCGCGCTTGCGTCGCAGCCGTCCTTGCCTGATGCGGAAATGCCCATGATTTGGGCAAACTAGCGAAGTGCCCCCGCCCGCGCAACGCGGCGGCGGTTGTGCGGCAAGGGCCGCGCCCGTAGCGTCCGGTCGCCATGCGGATCGCAGCACTTGTCCTCGCCGCCGGTTCCGGCGCCCGGTTCGGGGCGGCGCAGCCGAAGCAGTTCGTTCCGCTCGCCGGCGTACCGCTCGTCGCGCGCGCGCTCGCGGCGTTCAGGGGCCATCCGCGCGTGGCGCAGGTGGTGGCGGTCGGCCCGGGGGAACCGATCGCGGCCGCATGTCCCGATTTCCCGAAATCGGGAATCGTGCCCGGGGGCGCGACACGCCAGGACAGCGCCCGCGCGGGGCTGGAGGCGCTCGCCGCCGACCCGCCCGAGGCCGTGCTGATCCACGACGCCGCCCGCCCCCTCGTGCCCGTCCGCGTCATCGACGCCGTGTGCGAGGCCCTCGCCGCAGGGGCCGAGGCCGTGCTGCCGGCCATCCCCGTCACCGACACTCTCAAGCGCGCGGCGGACGGGATCGTCACCGGGACGGTTCCGCGCGAGGGCCTGTGGCGGGTGCAGACGCCGCAGGGCTTCCGCTTCGCGTCGATCCTCGCCGCCCACCGTGCCGTGGCGGGACGGTCGCTGACCGATGACGGCGCCGTGGCCGAAGCCGCAGGCATCGCGGTCCGGCTCGTGCCAGGGGCGGAGGAGAACCTGAAGGTGACCACACCCGAGGATCTCGCCCGCGCCGCAGCGATCCTCGGCGCAAGCCTGACGCCGCGCGTCGGCACGGGCTTCGACGTGCACCGCTTCGCGCCCGACCGCGCGCTCATGCTCTGCGGCGTCCGCGTCCCCCATCCCCTTGGACTTGCAGGACATTCCGATGCCGATGTCGGCATCCACGCGCTCTGCGACGCGATCTACGGCGCGCTCGCCGAGGGCGATATCGGCACGCAGTTCCCCCCCTCGGATGCCGTGTGGAAGGACGCCGACAGTGCGCTGTTCCTCCAGCATGCATCGCAACGCGTGGCCGCGCGCGGTGGCCGGATCGTCCATGCCGACGTCACGCTGATCTGCGAGCGGCCGAAGATCGCGCCGCATGCGGCGGCGATGCGGGAACGACTGGCCGCGCTGATGGGGATCGCATCCGGTGCCGTCTCGGTGAAGGCCACGACCACCGAGCGGCTCGGCTTCACCGGGCGGGGCGAAGGCATCGCCGCGCAGGCGGCGGTGACGGTGCTGCTGCCATGAAGGAACGAGGCGGGGGGGGGGGGGGGGGGGCCCCCCCCCCCCAACCCCGGCGGGGCGGGGCCGGCCGCGCCGTCGGTCTTAAAAAAACCCGGGGGGGGGGCCCCCCCCCCCCCCCCTCGACCACCCCCCTAGATGTAATGTTCCGCCAGCGGGCGGAAGCCGTTGAAGGACTGCGACGCATAGGTCGTCGTGTAGGCGCCGGTCGCCAGCAGCTCGACCCGGTCGCCCGCCCGCAACGCCAGCGGCAGCCGGTACGGGGTGCGCTCGTAGAGGATGTCCGCGCCGTCGCAGGTCGGACCCGCGATCGTCACCGGCCCGACCGCCCCGCCGTCGCGCGAGGTGCGCAGAGGGTAGCGGATGCTCTCGCCCTCGGTCTCGGCCAGCCCGCCGAACCGGCCGATGTCGAGATACACCCAGCGGACCGGATCGTCCTTCGCCTTGCGGCTGACCAGCACCACCTCCGAGGCGATCACGCCGGCATCGCCGACGATGAAGCGCCCCGGCTCGACCACCATCTCGGGGATCGCGTTGCCGAAGGCGCGCGTCATCGCGCCCATGATCGCCCGGGCGAAATGGTCGATCCCCGGAACGTCCTCCGAGTAGCGCACCGGGAAGCCGCCGCCCAGATTCACCATGCGCAGGTTCACCCCGCGCTCGGTGAGGTCGGTGAACAGCATTCCCACCTTGGCGATCGCCGCCTCGTAGGCCACCGCGTCGCGCTGCTGGCTGCCGACATGGAACGAGAGCCCGTAGGGATCGAGCCCGAGCGCACCCGCGCGTGCCATCAGCCCGGCCGCCATCTCCACCGAGCAGCCGAACTTGCGGGAAAGCGGCCAGTCGGCGCCGGCGTTCTCGACCAGGATGCGGCAATAGACCTTCGACCCGGGGGCGGCGCGCGCGAGCTTCTCGAGCTCCTCCTCCGAGTCGAAGGCGAACATCCGCACGCCGGCGGCGAAGGCGCGCGCGACCGCGCTCTCCTTCTTCACCGTGTTGCCGTAGGAGATCGCCGAGGGCGCCGCGCCGGCGGCGAGCACGAGTTCGACCTCCTCCCACGAAGCGGCATCGAAGGCCGAACCGAGGGCGACCAGCCGCTCCAGCACCGGCGGCGCGGGGTTGGCCTTGACGGCATAGTAGATGCGCGCGAGCGGCAGCGCGGCGGCGAGCGCACGGTAGTTCGCCTCGACGCGGTCGACGTCGAGCACGAGGCAGGGCGTCGCGGGACGAACCTCCTCGAGAAAGCGCGCGATCTTCGGGGTCATCGCACGGGCCCTCCCTCTCAACTCCAGCGGGGCGGCCTGTCCAGGCGGCACGCCCCAGGTCGACGGAACGGTCGAACACACCAGCGATCCCGCGGGCGAACCCCCGGGCTGGCCAGAGCGCTTGACGTCGTTGCGTAAACCCCGAGGGGCCAGAGGCACGTGCGTTGCTGTCTCTGCGCGCGATATACGCGCGACCCTCCGAGAGGTGAAGGGAAAAATCGATCCCGCGCAGCGCAGGCCTGCGGTGCGGAGAAATCCGGCCCGCAGTCGCCGGCAGGTGGCCCGGGTCGCATGGCGGGGGCGGCGCCGGCATGCCGCCGTACGGGCTGCCCCAGCGGCGATTCGGGCCGGGCAGCGCCGTCGCCTCGGATGACATGCCGGGCCGCGCTCAGGCCGACGGGCGCAGGTGGATGCGATGGCGGGTCAGGTTCCCCCGCCTCGGGTCAGATCAGACCGCCCAGCGGACTCGACGGGTCGGCGTAGAGCTTCTTCGCCATCCGTCCGGCGAGATAGGCCTCGCGTCCCGCCTCGACCGCGGCCTTCATCGCGCGCGCCATGCGCACCGGGTCCCTGGCGTGCGCGATCGCCGAGTTCATCAGCACCGCGTCACAGCCGAGCTCCATCGCGATCGCCGCGTCGGAGGCTGTGCCCACCCCGGCATCCACCAGCACGGGAACCTTCGACTGCTCGACGATCAGCCGGATCGTGACCCGGTTCTGGATGCCCAAGCCCGAGCCGATCGGCGCGCCGAGCGGCATGATCGCGACCGCGCCCTGCTCCTCGAGCCGCTTCGCCGCGACCGGGTCGTCGACGCAGTACACCATGACCTGGAACCCGTCCTTCACCAGCGCGTCGAGCGCACGATGCGTCTCCTGCATGTCGGGATAGAGCGTCGGCGGCGGTCCCAGCACTTCGAGCTTGACGAGGTTCCACCCCCCCGCCTCGCGCGCAAGCCGCAGGGTGCGGATCGCGTCCTCTGCCGTGTGGCAGCCCGCGGTGTTGGGCAGGTAGGTGTAGCGTGAGGGCGGGACGTAGTCCTGCAGCATCGGCGCCGAGGGATCGGAGAGGTTCACGCGCCGCACGGCGACGGTGACGATCTCGGCGCCCGACGCGGCGATCGCGGCCGCGGTCTCGTCGAGGTCCTTGTAGCGCCCGGTGCCGACGATCAGGCGCGAACGGAAGCTGCGCCCGGCGACCGACCACGTGTCCTCCGCCGCGGAGGCATGGTCGCCCCCGCCGATGAAGTGGACGATCTCGATCCGGTCGCCGTCGGCGAGCACGGTGCTGTCGAAGCCCGATTTCGGGACGATCTCCAGGTTGCGCTCCACGGCGACCTTGCGCCGGTCGAGCCCGAGCACGGCAAGCAGCCCGGCCACGGTGAGCGGGCCGGGGAAGGCGCGCGTCTCGCCGTTGACGGAGAGGCGCAGGCTGTCGGTGGTCGCGTCCATGGGCGGGATATGGGTCGGTTCGCGGGGGTGCGGCAAGGGCCGGAGGGCGGGGCTGCGGGCCACGATCGGGGCAGGATGATCGGCCAGGGGCGGCGCGCGGCAGCGCGCCCCGGCCTCACGCCGTGGCCGCCGCCCTGAGCCCGCCCTCGGCCGCGAGCACCGGCAGGAGGTCGTTCATCGCCGCAAGCTCCCGCCCCCAGGCGGCGGAGGCAAGCCGCACCGCCCCCTCGGTCACCGGCATCGCCAGACCGACTTCCCCGGCGAGCGCGAGGTAGAACACGAGACCGAAGGGCACGTCCTCGAGCACGTAGCGGGTCTCGATCGTGGTCGGCCCCGGCGGGCCGCCGCGGCGGGCGTGCAGCTCCGCCATCATCCCCGCAAGATCGGGCGCGTCCAGCGCATAGGAGCGGCGGAAGAACGCCTCCGCCGTCGGGATGCGCACCCCGCAGGCGGCGGCGAGCGCCTGGCGCTCGCCGTCCAGCGCCAGGATCAGCCGCGCCACGGCGGGCGTGGTGCAGTGGTACTGCGGCCAGACCTCGCGGTGCTCGATGCGGCTCAAGTTGCAGAGCGCCATCGCCAGATGCGCGATCGGATTGACGTTGGCGAGCGCGGCGGCGAGCAGGCTGTCGGCCGGGACGAAGCGCTCGCCCCAGAGCTCGGTCGCGATCGCGAGCGCCGCTTCCGTCTCGGCGTGCCGCACCGCCGCGACGTCGCAGGCGCCGCGCAGGGTGGCGACCGCGACCGAGGCGCCGTCGGCGCCGCGCCGGCCCGTCAGCGCCGTGGTGCCGAACCCCGCGATCGTCGCCGCCACGCCGCGCCGGCCGAGCAGCCGGTGCAGATGGAGTGGCGAGAGGCTGGCTGCGGCGCTGACCAGCACGGTCTGGCCGGAGGCGAGATGCGGGGCGGCCGCCTCCATCACCGCCCGGTGGCCGTTCGCCGGCACCGCGACCAGCACGGCCTCGGCGCCGGCGACCGCCTCGCCCACCTGCGCGGCGAGGCCGACCGGGAACTCCCCCCGGACCTCGCCCGCGGCCGCGAGCCGCCCGCCCCTGGCGCGCAAGGCCTCGGTGCCGCGGCCGGAGGGCGACCAGACCGTCACGGCGTGGCCGCGCGACGCCGCCAGCGCCGCCGAGCCGAGGGCGATCGCCCCGGCGCCGAGGATCGCGAGTCGCATGGGCAGAGGGGTCCTCCGTCGTGTCGCGACGCAGTCTCGGCCGCCCAGGACCCGGCCGCAAGCGGCCCTGCCCGGCTTGCGCCGCCCCGGCAGTTGCGCCATGCCAGCCGATACATGCCGACCCGCCGCCTGGGCTCCCGACGTTTCCGCACCGCGATCATCCGGCCACCCGCCGGCACCGACTGGCGCGCCCGGCTCGCCGCCGCGGAGGCCGAGATGGCGGCCGACTTCCGCGAGGCGCGCGCGCCCTCGGCCTGGCGCGCCGTGCGCGCGACCCGGCGGCTCGTGCTGATGGCGCTCTGGACCTTCCTCTGCATCCCCGTGCAGACGGTCTGCATCGCCTTGGGCGGCCGCGCGCCGGTGGTGATGGCGCGCTGGTACCACGCGGTGCTGTGCTGGATCGGCGGCATCCATGTGCGGGTGGTCGGCGAGCCCGCCAGGCCCGCACCCGGCCGGCCGGTCCTGTTCCTCTCCAACCACCAGTCCTGGGCGGATGTGCTGGTGCTGGGCGGGCGGATCGAGGCCTGCTTCGTCTCCAAGGCCGAGGTCGGGTCCTGGCCCCTGATCCGCACCGTCGCGAAGCTCGGCCGCACCGTCTATGTCAGCCGCCGGCGCGGCGCGACCGGGCGCGAGAAGGACGAGATCGTCGCCCGCCTCGCCAGGGGCGATTCGCTGATCCTGTTCCCGGAGGGCACCACCAGCGACGGCGCGCGGGTGATGCCGTTCCGCAGCGCGCTGATCGGCGCGGTCGAGGGCGACGGCGTGCGCCCGATCGTGCAGCCGGTCTCGATCGTGTTCGACCGGCTGGACGGCCTGCCGGTGACGCGCCCGCACCGGCCGCACTTCGCCTGGTACGGCGACATGGACATCGCCCGCCATGCCTGGACCCTCCTGGGGCGGCGCTCGTGCCGCGCCACCATCCTTCTGCACCGGCCGCTCGACCCCGCCGACTTCCCCAACCGCAAGGCGCTGGCGGAAGCCGCCCACGAGGCGGTGGATGCGGGCGCGGCGGCGCTCCGCCAGGGCCGCGAGGCGACACCCCTGTCGCCGAAACGTCACTCCCGCGACCCCACGGCGTCTCCCGATCGCGCTTGACAGGCATCGCTCCCCTGTGGCGTGACTTGCGCTCGAAAGGAGAGGTTCGCGCCCTTGAGCCAACGGGTCCGGCCGGTCACGACCGGATGTCGCCTTCGCAAACCCGGCTTCGGCTGGTTGCGGACGGCGTGATGCGACCTCCCGCCACCATCCCCAGAGCCGCATGACGAACGCCACCCGGCCCCGCGGGCTGCATGTGCAGACCTGGGGCTGCCAGATGAACGTCTATGACAGCGCCCGCATGGTCGATGCGCTGGCGCCGCTGGGCTTCACGCTCCAGCCCGCGCCGGAAGGCGCCGACCTTGTGGTGCTGAACACCTGCCACATCCGCGAGAAGGCCTCCGAGAAGGTGTTCGCCGAACTCGGCCGGCTCAGGCGGCTGAAGCAGGCGCGTGCGGCCGAGGGCGGGCGGATGCTGATCGCGGTCGCGGGCTGCGTCGCCCAGGCGGAAGGCGCGGAGATCCTCCGCCGCGCCCCCTATGTGGACATCGTGCTCGGCCCGCAGACCACCCACCGCCTGCCCGCCCTGGTCGCGCGCGCGGATGCCGGCGAGCGCGCGCTGCTCGACACCGAGTTCCCGCCCGAGGACAAGTTCGACCACCTGCCGGAGGAGTCCGCGCCGCAGGGCATCAGCGCCTTCCTGACCGTGCAGGAGGGCTGCGACCGGTTCTGCTCGTTCTGCGTCGTCCCCTATACGCGTGGCGCCGAGCAGTCGCGTCCGGCAGCGGCGGTGCTGGCCGAGGCGCGCCGGCTGGTCGCGCAGGGCGCGCGCGAGATCACGCTGCTCGGCCAGAACGTCAACGCCTATCACGGCATCGGGCCGGACGGGCGCGAATGGGGGCTCGGGCGGCTGATCCGCGCGCTCGCCGAGCTGCCGGGCCTCGACCGCATCCGCTACACCACGTCCCATCCGCGCGACATGGACGACGAGCTGGTCGCCGCCCATGCCGAGGTGCCGGCGCTGATGCCCTATCTGCATCTGCCGGTGCAGTCGGGGTCGGATGCGGTGCTGAAGGCGATGAACCGGCGCCACACGGCGGACGACTACCTGCGCCTCGTCGAGCGCCTGCGCACGGCCCGGCCCGATCTCGCCCTCTCCTCCGACTTCATCGTCGGCCACCCCGGCGAGACCGAGGCGGATTTCGAGGCGACGCTCGCCCTGGTCCGGCGTGTCGGCTTCGCCTCCGCCTTCAGCTTCAAGTTCTCGCCGCGCCCCGGCACGCCGGCGGCGGAGGCGAGAGACCAGGTGGACGAGCCGACCAAGGACCGCCGCCTGCGGACCCTGCAGGCCGTGCTGCGCGACCAGCAGGCCGCCTTCAACGCCGCTCTGCTCGGGCGCACGGTCGCGGTGCTGTTCATGGAACCCGGCCGCCACCAGGGCCAGATGGTCGGACGCAGTCCGTGGCTGCAGCCCGTTCACGTGCAGGGACCCACGACGCTCGCAGGAGAGATCCGCCCCGTGACGATCACCGCGATCCATCCGAACTCGCTCGCCGGTCGTCTCGCCGATGCCGCCCCGGCGGCCGAGGCCGCATGAACCACGTGCTGCGGGGCACGGCCGACGTGCCGCCGGTGACGCTGCACGTCACCTTCCAGGACAACGCGCTCCTGCCCCTGCTGTTCGGCGCACATGACGCCCATCTCGCGCGCATCGAGCACCGTCTCGGCGTGCGGCTGACCTCGCGCGGCAACCGTCTTGTTGTGACCGGTCCGGCCGAGGAAGCGGAGGCCGCGAAGGCGGCGCTGCTCGGCCTCTATGCCGCGTTGGGGCGAGGCGAGACGGTGGGAGGAGCCGAGGTGGACGCGGCCGTGCGCATGGCGCGCCACGCCACGGTGCGCGCGCTCGAACCGGGCGCCGAGGAGCCGCGCCTGCCGCTCTCCGACATCCCCTCGATCCGCACGCGCAAGAGCACGATCGCCGCGCGCAGCCCGATGCAGGCCGCCTACATGGAGGCGCTCGCCGCGCACGAGCTCGTCTTCGCGCTCGGCCCGGCCGGCACGGGCAAGACCTACATCGCGGTCGCCCAGGCGGTGGCGATGCTGGCGACCGGCAAGGTGGAGCGGATCGTGCTCTCGCGCCCGGCGGTGGAGGCGGGCGAACGGCTCGGCTTCCTGCCCGGCGATCTGCGCGAGAAGGTCGATCCCTATCTGCGCCCGCTCTACGACGCGCTCGCCGACATGCTGCCCGCCGACCAGGTGCAGCGCCGGCTCGCCGCCGGCGAGATCGAGGTCGCGCCCCTGGCGTTCATGCGCGGCCGCACGCTCAGCCACGCCTACGTGATCCTCGACGAGGCGCAGAACACCACGCCGGTGCAGATGAAGATGGTGCTGACCCGGCTCGGCGAGGGCAGCCGCATGGTGGTGACCGGCGACCTCACGCAGATCGACCTGCCGCCCGGCACCCGCTCGGGGCTCTCCGATGCGCTCGAGACGCTCGAAGGCATGGCGGGGCTCGGCGTCGTTCGCTTCACGGAACACGACGTGGTGCGCCATCCGCTGGTGGCGCGCATCGTCGAGGCCTATGGCCGCCGCGCTCAGGCCGAGAGGGAGACGCGGCGGCGTGCGCGCACGGCCGCCGCGCAGGCTGACGATGGAACCGGGAAGTAGACCCCCCGCGCCGGGCGCCGGCGCGGGGATCACCGTGACGGTCGCCGAGCCGCGCTGGCGCGCCTCGGTGCCCGCGGTCGAGGCGGTCGCGCGGCGTGCCGCGGCGGCCGCCATGCGGGCTGCGCGCGTGCGTGGCACGCTTGCCCTCCTGCTTGCCGACGATGCCACGCTGCGCCGGCTGAACGCGCACCACCGCGGCAAGGACTACGCCACCAACGTGCTCTCCTGGCCCGGGAGCGGCGGCGGCGGCGACATCGCGATCGGCTACGGCGTCGCCCGGCGCGAGGCGCGCGCGATGCGCCGGCCGCTCGCCCGGCATCTCGCGCACCTGGTCGTGCACGGCGCGCTGCACTGCGCCGGGCGCGACCACGAGGACGAGCGCGCCGCACGGCGCATGGAGCGCGAGGAGGCCCTGGTGCTGCGCCGCCTCGGCGTGCCCGATCCCTACCGGGGGGCCGCGCGATGAGCGAGAACGGCGGATTGTCGCGGCTGATCGACCGCATGCTGCGCTTGCTGCGCGCGCGCGACGACAACGGCCTGCGCGAGAGCCTGGAGGCGCTGATCGAGCAGCGCGCCGAGGAGGCGGGCGAGGACGCGCCGCCCGCGCTCGACCCGCACGAGCGCGCGCTGATCGCCAACGTGCTGAAGCTGCGCGGCATCACCGCCGACGACGTGATGGTGCCGCGCGCCGACATCGTTGCCGTGCCCGAGACCATGACGCTCGAGGCGCTCGTCGCGCTGATCAAGCGCGAGGGCCATTCGCGCCTGCCGGTCTACCGCGAGAGCCTCGATGACATCGTCGGCATGGTGCACATCCGCGACGTGTTCGTGCACATGGACCGCGGGCCGGAGTTCCGCATCGCCGACATCCTGCGCCGTCCGCTCTTCGTGCCGCCCTCGAAACCGGTGCTGGACCTCCTGCTCGAGATGCGCCAGGCGCGCATGCACATGGCGATCGTGGTGGACGAGTACGGCGGCACCGACGGGCTGGTGACGATCGAGGACGTGGTCGAGGAGATCGTCGGCGACATCGCCGACGAGCACGACGAGCCGCTCGCCGCGCAGGTGGTGCCGCGGCCCGACGGCACGCTGGACGTGGATGCGCGGCTGCCGGTGGAGGAGTTCGAGCGCCATCTCGGCCCGATCCTCTCGCCCGAGGAACGCGACGCTGAGATCGAGACGGTGGGCGGGCTGATCCTGGCGCTGACGCACCGCATCCCCGCGCGCGGCGAGACGATCGCGCATCCCTCGGGCGTGGAGTTCCGCATCCTCGACGCCGACAGCCGGCGCATCCGCAAGGTGCGGGTCGCGCGGCCGGGGAACGCCCCCCAGGAATCGCGGCCCGCCGCCTGAGCGCGCGTCTGCGCGCGGCACACGCCATGGCGCGAAATGCGCGCGTGCGACGGCTCCGTGACGGGCCGACCGCCGAAACCGTCCATGGTGCGCCCATGGCACGCCGCTTGCTGCACCGCGCATGATGACGGTGCCCGGCCTCGGACGCCGCAGCCAACACCAACGGGAGACGACCATGATCGGACGCCGCACTCTGCTCGCGACCGCCGCTGCCGTCGCGGCGGTGCCGGGCCCGCTCGCCGCCCAGCCGCGCTCGCGCGACGTGCGGGTCGGGTTCAGCCAGGACGCGCTCACCCTCGACCCCGCGAACCACCGCAACCGCGAGACCCAGACCATCATCCGCAACATCCATGACGGGCTGCTCACGCGCGACCCGGCCATGAAGGTGGTGCCCGAGATCGCCGAAGCCTGGCGCGCGGTCGATGCCAGGACCTACGAGTTCCGCATCCGCCAGGGCATCCGCTTCCACTCCGGCGATCCGCTCACCGCCGAGGACGTGGCCTTCACGTTCAACCGCCTGGTGAAGGACGGCGCGATGGGCGGCCAGACCAGCCCGCGCAAGGGACTGCTCGGCCCGCTCCGGGACACCGTGGTGGTGGACGAGCGCACCGTGCGCATGATCCTCGCCGAACCCTGGCCGATCCTCGGCGCGATGCTGCCGTTCCAGGAGGTGGTGAACCGCCGCCATGTCGAGCGCGTCGGCCAGGAGGGGATGCAGACGCGGCCGGACGGCTGCGGCCCCTTCAGGCTGGCGGAATGGCGGCGCGGCGAGGCCGTGATCATGGAGCGCTTCGAGGGCTACTACGGCGGCTCGACCGACATCCCGCCGGCCGGCCCCGCGCAGGTCGACCGCGTGATCTTCCGCATCATCCCCGAGAACAGCGCGCGCATCGCCGCCCTGCTCGCCGGCGAGGTGGACATCATCAACGAGCTGCCGCCCTCGGCGATGCGCCAGGTCGAGGCGAGCGCGAACGCCGCCGTCGCCAAGGTGAACGGCACGCGCACCTTCTTCGTCGCGCTCAACAACGCCAAGGCGCCGTTCACGGATGTGCGCGTGCGCCGCGCGCTGAACCATGCGCTGGACAAGGGGGCGATCATCAGCCGCATCCTCAACAACACCGCCACCCCGCTGCGCGGTGTGATGAGCCCCGATGCCTTCGCCTTCAACGCCGATCTGCCGGAGTACCGCCACGACCTCGCCCGCGCCCGCGCGCTGCTGGCCGAGGCGGGCGTGGCCGAGGGTACCGAGCTCGTGATCGACACCACCGCCGCGCTCAAGGAGGTGGCGGAGGCGATCGCCGCGCTGCTCTCGCGCACCGGCCTGCGCGTGCGTGCGCAGATCTGGGAGGGCGCGGTGCTGACGCCGATGTGGCAGAATCCCGAGCGCCGGCGCGAGCGCGACATGTATCTCACCTCCTGGGGCAACGGCTCGCTCGACCCCTCCGACATCATGGTGCCCACCTTGCGCACCGGCGGTCGCGGCAACTCGGCCGGCTTCTCCAACGCCGAGGTGGACCGGCTGCTGGACGCGGCCGAGACCGAACCCGATCAGGCCAAGCGCGCCGAGATGTACCAGCGCGCCCAGGCGATCGTGACCGACCAGGCGCCGTGGATCTTCCTCTGGCTGCCGCAGGACATCTACGGCGTCTCGAAGCGCATCGCCGGCTGGAAGCCGCAGGCCGACAGCCGCATCAACCTGCACCGCGTGCGCATCGTCGGCTGAGATGACGGCGACGCGGCTGGCCGAACGGCTGGCCCAGCTCCTGCCCGTGCTGTTCGGCGTCAGCCTGATCGTGTTCCTGATGATCACGCTGACGCCGGGCGACCCGGTGGAGATCATGCTGGCCGACCAGCGCGCGACCGCGGAGCAGGCCGAGGCACTGAGGCGCGATCTCGGCCTCGATCGCCCCTTGGTCGAACGGTTCCTGGTGTTTCTCGGCAACGCGCTGCGCGGCGATTTCGGCATCTCGTTCTTCCACCGCCGGCCGGTGTGGGATGTGATCGCCGAGCGCCTGCCGGCGACCGTCGAGCTCACGCTGGTCGCGCTCGTCGTCGCAATCCTGGTCGCGATCCCGTTCGGCGTGATCGCGGCGGTGAAGCGGGACTCCTGGATCGACCGGGCACTGTCCGCCGCCTCGCTGTTCGGCGTCTCGCTGCCGGGGTTCTGGTTCGGCATCCTCTTGATCCTGCTGTTCGCGGTCGAGTTCCGCCTGCTGCCGGTGGGCGGGCGGATCGGCTTCGCCTTCGAGGTGCCGCGCGCCACCGGCTTCCTGCTGCTCGACACGCTGCTCGCCCGCGACCTCTCGGCCTTCGGCAACGCGGTCGCGCATCTGGTCCTGCCCGCGATCACGCTCGGCCTGCCGACCGCCGCCCTGCTCGCGCGCGTGGTGCGCAGTGCGATGGCCGAAGTGCTCGCCTCCGACTACGTGCTGTTCGCCGAGGCCAAGGGGCTCTCGCGCCGGCGCGTGCTGCTGCGTCACGCGCTCAAGAACGCGCTGATCCCGGCCGTCACCGTCACCGCGATCGAGACCGGATCGCTGCTCGGCGGCAACATGATCGTCGAGACGGTGTTCGGCTGGCCCGGCCTCGGCCGGCTCGTGGTCGAGAGCATCTTCGCGCGCAACTACCCCCTGGTGCAGGCCGCCGTGCTGCTCTACGCGGTCACCTATGTGCTGCTGAACTTCGTCGCCGACCTGCTCTACACCGCGCTCAACCCGAAGGTGCGGCTGTGAGCGCGGCGGCGATCGAGGACCGCCCGCTCTCGCCCCTTCACCTCGGGCTGATCCGCTTCGCGGCCAACAAGACCGCGCTCGGCTCGGCGGTCGTCATCCTCGCCTTCATCATCGTCGCGCTCGCCGCGCCGCTGATCGCCCCGCACGACCCGGCCGAGGCCGACCTGTTCCGCCGGCTCCAGCCCCCGGCCTGGGCGGAGGGCGGCGAGTGGGGATTCCTGCTCGGCTGCGATGGGCTCGGCCGCGACATCCTCTCGCGGCTGATCTGGGGAGCGCGCGTCTCGCTGCTGGTCGCCGGGCTCGTCATCGCGATCGCCGCGGCGGTCGGCACGCTCGCCGGCCTCGCCGCCGGCTATCTGCGCGGCTGGACCGACACGCTGATCTCGCGCCTGGTCGATACGCTGCTCGGCTTCCCCTATCTCGTCTTCGCGATCGGGCTGATGGCGATGATGGGGCCGGGGCTGCACAACATCGTGCTCGCGCTGGTCTACAAGGAGTGGGTGTTCACCTGCCGCGTGGTGCGCGGCGAGACGCTCGCTGCGCGCGAGCAGGACTATGTCGAGGCGGCGCGCGCGATCGGCTGCCGGCCGGGGCGCATCATGCTGCGCGAGATCCTTCCCAACGTGCTCTCGCCGGTGCTGGTGGTCGCCACCTTCCGCATGGCCTACGTGATCATCATGGAGGCGTCGCTGTCGTTCCTCGGCCTCGGCGTGCAGCCGCCGACGCCGTCCTGGGGCTCGATGGTCGCGGACGGTCGCGACTTCCTGGTGGACGCCTGGTGGGTCTCGACCGTGCCGGGCCTCGCGATCCTGGCCCTTGTTCTCGCGATCAACCTCGCGAGCCAGGGGCTGCGCGACGCCTTCGATCCCCGACTGCACAGCTCATGACGGCGCTCTTGTCGGTGCGCGGCCTGCGCACGGTGTTCCCCACGCGGCGCGGTCCGCTCGCCGCCTGCGACGGCGTCGATCTCGATATCCATACGGGCGAGGCACTCGGCGTTGTGGGCGAGTCCGGCTCGGGCAAGAGCGTGACGTTCCTGTCCGTGCTCGGCCTCGTGCGCCCGCCGGGGCGGATCGAGGCGGGCGAGATCCTGTTCGATGGCACCGACCTCGCGCGGCTGCCGCCGTCGTCGCTGCGCGCGCTGCGCGGCCGGGCGATGGCGCTGGCGATGCAGGACGCGCTCTCGGCGCTCAATCCGGCCTTCACCATCGGCACACAGATCGTCGAGACGATCCTCACGCACCGACTCGCGCGGTCGCCGTCGGAGGCGCGCGACCAGGCAGTCGCCTTGCTGCGCCGGGTCGGCATCCCCTCGCCGGAGCGGCGGCTCGACGACTATCCGCACCAGTTCTCCGGCGGGATGCGCCAGCGCGCGATGATCGCGATCGCGCTTGCCGGTCAGCCGCGCCTGCTGGTCGCCGACGAGCCGACCACCGCGCTCGACGTCACCATCCGCGCCCAGGTGCTCGACCTGATCGACGAGCTCCGCGAGGAGACCGGGCTCGCGGTGGCGATGATCACGCATGATCTCGGCGTGGTCGCGGAACGCTGCGCGCGGGTGATGGTGATGTATGCGGGGCAGGTGGTGGAGACCGGGCCGACGGCGGAGGTGATCGCCGCGCCGCGCCACCCCTACACGCGCGGGCTGATGGCAAGCCTGCCCTCGCTGGAGGACCCCGACCGGCCGCTGCACGCGATCCCCGGGCAGGTGCCCGATCTCGCGCGCGTCGATGCGGGCTGCCGCTTCCGCAACCGCTGTCCGCTGGCGATCGACGCCTGTGCCCAGCCGGTGGCGTTGCGCGCGGTGGCGCCGGGCCGCTTCTCGCGCTGCCTGCGCGCCGAGGAGGTGACATGACGGCGCTGATCGAGGCGCGCGGGCTCGTCAAGGCCTATCCGCTCGCGCGCACGCTTGCTGCGCGGATCACCCGCAAGGCGGTGCCGACCGTGCGCGCGGTGAACGGGGTCGATCTCGACATCGCGCGCGGCGAGACGCTCGGCCTGATCGGCGAATCCGGCTGCGGCAAATCGACCCTCGGCCGGCTGCTGATCCGCCTGCACGACCCCACGGGCGGGACGATCCGCTTCGACGGTCAGGACATCACCGCGCTCTCCGAGGACGCGCTGCGCCCCTTGCGCCCGCGCATGCAGATCGTCTTCCAGGACCCCTACGCCTCGCTGAACCCGCGCCGCACCGTGCGCGAGATCGTCGGTCTGCCGCTGCTGCTCCATGCCCATCTGCGGGGACCCGAAGCCGAGACGCGCATCCTGCAGATGCTCGATCGCGTCGGGCTGGCGCGCGCGCACATGGACCGCTACCCGCACCAGTTCTCCGGCGGGCAGCGCCAGCGCATCGGCATCGCCCGCGCGCTGATCCTCAAGCCCGAGTTCGTGGTGTGCGACGAGCCGGTCTCGGCGCTCGACGTCTCGGTGCAGGCGCAGGTGCTGGGGCTGCTGCGGGACCTGCGCGCCGAGATGGGGCTGACGCTGCTGTTCGTCAGCCACGACCTCGCGGTGGTGGCGCATCTCGCCCACCGCATCGCCGTGATGTATCTCGGCGCGATCGTCGAGGAGGGGCCGCGCGATGCCGTGACGCGGCGCGCGGCGCATCCCTACACCCGCGCCCTGCTCGCGGCCGTCCCGCGGCTCGACCAGCCGGGGGCTGCGCGCCAGCGCCATGTCGGCGGCGACCTGCCCTCGCCGCTCGCGCCGCCGCCGGGCTGCCCGTTCCATCCCCGCTGCCCCGAGGCGGGCCCGCGCTGTTCGCGCGAGGCGCCGCGCACCGTGCCGCTGGAGGCTGGGCATCGCGCCGCCTGCCACCTGCTCGATGGCGGTGTCGCATGACGGCGCTCGTCGTGCTGGAGGGTGATGCGCGCGCGCGCGGGCTCGGCCAGGCGCGCGCCTGTCCGGACGCGGCGTCGGCCGTGCGCGACGCGATCCGAAGCCGCATGGCCGCCGCTGCGACCGATACGCCCGCCGCCTGTGCCTTCCTCGCCGCGCAGCGCGAGATCACCGCGCGCCTCGCTCCCGAAGCGCTGGAGGAGATCGCGGGCATTGCCGAGGGGTTCGGGCTCGACGCGGACGAGGTGTTCGTCTTCCTGCATCTCGGCTGTCTGGCCGACCTCGCCGCGCGACCGGACGACCGCGACGGCTGCACCGCCTTCGCGCGCGCAGGCGTGGTGGCGAAGAACCGCGACTTCCGCCCGGAGCACGCCGCGCTGCAGCGCGTCTTCGCGCATCGCGATCCCGTCTGGGGTGGGCGCAGCGTGCTCTGCCTCGGCTCGCTCGGCGCACCGGGCGCTTGGTCGTCGGGGATGAACAGCGACGGGCTCGCCCTTGCCGACACGCAGATCCCGACCGCCGCGCACGGGCCCGGCATGCTGCGCTACGTCCTGATGAACAGGCTGCTCGCCGGCTGCGCGACGGTCGCCGAGGCCCTCGACCTGATCCGCGCCCTGCCGCATGCCGGCGGCGGCAGTCTCGTGCTCGCCGATGCCTCCGGGGACGCGGCCGCGGTCGAGCTCCGGCACGGACGCGTGGAGATCGAGCGGGCAGCGTGCGTGTCGCGCACCAACCACTACACAGGCGCGCCCGACCCGCTCGCGCCCGTCGGCCATTCGCGGGCGCGGCTCGCCACCCTGCGCGCCGCCCTTGCCAGCATGGCCGATCCGCGCGCGATCCTCGCCCTGCACGCGCCGGAGGCGCTCTGCCGGCACGAACCCGATCCCTCCCCCACCCTTGCCGGGGCGGTGTACGCGACGCGGGCGTTGCGCGCCGCGATCGCGCTCGGCCCGCCCTGCTCCGCCCCCTGGCGGGTATTCGCCCTGGGCGCCGAGGGATGGCGCGAGACGCACGCCGAGGCGTAATCTCCGCGCAGGACGGGCGCGGGGACGAGTGCGCGATGGCGTATGCCGATCTCTTGGGCGAACACGAGAGCATCAGGGCCGTGCGGGCGCTGGTCGCACGAATCGCCGCAAGCCCGGTGCGCCAGGTGCTGCTCTACGGCGAGACCGGCACCGGCAAGGGGCTGGTCGCGCGCATGATCCACCGCCTCTCGCCGCGCGCACACCGCCCCTTCGTGGACGTCAACTGCGCCGCGATCCCGGCGACGCTGATGGAGTCCGAACTCTTCGGACACGAACGCGGCGCCTTCACCGGCGCGCAGGCCACCAAGCAGGGGCTGATCGAGGCGGCGCATGGCGGCACGCTGTTCCTCGACGAGATCCGCGAGATGGATCTCCAGCTCCAGGCCAAGCTCCTGACCCTGCTCGACACCCAGCAGTTCCGCCGCGTCGGCGCGGTGAAGTCGGCCACGGTGGATGTGCGCTTCGTCGCCTCGACCAACAGGATCCTCCTCTCCGAGGTGAAGGCCGGGCGGTTCCGCGACGACCTCTACTGGCGGCTGCAGGTCGTGCCGGTGAACATCCCGCCCTTGCGCGCGCGCGGCGACGACGTGCTGCTGCTGGCGGAGGCGTTCCTGCGCCATCACGCCGCGCGCTGCGGCCGGGTGATCCGCGGGCTGGAACCGCGCGTCGCGGAGATGTTCCGCCGCTACTCCTGGCCCGGCAACGTGCGCGAACTCGAGAACCTGATCGAGCGGATCGCCATCCTGGAGACGGACGAGCTCGTGCTGGTGAAGCACCTCCCCGATCGCATCATCCGCGAGGTGGAAGGGCGCGCTCCGCCGGCCGTCTCCTTCGGCGAGGGGGCTGCGCTGCCGCTGCATCGCGGTTTCCACGAGGCGACCGAGGACTTCCAGCGCGCCTTGATCGCCGCCGCACTGAAGGAGACGGGCGGGCGGCACGGCCGTGCGGCGCAGCGGCTGCGGCTGTCGCGCCACGCGCTGCGCCATCAGATGCTCAAGCTCGGCATGGCCGAGGCGGCCGCCGCCTGACTTGGCACACCGCGTGCACGATCGGCGTCGGATCATGAGGGAGACGCCGATGACCGAGGTCAGCATCCTGTGCCCGACGGGGCATCTGGGCTTCACGCCGCTGGAAAAGGCGAGCTTCCTGGCCGGCTGCGAACTGAAGCCCGACTTCATCATCGCCGATTCCGGCTCCTGCGACATCGGCCCCTATCCGCTCGGCGCCGACGGCCAGGCGAGCCCGGTCGCCTGGCAGCGCCACGACCTCGAGATCATGCTGACGGCCGCGCGCCGGCTCGGCGTGCCGATGATCGTGGGCTCGGCCTCCGACACCGGCACCGACCGCGGCGTCGATCAGTTCGCCGAACTGATCCGCGAGATCGCTGCCGAACACGGGCTGGCTCCGTTCCGCATGGCGACGATCAAGTCGGAACAGACGCGCGAGGCGATGCTGGCGCGGCTCGAGTCCGGTGTCGTGATCAAGGGTCTGGATGGCCGGGCGGATGCCGACGCGTCGGTGCTCGCCCGCACCGACCGCATCGTCGCGGTGATGGGAGCCGAGCCGATCGCGGCGGCGCTGAGGAAGGGCGCGGAGGTGGTGATCGCCGGCCGCGCCTCGGACTGCGCGCTGTTCGCCGCGCCGCTGCTGAACGCGGGACTCAGCCCGGCCACCGCCTACTACGCCGGCAAGCTGATGGAGTGCGCCTCGTTCTGCTGCGAGCCCTTCATGGGCAAGGAGAGCATCCTCGGCCGCATCAGGGAGGACGACATCCGCGTCACCGCCATGCATCCCGGGCAGCGCTGCACGCCGGCCTCGCTCGCGAGCCACGCGATGTACGAGCGGCGCGATCCGTTCCGCGAATACGTCGCCTCCGGCTACGTGGACATGAGCACCTGCCGCTACGAGCAGGTTGACGAGAAGACCACCCGCGCCTCGGGCGCGGTGTTCGTGCCTTCCGCGCAGCCGATGGTGAAGCTCGAAGGTGCCGGCAAGGTGGGGGAGCGCCGGCTCGCCGTGGTCGGCATCCGCGATCCCTACACGATCGAGAACATCGACAAGGCGATGGCCTGGGCGCGCGCGCGTCTTGCCGAGCGCTTCGGCGCGCCCGAGCAGGCAGGCTGGCAGGTCTTCTACCACGTCTATGGCCGCAACGGCGTGATGGGCGATCTCGAACCGAGCCCGCCCGTCCGCCCGCACGAGCTCGGCATCGTCGCCGAGGTGGTGTGCAAGGACGGAAAGAAGGCGGAAGAGATCTGTGCGCTCGCCGCCCGCAACCTGTTCTATGCCCGGCTTGCCGAGGTGAAGGGCACGGCAGGGGCGGCAGCGCTGATGGCCGACGAGGTTCTGGTCGGCAAGCCCGGCTACGAATGGACGCTGAACCACATCATTCCGGTGAAGGATCCGTCGGAGCTGTTCCGCACCGCGTTCCACACCGTCGATGGCTCTGCACGGAAGGCCGCCTGAGATGATCCGCAACATGCCCACCCTGCGCGATCTTGCCAGCACGATCCGCAGCAAGAACGCAGGCGTCGACCACATCACCTTCGACGTGATCTTCCGGGATCGTGCCAACTTCGAGCGCGTGCGCGACTCGAAAGTGCTCACACCCGAGAGCGTGGCCGCGCTCTACCGGATCCCGCGCGAGCGCATCACCGACTTCGTGGTGTTCGATCCGGCCAACGCGATCAAGTTCACGATCAAGCGCGACCGCCCGTCGGGCTCGCCCGGCGAGCACGACGTGTTCGGCTCGCAGCAATACGCGCCCCTGTTCGGCGTCGAGGTGCCGTGAGAGGGGGTTCGCCGTGCGAAACCTGTTCGTCGTGGCCGGGATGGAGCGCTGCCCCTCGTCTCGTCGCAGCCTGCCATCGTACCTGACCGCAGCGACGGCGCGTGCAGCGGTGCGGCGCCGCGCGACCGGCGGGAAAGCGGCTCTGCCCGCCATCGAGCAGGCCGCGTTCCGGCCGCGCGGCCGCCGGGGCTGGAGCCCCGGGCCAAGGGCAGGGGGCTTCATGGATGAGCGGATGGATCGCTCGCTCGATCCCCTCCGCCCGTACCCTTGAGGTCGTCGTCGGCCCGGGCCGTCCCGCGCCGGCGATTCGCGCTATCGATCCCCACCTGCACGCCGGCGCGGTTGCCCGGCATCCGCGGCGAGCCGGTGCGCGCGCGCGCCTTCGGCGCGCCGGCCTTGCGGGCCGGCATGCCGCCGATCCCGCTGTCGGCCGCGCATCGGCGCCGCGCCGATCGCCGAGGCTGACGCGAATCTCTCGCCGGTTCCGTAACCGCGGCGTAGGCAGCCCACGCGATCATGGGGTATGAGAATCCATCGTCATCCGCCACCGATCGCGTGCCGAGCGAAGCAAGCCTGATGCCGCGAGGAACTGCCGGGCCCGAGTCGGAGGCCGCCATGCGCGGCGGTGCGGGCCTGCGCGCAGCCATCGTCGTCGACGACCAGCCCGATATCCGCGTTCTCGTCGCCTCGCAGCTCCGCAAGCTCGGCGTCCCGGCGCAGGGCATCGGCTCCAAGGCGGAGCTGATCGCCGCCCTCGAGGGCGAGCATCCCGACCTCCTGCTGCTCGACCTCTCGCTTGGCGACAGCGATGCGGTCGAGATCTTCGATCTGCTCGCCGAGCGCGGCTTCGCCGGCCGCGTCGTGCTGATGAGCGGCCATGCCGGCACGCTGCTCGAGCATGCGCGGCGGATCGGTCGGCGCGCCGGGGTGGAGATCGCCGGGCTGCTGCGCAAGCCGTTCCGGCGCGGCGAGCTCCAGCGGCTCGTGGCCGGGCTTGGCCCGGCGGCGCCGGCGGCGCAGCCGCGCGCGTCGGCGCCGACCGAGCCGGGGCTGCTGCGCGAGGCCATCGCCGAAGGTTGGCTCGGCTTCTGGTACCAGCCGAAGGTCGAGCTCGCGTCGGGCGCCGGGGTCGGCATGGAGGCGCTCTGCCGCGTCATCCACCCGCAGCGCGGCGTGATCGGACCCGACGTGTTCCTGCCGCCGGCTGACGACGACGATCTCTACGACCTGACCCTTGCGGCGGCGCGTGCCGCGCTGGACGCGGCCGCACGCATGGGCGGCACGATCCCGGTCTCGATCAACCTCGCCGGGCGCACGCTGCTGCGGCCCGGGCTGATCGAAGCGCTCAAGTCGCTCGGCGAAGGGGCCGAGCGCAGCCTGATGCTCGAGATCACCGAGACCGACCTGATCGGCGACATGGTCGCGGCCGAGGCCTTCGCCATGCGCGCCGTGCTGCACGGCTTCGGCATCGCGATCGACGATTTCGGCTCGGGCTACGCCACGTTCGAACGGCTGCGCCACTTCCCGTTCGCCGAACTCAAGATCGAGCGGTCGATCGTGCATGGCTGCGCGCAGGACGAGGCGCTGCGACGCATCTGCCGGGCCGCGGTCGAGCTCGGCCACGGCTTCGAGGCCAAGGTGGTGGCAGAAGGGGTCGAGACCGAGGAGGATCTCGCCGCCGTGCGCGAGCTCGGCTTCGACCTCGCGCAAGGCTACCTGTTCGCGCGGCCGATGCCGCTCGCCGAGGCGATCGCGTTTCTCGCCAGCGGTCCGCGGCCATCGCCGCGGCGGGGCGGCTGATACCCTCCGCACAAAGGCTCGACCTTTGTGCGGAGGGTATCGCGCGCGGGGCTGGTGGGGCGGCCGCGCGCGAACATGACCCCGTCCCAGCCCGCCGAAGGTCAAACCTTCGGCGGGCTGGTATGACATCCCGGCGGCGCGCGCATCGCCTGTCGGTCCTCCTTGCGCGGCCCTTGCCCGATCGGAATCCGCACTACGCGGCGATGCGGTAGCGGCGCGCCTGGCGGTGGATCTCGCACCACCCCTCGAAGGCGCCGTTGGTCGAGGCCCAGGCGGGACGCGCCGTCATCGCCGCGAGCCAGCGCTGCACGCGCGGCCAGCGCGCGAGGTCGAAGCCGATCAGTTCGCCGGTCGTCACATAGGCCGCGCCGAGATAGTCCGCGAGCGAGGGCGCCGCGCCGCCGAGAAAGGGGGACTCGTCATCGAGCAGGTGGCGATCCAGCACGTCGAGACGACGCCGCGCCTCGGCCTCGGCGCGGGCGAGTGCCACGTCCTGCATCTGCGCGTCGGGCCAGGCGTGGTGCGGCAGCACCTGGGGATAGACGAGGCCGTAGCCGAAGGCGCGGTGGAAGTCCGTGTTGAACCAGTCCATCAGGGCGTTCACCCGGGCGCGCGCCTGCGGCTCGGCCGGATAGGCGGGCGAGCCCGCGCGCTCGGCGAGGTATTTCAGGATCGCCGAGCATTGGGTGAGGCGGAACGATCCGTCCTCCAGCACGGGCACGGCCCGGTCGGGATTGATCGCGGCATAGGCGGGGCTGCGGTGGTCGCCGGCGAACAGGTCGACGAAGGCGAGCTCGATCGCGATGCCGCTCTCGGCCGCGAAGTGCAGGATCGGCCGGCAGGTGGTGGAGGCCGGATGGGCGTGGAGCTTCATGGCGTGGGTCCTTGCGGGTCGGGGCGTCAACGGGTCGGCACGACGAGGGCGAAGTAGGGCGCGGGCGGCGTCTCGGAGGCGCCGGTCGGCGGCGGCGCGGCGTGGCGCACGGGCGGGAGGCTCTTGAGGTAGCGCGCCAGCGCCAGCGCATCCGTGTCGGTCAGCGCGGCGTAGGCGTGCCAGGGCATGGCAGGGGCCAGGATGCGCCCGTCAGGCCTCACGCCGGTGCGCACGGCGGCGACGATCTCGGCCTCGCTCCAGGCGCCGAGCCCGGTCTCGCGGTCAGGCGTCAGGTTGGGCGGATAGAACGTTCCGAGCTCGGGGATCTGGAAGCCGATCTGCGAGCCCGCGAGGGCGAGCGCGGGGTCGGGCTTGCCGATCAGCGCGCCGCCGGTGTGGCAGCCGCCGCAATCCATGATGGCGGCGAGGTATCGGCCGCGCGCGACCATCCGGTCGTCGGCCGGTTGCGCCGCGGCCGGCCAGGCGGCGAGCGCGAGCAGGGCGGTGCCCAGCGCGGCGGCGATCAGGGGGGCGGCGCGGCGCAGGGTGCCGGTGGCGGGGCTGTCGATCATCGGTGTCTCCGGGGCGTCGGGCGGCATCGCGCCGCCATCGCGTCGACGCAGACCATGCCGTCGGCAGCTTTCCGGGGCGATCGCCAGAACTTTCCGGACCTTTCCCGGCCGCGCCGGATGCCGCGTCACTCCGGCACGCCTGCCTTCACCAGGCCGTCGACGAACACCTCGCGATGGGCGAAGCCGGCGAGGTTGCGGCGCAGCAGGCTGACGCGAATCGGCGGCCCAACCCGGTTGCGCGCCGCGATGAAGTGCCGCGCCTCCTCCATCAGGCCGAGATGGCCGCAGCAGGAGATCAGGGCATTGTAATGGCCGGCATACTCGGAGAACGCCGCGACCGAGGCGCGCAGATGCGGCAGCGCCTCGGCGAACCGCCGCGCCGCCAGCAGCGCCAGGCCGTGGATCGAGGTGTAGAACCCGGCGAAGCTGTCCATCGGGCTCATCCGCAGCGCCTTGCCGGTCTCGGCGATCGCCTCGTCGAACCGGCCGGCGCGCAGCAGCCCCCAGCCATGCGCCGTGCGCGCAAGCGCCGAGTTCGGGTTGAGATCCAGTGCCGTGCGCAGCTCGATCAGGGCGCGGTCATGCCTCTGCGCCGTGCTGTGGGAGAGGCCGAGCGTCATGCGCGCCCAGGGCTCCGCCGGATCGAGTGCGACCGCGCGCTCGGCATGTCGCGTCGCCTCGGCGAAGCCGTCCTCGCGGTCCTCCCACCAGTAGCAGTGGGCGGCCCACCAGACCGCCCAGCCGAGCACCGCGTGCGCGCGCGCATAGCCGGGCTCGCGCGCGATCGCCTGCGCGAGCAGCGCGCGCGCCTCCTCGTTCTGGCGCCGACCGACGCGGTTGACCAGGCCGATCGCGCGCACCACCAGGCCCCAGGTGTCGATGCTGCCGGGTGCGCGGTGCGCGGCGCGCAGGCCCTCGGCGTCGTAGAGATGCGGCTCGATCGCGGCGGCGACGTTGGAGGCGATCTCGTCCTGCACGGCGAACAGGTCGGTCAGCTCGCGGTCGTAGCGTTCCGCCCAGATGTGCTTGCCGGTCTCGGCGTCGACCAGCTGGCCGGTGACGCGGATGCGGCTGCCGGCCAGGCGCACGCTGCCCTCGAGCAGGTAGCGCACGCCGAGCTCGCGCGCCACCTCGCGCACGTCGACCGCGCGACCCTTGTAGGTGAAGCTGGAGTTGCGCGCGATCACGAACAGCCAGCGCAGGCGCGAGAGCTCGGTGATCAGGTCCTCGGTCAGCCCGTCGGCGATGTGCTCCTGCGCCGCATCGGCGCTCATGTCGACGAAGGGCAGCACCGCGATCGAGGGGGCCTCGGGCAGCGACGGCAGGGCGGAAGGCTCTGCGGGATCCGCGCGCGGACGCAGCACGAGCCCGGTATGCGCCTCGACGATCGCGAGGGTGCGGTCGGAGTAGAGCCCGACCAGCAGCTTGTCGACCGTCGACTTGCCGAGCCTCGTCCTGAACGCGAACTGCTCGCGCGAGATGCGTTCCCGGGCGATCCAATCCCGGATCAGGCCTGCGACCCGCTTCGTGTCGTCCATCGCTCCGGCGATCCAGTCCGGCCACGCGCGCCTGCCGCACCGGCGGGCGGCCACGCGAGGCGGATGGCACCAGACTAGGCGCGACGCCGCCGTTGCGCGAGGTGCCGCGGATCACTCGCCGGCGGCGCGCGGCTCAGGTCGCGGCGGCCGGATGCCCGGCGACGGTGGCCCGCCGCGCTGCGCCGCGTCGGCCGAACGGGCCGAACAGCCAGGCGAACGCGAGCAGCACGCCCGCCAGCACCGCGATCATCCCGGCCGCATTCAGCCCGTGGCCGAGCCCGAGTGCTCCGGGGGCGAGGGCGGCGAGCCAGTACCCGCCCGCGCCCATCGCCACGGCGGCGACCGCCGAGAGGCGGAACTGCGCCGCGTAGCCGTTCGTCAGCAGCCGCGCGATCGCCGCCGGCGCGACCAGGGCGGCGATCACCAGGATCGAGCCCACCGCCCAGAACGCGGCGACGCAGGCGACCGAGACCAGCACCAGCACCAGCAGGGAGAGCCGGCGCGGGGCGAAGCCGATCGCATGCGCGAAGTCGGGGTCGAAGGCGGCGAGGCGGAGCTCCTTCCAGAGCAGGACGAGGAGCAGAAGCGTCAGCGCCAGAACGACCGCGAGCGTCGTCACCTCGGCGGGGAACTCGGCCAGCGCGGCGGCATCCAGCAGCGCGCCCGGCCCGCGGGCGGCGGGCCAGATCAGCGCCTCGAGCTGGCCGTAGAGCACGCAGTCGACGTCGAGATCCACCGCGTGCGCCCCGCTCACCTCGATCAGCACGATGCCGAGCGCGAAGAAGCCGGAGAACACCACGCCCATCGCCGCGCCGGGCTCGAGCCGCGTCAGCCGGCGCACGAGCGCGATCAGCAGCGCGGCGGCGACCGCGGCGAGCATCGCGCCGGCGACCAGCGGCGCCGCCGCCCGGCTGCCCGAGACCCAGAATCCCATGACGATCCCCGGCAGAACCGAGTGGCTGATCGCATCGCCCAGCAGCGACTGGCGCGTCAGCAGCAGCAGGTTGCCGACCAGCCCGCAGACGAGGCAGGCCAGCGTCGCCGCCAGCATCGGCGCGAGGTCGAGCTGGAGGAACTCGGTCATGGCGTGCGCTCCGCCTCGCCCGGCGGCGGCACCTCGCCCTCGGCGAGGCGGGCGGGGTCGTGGCGGCGCAGCCAGGCCTCGGCCTCGCGCGTGACCTCGGGCGGGAGCGTATGCTCGACCTCGTCGGCCGCACGATGCGCCGCCGCAGGCGCGAGCCCGCCGGCCGCCTGCATGTAGTGCTCCCAGAGGCGGTGGCGGCGCGTGAGGTCGCGCGCGAGCGCAAGCCCGGACGGCGTCAGCGCGACCTGCCCCGCCCGCTCGGTCACCCAGCCGGCCGCCTCCATCCAGCGCGGCAGCAGGGCGCGCTGCCAGGCGGACCAGCCGGCGCCGCGGCCGAGATCGGCCCAGGCAAGCGGCGCTGCGGGGCTGCTCTCCGCCGCCTCGAAGGCGACGCGCAGCGCGTGGTCGCGCGCCACCGTGAGCGACAGCATCGCCTGGCGCCAGGCGAAGGCGAGCGCGCCGCGGCGCGGCGCGAACAGCAGTGCGGCGACGAACAGCGTGCAGGCGACCAGCGTGATGGTCGCCCCCGTCGGCAGTCCGGGCAGCGCCGAGGAGAGCCCCGCGCCGAGCCAGGCGGCGAGCGCGCCCATGGCGGCGGCGAGCGGCACCATCACTTCGAGCCGCTCGGTGAGCAGCCGGGCGGTCGCGGCCGGGATCACCATCAGCGCGACCACCAGGATCAGCCCGACCGCGCGCAGCCCGGCGACCGTCACCGCGAGCATCAAGCCGAGCAGTGCCAGGTCGAGCGCGCGCACGGGCAGGCCGACGGCGGCGGCGAATTCGCGGTCGAAGCAGAGGGCGGCGAGCGGGCGGAACATCACCGTGACCAGCAGCAGCGCCAGCGCCGCGAGCAGCCCGATCATGCGCGCATCCGCCGCGCTCATCCCGGCGGCCTGGCCGAGGATGAAGCCCTTCAGCCCCGCCTGTCCGCCCACCGGCAGGGACTGCACCACCGAGATCAGCACCACGCCGGTGCCGAAGCCGATCGAGAGCACGAGCGCCATCGCCGCGTCGTCGCGGATGCGCCCGCCGGCCGTGAGGCCGCTCACCAGCAGCACCGCGACCGCGGCGGTCGCGGCCGCGCCGGCGAGCAGGAGCGGCAGCGAGCGCACCTCCCAGCCGGCGAGGGCGGCGAGGATGAAGGCGCCGGCGACACCGGGCAGGGTGGCGTGCGCGGCGGCGTCCGCGATCAGCGCGCGGCCGCGCAGCAGCACGAAGCAGCCGAGCGCGCCGGCGGCGAGCCCGAACCCGGCGCAGCCCAGGGCCACGACCGCGGCGTTGTAGCCGGCGGAGAACAGCAGCGCCTCGAGCAGGGTCACGGCACGGGGGCGGCCGGCCGCTTGCCGGCCTGCGCGGCGGCGACCGCGCGTTCGAGCAGGCTGAGCCGGCCGCCATAGGTGCGCGCGAGGTTCTCGGGCGTGAAGGTGGTGGCCATCGGCCCGGCGGCGATCGCGCGCACGTTCAGGAGCAGAACGTGGTCGAAATATTGTGGCGCCGTTGCGAGATCGTGATGCACCGCGATCACGGTGCGGCCCTCGCCGGCGAGACGCTGCAGCACCCCCACGATCGCGCGCTCGGTCGCGGCATCGACGCCTGCGAAGGGCTCGTCCATCAGGTAGAGATCGGCCTCGAGCGCGAGCGCGCGGGCGAGGAAGACGCGCTGCTGCTGCCCGCCCGAGAGCTGGCCGATCTGGCGGCCGGCGAACTCGGCCATGCCGACCTCGGCGAGTGCCGCGCGCGCGCGTTCGCGCTCGGCGCGCGGCAGCGGGCGGAACCAGCCGACGCGCGGATAGCGTCCCTGCGCGACCACCTGCAGGGCGGTCGCCGGAAAGTCCCAGTCCACGGAGGCCCGCTGCGGCAGGTAGCCGACGCGGGCGCGCGCCTCCGCGAAGGGCAGGCCGAACACGCGCACCTCGCCCGACAGCCGCGGCACCAGGCCGAGCACGGCCTTGAGCAGGGTGGACTTGCCGGCGCCGTTCGGCCCGACGATCGCCACCAGCCCCGCCTGCGGCGTGGTCCAGGAGACGTCCCACAGCACCGGCGCCTTGTCATAGGCGACCGAGAGGTGCTGCACGGTCAGCGCCGGCACGGGCAGCGGCGCGACCGGCATGGTCAGCGCCGCGTCCCCAGCCGGTTCTGGAAGCCGCGCTCGGGCGCGGTGCCGCCGAGCGCGCGCACGATCGTCGTCACGTTGTGGTCGATCATGCCGATATAGGTCCCCTCATAGGTGCCGGGATCGCCCATCGCGTCGGAGAAGAGCGCGCCGCCGACCACGACGCGGTGGCCCCTGGCGGCCGCGCCCTCGACGAGGGCGAGCACGTTGCGGTCGGACACCGAGGTCTCGACGAACACGGCCGGGATCCGCCGCTCGACCAGCACGTCGACCAGCTCCTGGATGCGCCGGACACCGGCTTCGGACTCGGTGGAGAGGCCCTGGATTCCGAGCACCTCGATGCCGTAGCGGCGCGCGAAGTAGTTGAACGCGTCATGCGCGGTGACGAGCACGCGCTGCCGCTCCGGGATGGTCGCGATCGCGCGCTCGGCATAGGCGTCGAGCGCCGCGATGCGCGCCTTCAGCGTGGCGAGGTTGCGGCGGAAGACCGGCTCGCCCGCGGGATCGTGCGCGATCAGCTTCTCGGCGATCAGTCCGGCAGCAGCCGACCAGGCGCGCGGGTCCATCCAGACATGCGGGTCGTAGAGCCCGTCGGCGCCCTCGGGCTCGATCAGCTCCTCCTCGGGGAGGAGTTCGGTCACCGCATAGACCGGCTTGCCGGTGCGCGCGACGCGCACGAAGGCGTCGCTCATTTTCCCTTCGAGGACGAGGCCGTTGTAGAAGACCACATCGGCGCGCAGCATCTTCGCCACGTCCTCGCGCGTGGCCTTGTAGAGATGCGGATCCACGCCCGGACCCATCAGCACCTCGACCCGCGTGCGCTCGCCGCCGATCTCGCGCACCACGTCGCCGATCATCGCGATCGTCGCCAGCACGTTCAGCGGCGTGCGCGACTGGGCGAGCGCGGCCGCAGGCAGGAGGGCGAGGGCGCCGGCGAGCAGGGTGCGGCGGCGCGGGGGCGACGCGGGGCGAACGGACTCGGCGTGAGGCACGGCGCGGCTCCAGGTTCGGGTCCGGCTGTCGTTCGACGCGGTGGAGCATGGCTTGGCGTAGCCCCGGCGTCAAGATGCACCCATGGCATGATGTCTCCTCTGAGGCCACACTATGTAGCTGTAGGTACAAATTGTTTTGTGCGCCCCATCGTGTTAACCGGCCGTCCCGCCAGCCGCCGGAGCCGAGATGCCCGACCCGGACGATCCCGCATCCCCAGCCGCGCCGGCGGAGGCCGCACGCCACGCCTCCGCGCGGTCGGCGCGCGCGAGCGCCTTGACCGAGGACTATGTCGAGATCATCGCCGATCTGCTCGAGCGCGAAGGCGAGGCGCGGCCGACCGACATCGCGCGCCGTCTGGGCGTGGCCCACGCGACCGCGATCAAGACGATCGCGCGGCTGAAGCGCGACGGGCTCGCCCATGCGCGGCCCTATCGCGGCGTCTTCCTCACCGAGGCGGGACTGGCGATGGCGCGCCGCGTCAAGGCGCGGCATCAGACGGTCGCCGCGTTCCTGGTCGCGCTCGGCGTCCCCGAAGAGGTCGCTGAAGCCGATGCGGAAGGCATCGAGCATCACGTGAGCGACGAAACCCTCGCCGCGTTCGAGCGTTTCCTGACCGTGAAGGGACGGCCCCGCTGACAGGGCGTGCGGCTTGCGGGTTGCGCGCGGCGCGCGCGCTGTCGTAGACGGGTTGACGTGTCGCGCGCCGCTCCGGCGGCGCGTGCCGAGCCTCGGTCGCAGTGCCTCGGGACCGGCGTGGTGCCGACGTTCCGCAGCGGCATCGTCTTGTTGCCGCAACATGGCCTGGCGGCCGACGCCCGTGCGGCTCGCGTTTCCGGCCGTGCGCAGGCGATCCCGGGCCTGGACAGGGAGAGCATCGGGCGATGACGAGCGAAACGATCGACCGCACGCGGGCAGGCAGGGTGCGCGCGGCCTCGCCGGCCGTCGCCGCCGAGAGGCCGGTCCCCGCCCCGGCTCGGCCGCCGCGCATCCGTGCGCTGCATCCGCTGCTGATCGGCCCGCTCGCCGCATGGGAGGGCGTGTTCGCCGAGACCGCCGCACTCGGCTTCGACACCGTGCTCGTCCCGCCCCTCTTCGCGCCCGATGCCACGGGCGACCTGTTCCGCACCGCGGATCACGACCGGCCGCACCCGATCCTGGAATCTCCCGAGGACGGCGATGCCACGCTCGCGCGGCTGTGCGCCGCGGCGGCACGTCACGGGCTGGCGTTCTGGCTCGACCTCGTGGCCGACCAGGCGCCCGAGTCCGGTGTGCTCGCCCGCACACATCCGGACTGGTTCGCGGTGCCCGGCAGCGCCGCGCCGCTCGACCCGCGCCGGGACCTGCCGGGTGCGGGAATGCGGCGCGTGCGCGGCGAGGCGGCCGAGCCGCTCGCGGCGTGGTGGAGCGCCCGGGTCGCGCGCTGGCACGAGGCGGGTGTCGCGGGGCTGCGCTGTCTCGATCCGCACCGTCTGCCCGCGCTCTTCTGGCGCCTCCTGTTCGCGGGCGAGGGGCCGCGCGCGCGGCTCGCCTGGACGCCGGGCGTGCCGGCGGAGGCCGTGCGCGCGCTCGCGGGACTCGGCTTCACGCGCTCGGCCGACAGCCTCGCCTGGTGGGATCTGCGCGCCGGCTGGTGGACGGAGGAGGCGGTGCGGCTCGCCGCCGTCGCCCCACCGCTCGCCGTGGTCGGCGCGCCCTTCGCGCCGCAGCCGGCGCTGCCGCAGGGCGAGGCCGGAGCGCTCGCCGCACGGCGCCGCCTCCGCATCGCGGCCGGTTTCGGCTGCGGACTGATCGTCCCGATGGGCTGGGAACGGGGCTTCACCCGGCGCTGGGACCCCGTGCGCGACCGGCCCGGCGACTACGATCTCGAGGCCGCGTCCGCGCTCGGCGGCTGGGATGTCTCGGCCGATCTCGCCGCGGCCAACGCGGCGGTGACCGACGGCGCCGCACCGCGCAGCCTGACCGGCCCGGGCGCACAGGTGGTCGCGCTGATGCGCGCCGATGGCCCCGACACGCGCACCGCGACGTCGCTGCGCATCACCCTCGCCAACGCGTCGGATACCGCAGCCGCGAGCGTCGATCCCGCCGCGCTGCTGCCGGGGCTGGGCGGCCGTTTCGCCGCCGCCCGGCCGGTCCTGCCGGCGCATGGACGTCCGCTCGCGCCGGGCGAGGCGATCACCCTCGGCCCGGCGG
>NZ_VIKA01000239.1 GCF_006704265.1 Elioraea sp. Yellowstone | reverse complement strand
ACCCGGCCGCGTCCGGCCGCCAAGGCGCCGAAGCCGGCCGGGCGCAAGGCGCCCGCGAAGCCCGCCAAGACGACCAAGCCTGCCGCCCGGGCGAGGCCCGGCAAGCCGGGCGGCACCGGCAAGCCCGCCAGGAAGTCCGCCCGCGCGCGCCGATGAGAGCGGACGACGTCCTGCACCGCCTCACGATCGGCGATGCCGCCGGCGCGATCCGCGCGCGTCGCCTCTCGCCGGTCGAGCTCGCGCGTGCGCTGCTCGCCCGGATCGAGCAGCTCAACCCCCGGCTCGACGCCTTCCTCACCGTCACCGAGCGCGAAGCGCTCTCGGCCGCGCGCCTGGCCGAGAAGGCGATCGCCTCGGGCGGCTGGAAGGGCCCGCTGCACGGCATCCCGCTCGCCTACAAGGACATCTACGAGACCGCCGGCGTGCGCACCACCGCGCATTCGCGGCTGATGCTGAACCACATGCCGAAGCGCAGTGCGGCCGCGGTGGAGCGGCTGGCCGAGGCCGGCGCGGTGATGCTCGGCAAGCTCGCCACCCACGAATTCGCGATCGGCGGTCCGGCCTTCGACCTGCCCTGGCCGCCCGCCCGCAATCCCTGGGACACGGAGCGCTTCACGGGCGGTTCCTCCTCCGGTTCGGCGGCGGCGATCGCGGCCGGGCTCTGCCTCGGCAGCCTCGGCTCGGACACGGGCGGTTCGATCCGCATCCCGGCCGCCTATTGCGGCATCGCCGGGCTGAAGCCGACGGCGGGGCTGGTCAGCCGGCGCGGCATGGTGCCGCTCTCGCACTCGCTCGACACGGCGGGGCCGATGGCCTGGACGGCCGAGGACTGCGCCATCCTGCTCGCCGCGATCGCCGGCCACGACCCGGAGGACAGCGCCTCGGTGCCCGCCCCCCCGGTCGACTACCTCGCCGAGTGCCGCAAGCCGGTGAAGGGGATGCGCGTCGGGCTGATCCGCCGCTTCCACGAGCACGACGTGCCGGCCTCGGCGGAGGTGCGCGAGCAGATGGCGGACGCGGTGCGGCTGCTCCGGGATCTCGGCTGCACGGTGGTGGATCTCGACACCGCGCCGCTGCAGGACTTCAACGCGGTCGCGCGGCTGATCATCACCGCCGAGGCCTACACGCTGCACGAGCACGATCTCACCACCCGTCCCGAGCTCTACTCGCGCGCCTTCCGCGTGCGCGTGATGGCGGGCGCCCTGCTGCGGGCGGCCGACTACCTCCAGGCGCAGCGCCAGCGCCGCACGCTCGCCGCGCAGTTCAACGCCCTGTTCGAGCAGGTCGAGGTGCTGGTGACCGCCTCGGCCGCCTCGCCGCCGCCCAAGCTCGCCGACCAGCAGCTCGACGAGGGGCTGGCGCGGCCGATGTTCACCGCGCCGGCGAACGTGTCGGGCGGGCCGGCGCTGGTGGTCTGCTCGGGCTTCGCGGCGAACGGCCTGCCGCTCGGGCTGCAGATCGTCGGCCGCCCGTTCGACGACGCCGGCGTGCTGCGGCTCGGCCGCGCGGTCGAGGAGGCGGCGGGGACGCGGGCACGGCGGCCGGCGCTCTGACGGCCGCGTCCGGTCCTGACGGGGGCGCGTGCCATGCTGGCGGGCGCGGCAGGGGAAGGCGGCCCGGCGGCGGGCGAGGACGGCGTAAAGCGCTAAAGGCGTAAAGGCGTAAAGGCGTAAAGTGCGCGAGCGGGGCACTGGCCGGGCGGCGGCGCTGCTATAAGCCCGCCGATGACCCGCGCCTCCCGCCTCGCCGCCGCAAGCCTCGCCATCGCCGTCACGGTGCTGGGGCTGAAGGCGATCGCGTGGTGGCTGACCGGATCGGTCGCGCTGCTGGCGGACGCGGTGGAGAGCATCGTCAACGTCGCCGCCTCGGCGACCGCGCTCGCCGCCGTGCTCTATTCCCAGCGTCCGGCGGACGCGAACCACCCCTACGGCCACGCCAAGGCCGAGTACTTCTCGGCCGTGTTCACCGGCGTGCTGATCGTGGTGGCGGCGATCTCGATCCTGCGCGAGGCTTGGTTCGCTCTGCTCGAGCCGCGCGCGCCCGACCGGCCCGCGCTTGGCCTCGCCGTCAGCGCGCTCGCCACCGTGATCAACGCCGCCTGGGCCTGGGTGCTGATCCGGCGCGGTCGCGCGCTCGGCTCGCCGGCCTTGCGCGCGGACGGACGGCACCTCCTCGCCGACGTGGTCACCTCGCTCGGCGTGATCGCCGGCGTCTGGCTGGTGGTGCTGACCGGCGAGCTCTGGCTCGACCCCGCGCTCGCAGCCGCCTGCGCCGTCAACATCCTCTGGTCCGGCTTCCGGCTGATGCGCGAGAGCGTGGGCGGGCTGATGGACGAGGCGGTGGCCGCCGAGTCGCTGGAGCGGATCCGGTCGCTCGTGTCCTCGCACGCCGAGGGCGCGATCGAGGCGCACGACCTGCGCACCCGCCAGGCGGGGCGCTTCACCTTCATCGAGTTCCACCTGGTGGTGCCCGAGGAGATGCGCGTGGGCGAGGCGCACGCGATCTGCGACCGGATCGAGGCGGCCCTGAAGGCCGAGCTCGAACCCGCCGTGATCACCATCCATGTCGAGCCGCCGCACAAGGCCAAGCATCGCGGTGTGGTGGTCGTCTAGCCTCGTCGCACTGCTGCTCCTCGCCGGCGCCGCGGCGGCGAAGCCCGCGCGCGTGGTCTCGCTCAATCTCTGCGCCGACCAGTTCGTCGTCGCCCTGGCCGAGCGGGGCCGGATCGCCGCACTCTCGCCGCTCGCCGCCGACCCGGCGTTCTCGGCGGTCGCGGCCGAGGCCGCCGGCATCCCGCGCGTCCGCCCGATCGCCGAGGAGGTGCTGCCGCTCGACCCCGACCTCGCGGTCGTCGGGCCGTGGGGCGCGACACGCGTTGCCGCACTGCTCGAAGCCCGCGGGGTCGCCGTGCTGCGCCTCGACCTCGCCGAGGAGTTCGACGCGATCCTGCGGCACCTGCGCGCGGTCGCAGCCGCGCTCGGCGAGCGGGACCGCGGCGAGAGGCTGGCCGCAGCGATCGGCCGGGAGCTCGCCGCACTGC
>NZ_VIKA01000238.1 GCF_006704265.1 Elioraea sp. Yellowstone | reverse complement strand
GCCTGGGCGGGCGGCTGCGCCTGGGCCGGCTGACGCGGCTGCGCCTGGGGCTGGGCCGGCGTCGGCGCGGCGGCCGGGCGGCGCGAGGCTTCGAGTTCCTGCAGGCGGAAATCGACATCCGCCTGGTTCTTCTCGACCGTCGCGGCCAGCTCGCGCAGCGCGTTCTGGGTCTCGTCGGACCGGCCGCGCAGCAGCCGAACCTCGGTCTCGAGCGCGGCGACGCGGTCGAGCAGCCGGGTCAGCAGCTCGCGCTGGTCATCGCCGATCGCGGGCGCGCCACGCGGCGGGGCGAGGGGGGTGGGCGCGCCGAGCGCGGAGCCGCCGGCGGTCCCGCCCGAACCCATCCGCGCCTGGAGCGCCTGGAGCTCGCGCCGCAGCTCCAGGATCTGGTTCTGCAGCGCGATGCCCTCGCGGCTGTCGATCTGGCCGGAGGCGGGTCCGGCGGCCAGAAGAGCGAGAAGCGGGATCAGCGTGAGCGGGCGCATGGCTGCGGCACCTTCCTTGCGACGATGCGTCTCCTCGCCGCGGCTTACGGCGACGGCAGGCGCGCCGCAAGCGACTGCCGCGCGAGGCATGCAGGCCGGAACGACGAAGGGCGGCGCGGGTTGCCGCGCCGCCCTCGCCTCGCGATCCGGAGAGCGTCAGCGGACCGAGGTGATGGCGACGCGGTTCTGCGCCCACGCCTCCTCGTTCGAGCCGAGCGCGATCGGGCGGTCCTCGCCGTAGCTGATCGTGCTGATGCGCGCCCCGGCGACGCCACGGGCGACGAGGAAGTCGCGCGCCGTGTTGGCGCGGCGCTGGCCGAGCGCCAGGTTGTACTCGCGCGTGCCGCGCTCGTCCGCGTGGCCCGCGATCTGGACCTGCACCGTGCTGTGCTGCTGCAGCCAAGCGGCCTGGCGCTCGAGCGTGGCGCGCTGATCGGGGCGGATGTCGTAGCGGTCGAAGTCGAAGAACACCCGATCGCCGACATTGGCGACCAGATCCTCCTGCGTGCCGGGCCGGATCGTCGACGCCGCGCCGGCGCCGCCAGCGCCGCCGGCCTGTTCGGGGGTGGACTCGCAGGCGGCGAGCAGTGCGAGCGCCGCCATGGAGCTCAGCAGCTTCAGCTTCATCAGAGCCATACCTTCTCGTTTGGGGACCAAGCCAGTAATCGGCCGCGACTCCTTGGCGCGGCCATGACCGTTACGCGCCCATAGCGCACCGCCGCGTATCGGGTCAAGTTCGGGCGGGATTGTGGCGGATCAGGGGAGCAACGGTGACCACGCGGGATCGGAGGCATCGGTCGGCGTCGGCAGGACGCGTTCGTTGAAGCCGGTGATGTCGATGGATGCGAGCCGCGTGGAATACCCCGATCCGCGAGCGTCCCGCGCGGGCGTCTCGCGCCAGTAGGCGAGCACCCGCCCGTTCGGCGCGAAGGTCGGGCCCTCCATCGACCAGCCTTCGGAGAGGATGCGCTCGCCCGACCCGTCGGGGCGCATCACGCCGATCGCGAAGGTGCCGCCGGCGATTCGGGTGAAGGCGATCAGGTCGCCGCGCGGCGACCAGACCGGGGTGGCGTAGCGGCCCTGGCCGAAGCTGATGCGCCGCACGTTCGAGCCGTCGGCGTTCATCACGTAGAGCTGCTGGTTGCCGCCGCGGTCGCTGTTGAAGACGATCTGCTGGCCGTCCGGGCTGAAGCATGGGCTGACGTCGATCGCGCCGGAGCTGGTGAGCTGCCGCTCTTGCCGCGAGCGGAGGTCGACCAGGTAGATGTTGGCGTTGCCGCCGCGGATGGCGGACAGCAGCACCGCGTTGCCGTCCGGACTGAAGCGGGGGCTGAGCGTCATGCCGGGGAAGTTGCCGAGCAGGCTCTGCCGGCCGCTGTCCACGTCGAGCAGGTAGACGCGCGGCTCGTTGCGGAAGAACGACATGAACGCGACCTGATTCACGCTCGGGTGGAAGCGCGGGCTGAGCGCCATCCACTGCCCGTCGGTCAGGAAGCGGTGGTTTTCGCCGTCCTGGTCCATGATCGCGAGGCGGCGGACGCGCCGGTCGCGCGGCCCGCTCTCGGCGACGTAGACGATGCGGGTGTCGAAGTAGCCCTTCTCGCCGAGCAGCCGCTCGTAGATCGCATCAGAGCAGATATGCGCGATGCGGCGCCAGTTGGCCGCATTGGTGGTGAAGGCGGTGCCCTGGATCTGCACGCCCGGCAGCACGTCCCAGAGCCGGAACTCGACGCGCAGGCGTTCGCCCTGCTGCTCGACCTTGCCCGTGACCAGGGCCTGGGCGCCGATCGCGCGCCAGTCGGCGAAGCGTGGCGTGGCATCGGGCGCCTCCTGGAGGAAGGCGCGCCGGTCGATCGGTCGGAACAGGCCGGAGCGCGCCAGGTTCGCCGTGATCACCTGGGCGATCTGCGGGCCGTAGGGCTGCGCCCCGGCGAAGTCCGGGATCGCGATCGGCATCGGGTCGGTGCGCGCGCGGGTGATGTCGATCACCGGTCCCTGCGCGCGCGCGGTGCCGGACAGGCCGGCGGCCGCCACCGCGGCGAGCCCTGCCATCAGGCTGCGGCGGCCGCAGGCCAGCGCCTCCAGCGCCCTGAACTGGCGATCGGTCAGCAGTCGGTCGGTCATCGGGACCTCTGGCGTCGCGGCCGCCGGCGCGGCCGGGAGGTGGATAGCGCAGACGTCCAACGCGGTCGATGGACGGACGGTTGCAGCCGCGTGAGCGGCCTGCTCATCGCACCAGTCCGCGCGGGCTGAAGCGGAAGGTCGCGGCCTCGACGATCGCGACCTTGTCGCGGTCGATCGGCAGCGGGTTGCAGCGCGGCGAGAGAAGCGCACGGCGGGCCTGCTCGGCGACGATCTGCTCGCGGCCGCTGTACTGGCGCACCGGTGTGGCGGTCACCACCGAGCCGTCGGGGCGCAGCCGCACCTTGAGCTCGACCACGATCTCCTCGAGCCCGCGCATCCCGGCATCGACGCTCCAGCACTCGCTGATCTTGTTGGCCAGCCCGTCGATCTCGCCGCGCGTCAGGCCCGGGGCCGGCGCGGTGCCGCCGGGTGCGCCGGGCGCGGGCGGAGCGCCGCCCTGCGG
>NZ_VIKA01000237.1 GCF_006704265.1 Elioraea sp. Yellowstone | reverse complement strand
CCCAGGCGCCGGCGCCGGCCGCCCCGGCGAGCAGCAGGAAGGGCAGCATCGGCAGTCCGGGCATCAGCGCCAGCACCGCCGCCGCGCCCGAGGCGAGCGCGAGCGGCTTCGGGCTGCCGGCGAGCTCGCGCAGCACCGCCTTGTCCGCGCTGCCGTCCACACCCGCCTTGGTGACGACGATGCCGGCGGCGGTGGAGACCAGGAGCGCCGGGATCTGGCTGACGAGACCGTCGCCGATCGTCAGCAGCGTGTAGGTGGTGGCCGCGTCGCCGAGCGCCATGCCCTGGCGCCCGACGCCAAGCGCGAGCCCGCCCGTGATGTTGATCAGCGTGATGATCAGTCCGGCGATCGCATCGCCGCGCACAAACTTGGCGGCGCCGTCCATCGCGCCGAAGAAGGCGCTCTCCTCCTCGAGCTGCTTGCGCCGCGCGCGCGCGCCCGCCTCGTCGATCAGCCCGGCCGAGAGATCGGCGTCGATCGCCATCTGCTTGCCGGGCATCGCGTCGAGGCTGAACCGTGCGGCGACCTCGGCGATGCGGCCCGAGCCCTTGGTGATGACAACGAAGTTCACCAGCACCAGGATCGCGAACACGATCAGCCCGATCACCACGTCGCCCGCCATCAGGAACCCGCCGAAGGCGGCGATCACCGCGCCTGCGGCCTGCGGCCCCTCGTGGCCGGACGAGAGGATCAGCCGGGTGGAGGCGATGTTCAGCCCGAGCCGCATCAGCGTGGTGATCAGCAGGATGGTCGGGAACGAGGTGAAGTCGAGCGGGCGGTGCATCAGCACCGCGGTCATCAGCACGAGGATCGAGGAGGTGATCGAGACCGCGAGGCCGAAATCGAGCAGCAGGGTCGGCAGCGGCACGACCAGGATGACGACCAGCAGGCCGACACCGAGGGCCATCAGCACGTCCGAGCCCGGACGCGCCTCGCGCAGGCGATCGAGCAGCCCCGATCCGGCGGCGGCCGCCGCCCGTGTCTGCGCCTCCGCCGCCATGCTCAGGTCAGGCCGGCACGCGGTCCGCGAGCCCGGCCGCCGGCACCTTCACGCCGGCCGCCGTGTACTCGCGCAGCTTGTTCCTGAGGGTGCGGATCGAGATGCCGAGGATCGCCGCGGCGTGGGTACGGTTGCCGAGGCAGTGCGTCAGCGTCTCGAGGATCAGGTCGCGCTCCACGTCGGCGACCGTGCGACCGACCAGTCCGGCGAGGGTGCCTGCGGGCGCGGAGGACGGCACCGCCCGCGCGGCATGGCCGTTGCCCGCCGCGGCAGGAACCGCCGTCTCGTCCTGCGGCAGCTCGATCGCGTCCACGCCGATCGTCTCCCCGGTCGCCAGCAGCACCGCGCGATGGATCGTGTTCTCGAGCTCGCGCACGTTGCCGCGCCAGGGCTGGACCTCCAGCAGGCGCACCGCCTCGACGGAGAGCGGGCGATAGGCGAGCCCGTTCACCTCGGCATAGCGGCGCGCGAACATCTCGGCGAGCGGGGCGATGTCGCGCGGCCGCTCGCGCAGCGGCGGCACGGTGAGCGTGACGACGTTCAGGCGGAAGTAGAGATCCTCGCGGAACGTGCCCTTGCGCACCTCGGCCTCGAGCGGGCGGTTGGTGGTGGCGAGGATGCGCACGTTCACCTTGACGGGCTCGGAGCCGCCGAGCCGGTCGATCTCGCGCTCCTGGATGGCGCGCAGCAGCTTCGCCTGCAGCCGCACATCCATCTCGCTGATCTCGTCGAGCAGGAGCGTGCCGCCGTCGGCCGCCTCGAAGCGGCCGATGCGGCGCGCGATCGCGCCCGAGAAGGCGCCCTTCTCGTGGCCGAACAGCTCGCTCTCCAGCAGGTTCTCGGGGATCGCCGCGCAGTTGACGGCGATGAACGGGCCGGCCGCACGGCGCGAGCGGCGGTGGATGTGGCGCGCCATCACCTCCTTGCCGGTGCCGCTCTCGCCGCGGATCAGCACCGAGGCCTCGGAGGCCGCCACCTGCTCGGCGCGGCGCAGCGCGGCGAGCATCACCGGGTCGGCCGCCACCGGCGTGCGGCCGTCGCCGCCGATCGTCTCCAGCATCGCGGCGATCAGCTCGGCATCGGGCGGCAGCGGCAGGTACTCGCGCGCGCCGGCGCGGATCGCCGCGGCCGCGCGCACCGCATCGGCACGCGTACCGCAGGCGATCACGGGGGCGGCGATGCGCTCGGCCGCCATCGCCGCGATCAGATCCTCGATCGCGAGCTGCACGTCGCACAGCACCACGTCCGCCCCGCGTCCCGAGCGCAGCTGCGCGAGCGCGGAGACGACGTCATCCGCCTGGGTGATCCTCGCGCCACGCGAGATGGCGATGCGCGCCGCCTCGCCCAGCTCCGCCGACATCGATCCCACGATCATCACGCGCATGGCAGCGCTCCCGTCTCTGTCCGCACCGCTCGGCGTCAGGCGCCGCGATCCGCCTTCACGATCTCGGTCATGGTCACGCCCAGCCGGTCGTCGTCGACCATCACCACCTCGCCGCGCGCCACCAGACGGTTGTTGACGTAGATGTCGATCGCCTCGCCGAGCTTGCGGTCGAGCTCCACCACCGCGCCGCGGCCGAGCTTCAGAAGCTGGCTCACCTGCATCACCGACTTGCCGAGCACGGCCGAGACCTGCACCGGGATGTCGTAGACCGCCTCGAGGTCGCGCACCGAGCGCATCGGCTGCGGCTCGGCCTCGGCGGGCGGGGTCGGCGCGGGTTCGAGATCCTTGAGGTCCATCGGGTCGTTGCTCATCACGCGCTCTCCTGCATCGCGGAAACGGGGGGTTCGGCGCCGAACGCCTCGGCGAGGATGCGCCGCGTCGCGGCCGCGACGGCGGCGAGATCGAGCCGCGCCTCGCCCGAGCTCCAGGCGACGCGCACGATGCGCGCATCGAGCGAGGGATCAGGGATGACCGCCCGGGGCAGATCGGCGCCCGAGCGGGATGCGGCCTCGCGCAGGGCGGCGGCGACGCGGTCGGCGACCGCGGGGGCGGCGGCCACCTCGAGTGCGATCTCGGAGCCGAGGCTTGCGCGCAGTTCCGCGAGCAGCGTGGCCGCCTGCGCCGGCAGCAGGTGTGCGGCATGCTCGGCCGCCTGCGCCGCGATCGCGGCGAGCACGGCCTCCGCCAGGCGCGCGAGCGTGCGC
>NZ_VIKA01000236.1 GCF_006704265.1 Elioraea sp. Yellowstone | reverse complement strand
GCGCCTGGGCGCGCCACCGGGCCGGCGGCGCGGCCGAGGAGGCGGATGCGCCGCTCGCCGAGCCGGCCGCGCCCGCCGCCGAGGAGGATCCGGCGCAGGCGCTGCGCATCGACGCGATCCGGCTTGAGCTCGGCTACGGCCTGCTGCGGCTCGCCACAGGCGAGTCCGGCCAGCGGCTGACCGAGCAGATCCGCGGGCTGCGCCGCAGCCTGGCGATGGAGCTCGGCTATCTGCTGCCGCCGGTGCGCATCCAGGACAACGTGCAGCTCCCGCCCAACACCTATGTCGTGCGGCTGAAGGAGATCGAGGCCGGGCGCGCCGAGCTCCGCCCCACCATGCTGATGGCGATGGACCCGAAGGGCGGACCGATCGCGCTGCCGGGCGAGCGCACCACCGAGCCGGCCTTCGGCCTGCCCGCGGCCTGGATCGAGGAGACGCTGCGCGACGAGGCGGCGGCGCGCGGCTATACCGTGGTCGATCCGGCCTCGGTGCTGGTGACGCATCTCACCGAGCTCGTGCGCGACCATCTCGCCGAGCTCCTCTCCTTCGCCGACACGCAGAAGCTGCTGGACGAGCTGCCGCGCGAGCACCAGCGCCTCGTGGCCGACCTCACCGCGGCGCAGATCGGCACCGGCACGATCCAGCGCGTGCTGCAGGCGCTGCTCGCCGAGCGCGTCTCGATCCGCGATCTGCCGACCATCCTCGAAGGCATCCAGGACGGCGCGGCCGGCGCGCGCGGCTTCAATGGCCTGCTGGCCGCCGTGCGCAACCGGCTGGCGCGCCAGATCACCGACAGCCTGATGGGGCCGAACGGCTACGTGCCGCTGGTCACGCTCTCGGCCGAGTGGGAGCGCGCCTTCGCCGAGGCGATGGTCGGCCCGCCGGAGGATCGCCAGCTCGCGATGCAGCCGACGAGGCTGCAGGAGTTCATGGCCAAGGTGCGCGAGGTGTTCGACCGCGCGGCGACCATGGGCGAGCAGCCCGCGCTGCTGGTCAGCCCCGCCCTGCGGCCGCATATCCGCGCGATCGTCGAGCGGTTCCGTCCTTCAACCCCGGTGCTGAGCCAGACCGAGGTGCATCCGCGCGCGCGCATCCGCACGGTGGGGACGATCTGAGCCATGCGGCTGCGCGTGTTCCATGCCCGCACCACCGCCCAGGCGCTCGCCCAGGCGCGCGCCGCCCTCGGCGAGGATGCGCTGATCCTGTCGACGCGCCGGGCGCAGGGCGGGGTGGAGGTCACGGCCGCCGCGCCGATGGCGGAGGAGCCGGTCGAGCCGATCGCACCGCCTGCGCGGCGCCGGGCGACGTTCGAGGAGACGGTCGGCGCCGCCCTGCGGCGGCATGGCGTGCCGGAGGCGCTGATCGAGACCTTCGCCGACGGCGACTCGCTCGCCGCCTCGCTCTCCACCGCGCTCGCCTTCACGCGCCTGCCGCTCGACCCCGGCGCCGTGCTGCTGCTCTGCGGTCCGCCGGGTGCGGGCAAGACGTTGACCGCGGCGAAGCTCGCCACCCGGCTGCGCATCGACGGCGCCGCACCCGCGGTGATCGCGGCCGACGGGCGGCGCGCCGGCGCGGTCGACCAGCTCGCCGCCTACACCCGGCTGCTCGGGCTCAACCTGGTGGTGGCGCCCGACATCCCGCGCCTGGCCAAGGCGATCGCGCGCCGGCCACCGGATGCGCCGACGCTGGTCGATCTCGCCGGCGCCGATCCGTTCTGCGAGCAGGACGGAACCGAGCTCGCCGCGCTGATCGAGGCGGTGGGGGCGACGGCGGTCCTGGTCCTGCCCGCCGGCACCGACGCGGCCGAGGCCGGGGACATCGCCGCGGCGATGGCCGCGCGCGGCGTGCGCCACCTGCTGCCGACGCGGCTCGACGTGGCGCGGCGCCTCGGTTCGGTCGTCGCGGCCGCCGCGGCCGGCTCGCTCGCGCTGGCCGAAGCCGGGATCGGGCCGGGCGCGACCGACGGGCTCGCGCCGATCGATCCCGCCACGCTGGAATCCTGGCTGCTCGCCCCGCCTGCGGCACGGCGCAGCCTTCGCAAGGACGTCATGGCATGACGGCACCGACCCGACCGCGCGCCGCGCGGCTGATCGCCATCGCCTCCGGCAAGGGCGGCGTGGGCAAGACCTGGTTCGCGATCGCGCTCGCCCAGGCGCTCGCCGCGCAGCGCCACCGCGTGCTGCTGGTGGACGCGGATGTCGGGCTCGCGAACGTGGACGTTCAGCTCGGCCTCGATCCCGAACGCGACATCGGCACGCTGCTGAAGGGTGCGCCGCTCGAGGCCTGCGCGATGCCGGTCGCCGGCGCCGCGTTCGACGTCGTGGCCGGCCGGTCCGGCTCGGGCGCGCTCGCGGGCGCGGATCTCGCCGCCGCGGAGCGCATCCTCGAGGCGCTCGCGGTCCCGGCGCGGTGGGATCTCGCGGTCCTCGACCTCGGCGCCGGCATCGAGCGGCTGCAACGGCGCCTGGCGAGCGCCGCCGACACGCTGCTCGTGCTGACGACCGAGGAGCCGACCGCGCTGACCGACGCCTATGCCTGCCTGAAGCTCGCCGAGACCGATGCGCCGGCCGGCGATCGCCGCATCGTCGTCAACATGGCCGCCTCGCGCGCGACCGGCGAACGCACGGCGGCGATCCTGCAGAAGTCCTGCGCGCGCTTCCTCGGCATCACCCCTCCACTCGCCGGCGTGATCCGGCGGGATCCGCGCGTGGCGGAGGCGATCCGGCGCCAGGCGCCCTTCCTCACCCGCCATCCGACCTCGGACGCCGCGCGCGACGTCGAGGCGGTGGCGGAGTCGCTGCTCGCTCCCGTCGCCTGATCCTCAGGGCAGCACGCGATAGACGGTCGTGACGCGGACGGTCCGGTCCTCGAGCTCGCGCGACACCGCGACCTCGTAGCGCGCGACCGGCGCGAGCCCCGCGCGCGGCAGATAGGCGCGGCCGGGATCGGCGAGCAGCACGGCGATGCCGCGGCCTGCCGCCGCGCGCAGCCACGGCACCACGCGCGCGGTCATGCGCGCCTCGTAGCAGACATCGCCGGCAAGGATCACCTCCGCCTCGGCCGGCGCGTCCAGCGGATCGCCGAGGGCGACCGCGACCTCGACCCCGTTCAGCGCCGCATTCGCGCGGATCGCCGCCGCCGCGAGCGGGTCGATCTCCGCCGCGGTCACCACCGCTCCGGCGCGCGCCGCCGCGA
>NZ_VIKA01000235.1 GCF_006704265.1 Elioraea sp. Yellowstone | reverse complement strand
GCCGTGCGGCGAGCGCGCGCAGCAGGCGCTCGCGCGGGATGCCGTTCGCCGCCGCATCGAGCGCGAGCACTTCCGGCCAGTCGGACGGGCGCAGCGGCCGCACGCCCGGCACGCTGCCGCCGCGCGTCTCCAGCCGCCAGCGGCGGAAGGTCCAGAACGGCGCGAAGCCGAGCTTCCCGTACACCGGCTGGCCGAGCGGTGTCGCGTCCAGCACCGCGCGGTGGCCCGAGGCCGCGAGGGCCCGGAGGGCGTGCGCCGTCAGCGCGGTGGCGTAGCCGCGGCCGCGGTGGTCGGGCAGCGTCAGCACCATCGACACCCAGGCCACCTCCGGCCCGAACGGCAGCACGGCCGCGCTGGCGGCGAGCACGCCGTCCACCTCGATGCCGAAGGCGCGGCCGTCGCGCAGGAACAGGCGCCAGTCCTCCGCGGTCTGGTTCCAGCCCGCGGCGGCGGAAAGGGCGCAGGCGGCGGCGAGGTCGGCCTCGGTGAGCGGGCGGATCGGCGGCATGTCAGAACGTGCCGTCCCGCACCTCGTAGTGGGTCGGCTTGCCGAGGCTGCGGCCGCCACGCGCGACCCAGTCGGCGGTCCAGTCGATCATCGTGGCGAGCGGAACGGTCGGGTAGCCGAACAGGGCGAATGCGCGCGCGGCGTTGTTGAGCCAGCCGGTCGGCGCCTCCTCGCCGGTCAGCACGGCGTCGCGGCCCAGCCGGAGGGCGAACTCGCGGGCAAGCCAGCGCACGGAGATGGTTTCCGGGCCGGTGACGTTCAGCGCCGCCATCGGCGCGTCGGCGAGGCCGAGCGCGGCGAGCGCCCAGGCATTGGCGTCGCCCTGCCAGATGACGTTGACGTGGCCGGCGGCGAGGTCGATCGGCAGGCCGTCGCGCACCTTCACGGCGATGTCGTGCAGCACGCCGTAGCGCAGGTCGATCGCGTAGTTCAGCCGGATGGCGACGCAGCGCGTGCGGTGCGCGGCGGCGGCGTGTTCGAAGGCGCGCTCGCGCGCGACGCAGGACCAGGCGTAGTCGCCGGGCGGCGGGGTGAGCGGCGTGTCCTCGGTGGCGCCGCCGGAGAGCACGGGCACGAACGGGTAGACGCAGCCGGTGGAGAAGAAGGCGATACGGCTGGCGGCGTAGCGTTCCGCGACCATGGCGGGGACGGTGGCGTTCATCGCCCAGGTGAGGTGTTCGGCGCCGCTGGATCCGAACTTGCGGCCGGCCATGTAGACGACGTTGGGCACGTCGGGCAGGCGCGCCAGGGCCGTCCGGTCGAGCAGGTCGGCCTCGATCGTTTCGATTCCCCAGGCATCGAGCCGCTGCCGCAGGCCGGGTTCGGAGAAGCGCGCAACACCGATGATGCGGCGCGAGGCGTCGGCGCGGCGGGCGAGGCGGGCGAGGGTGGGCCCCATCTTGCCGCCGACGCCGAGGATCAGGATGTCGCCGGGCGGCAGCGTGAAGCCCGGCGGCGGGCGGGAGAGGATGTCCTCAAGGTCTTCTTCAGTGGCCGGGGGGCCATTGGCCTCCCAGACCCCCCGCTGAGGGGCCCCTTCCCGTCGGTCGGGGGCCGCGGCCCGCCCGCTGGTCGGGCCGCCCTGGGCAGGGGGGGGTGGGGGGACCAGCGTGGTCCCCCCACTCTCGTCTTTCCTAGCCATCGATCTGCATCAGGAGGCCGGCGAGCAGCTTCGCCCGCGGCACCAGCGACGGCACGAGGATGTGCTCGTCCAGCGTATGCGGCCCCGAACCCTGCACGCCCAGCCCGTCCAGCGTGGGAATCCCCAGGGCCCCGGTGAAGTTCCCGTCCGACCCGCCGCCCGAACTCTCATGCGGCAACTCGGCAATCCCCACGCCCCTGGCGATCCGTTCCGCCAGCGCATGCAGCGCCAGCACCCTCCCGTCCGGCTCCCACACCGGGCGCGTATAGGTGCGCCGGACCGTGAAGCCGACCTCCGGATCGGTCGACTTCAGCGCCAGCATCCGCTCCACCAGCGCATCGAGATCGTGCTGCCGCTTCGCCATGCTGAGGCTCTCGGCCTGGCACAGCATGGGCACGCAGTTCACCCACTGCCCGGCACGGATCACGCCGACCGAGCAGGTCGCATCCTCGGTCGTCATCGCCTCGATCGCCAGGATCTGCTTCGCCATCTCGCGGATGGCGGACCGCCCCTCCGCGAGCCGCGCGCCGGCATGGCTCGGCTTGCCGCGCGCCTCCAGCGCGAAGCGCGCGATCGCGTAGCGCCCGGTCACCACGCCACCGTTGGAGCGCGCAGGCTCGGGGATCAGCACCACCTTGTGCCGCCTCGCCTCGGCCTCGATCAGGTCGCGCGTCGAGGGCGAACCCACCTCCTCGTCGCTGGTGAGCAGCACCGTGACCGGCAGCTTCGTGCGCGCCCCCGCCTCCAGGATCGCGCGCACGGCATCCATGGCGATGTAGGCCCCGCCCTTCATGTCGAAGATGCCGGGTCCCCAGGCCTTGTCGCCCTCGCGGCGGAAGGCGAGCGGGCCGGCGGCGCCGCCGGTGCCGATCGGATGGACCGTGTCGAGATGGCTCATCAGCAGGATGCCCGGTCCGTCCACGCCGCCGCCGAGCGCGGCCTGCGGGAAGCGCGCGCGCACGCAGTCGCCGAACCCCATCCGGCCGGGGATGCGCTCGATGCGCGCGCCGAGCAGCGCGAGATCGCGGCTGGCGAGGTCCATCATGCGGTTCACCGCCGCCGCGTCGTAGGTCGGGCTCTCGACCTCCACCCAGGTCCTGAGACCGGCGAGCATGCGCTCGGCGTCGAAATTCAGGGCGTCGGGGTCCATCCGGTGCGTCTCCTCGCCTGCTGCGACCGGGCAGGGTTCCACCGACCGCCCGGCCTGTCCATCCGCTTGCCTTCCGCCGGGCCGGAATGGTGTAACCCCAGATCGACAGGGAGCCACGATGGCGGGTGACGGCATCGAACGCGAGTTCAAGCTGATGCTGCGCGATGCGGCGGAGCGGGCGCGCATCGAGGCGCTGCTGCCGCGGCCGCGCCGTCTGCTCCGCCAGCGCAACATCTTCCTCGATACCGAGGACGGCCGGCTGGCCGCCGCGCGGCTGACCCTGCGCCTGCGCGAGGAGAACGCGGCCTGGCTGCTGACCGCGAAGGGCCCGCCGCTCGCTGCGCCCGGCGCGCTGAGCGCGCGCGAGGAGGCGGAGCGCCTCAAGCGCGAAGTCGATGCCGGCAACG
>NZ_VIKA01000234.1 GCF_006704265.1 Elioraea sp. Yellowstone | reverse complement strand
GCGCTCCGCTGCGCGCAACCAGGGGCTACGCTCCGCGCCCCTCCCTCGGCTCCTACACCACTCGAAGAGACATTAACGTCGATCGCCGGCACCAATGCCTTTACGGATCGCTCGGTCAGATGTTGCTTCATGCCCGTCACTGAGCGGTGAGCCTTCGCGGCAGGCAAGATGCTCTTTTCGAGGCAGCGGCGCAGAGGCGGAAAGGGGCGGAAAAGGGTGGAAAGAGGACCAGCCTACCGGGTGCACAGCCTGCAAGGTTGGCGCATCCGAGCACGACCCGAAGAATCGGCTAACCCCGGTAGCGCAGCGCGTCAACGACGAGAGCAAAAGCGGCCGAACGCTGGCGGCGGCTCGGGTACCAAAGATGATAGCCTGAGTATGGAGGGCACCAGTCCTCAAGTACGAGCTTGAGACGACCCTTGGCGAGATGCGGTTGCGCCATGCCTTCCGGCACATACGCCAGGCCCAATCCGGCCAAGGCGGCACTCAGCTCCTGGGCGGTCGTATTGTAGGTGATCTGGCCTTCGACACGCACTTTCAGGTTTCGCCCGCCTTTTTCAAACTCCCAAGCATACGATCCGCCATGGGGCAGGCGAAGCGTGATGCAGTTGTGATGGATCAGGTCCTGCGGTTTCTTCGGTTCCGGCCGTGTCTTGAAGTACGATGGAGCCCCCACGACCGCCATGCGCATGTCCGGCCCGATACGCACCGCGATCATGCCCTTTGCCACTTGCTCGCCGCTGCGCACGCCGGCGTCATAGCCTTGTGCGGCGATATCGGTCAGTCCATAGTCGATGATGATTTCAACCTTGATGTCGGGATACTTCGGCAGGAGCTTCGCAAGCTTCGGCAGGAGGATCACGTCGGCTGCATATTCGGTGGATGTGATCCGAATTGTCCCGGCTGGCTTCTCGCGAAGTTCTCTGATCGCGGCAAGCTCGGCCTCAATCTCCTCCAAGCGCGGCGCCGCGGTTTGAAGCAGGCGCTCGCCGGCCGCCGTCGGCGAGACGCTGCGCGTCGTGCGGGTGAGAAGCCGCACGCCCAGCCGCGCTTCAAGTTCGCCGATGGTCTGGCTCAGCGCCGACTGCGAGACGCCGAGCTTGGCCGCCGCCTTGGTGAAGCTTCGCTCCTGTGCCACCGCGACGAGGGCTCGGAGGTCGTCCAGAGTCCCGCGCTGCATTTATCAGCTCCGCTTATAGGTCCTTGCGGATTATAGCGGCTAGTCGCCCGCGAGGCATGCACCTAAATCCCGGCCATGCAGGTCGATGCGCGCGTGCCGCGCAGGCGAAGCGCGCGCTGGGCGTGATCCCCCGTGACGATCGGCACTGCCCCAACTGTCGATGGAGATTCCAACATGAACAAGCAGAATGGAGCTGAAAGCGCAGTCGAACGGCAGCCTGGCCTGGATGCCGGTCGCCGCAACCTCCTGAAGCTGGCCGGCACCGGTGTCGCCGCGCTCGGTGCGGCGTCGCTTTTCAATGTTTCCAAGTCAGAGGCTCAGAGCATGACAACGGAATGGGACAAGGTGTTCCCCAGGAGCAGAAACGTCGATCATCAGAAGGTCATCTTCGAGAACCGCTACGGCATCACCCTGGCGGGCGATCTGTATCTGCCGAAGGACCGTGCCACCGTGCGCCTGCCGGCGCTTGCCGTCGGCGGTCCGTTCGGCGCCGTCAAGGAACAGTCGTCGGGTCTGTATGCGCAGACCATGGCGGAGCGTGGCTTCGTCACGCTGGCTTTCGATGCGTCCTTCACCGGGGAGAGCGGCGGTGAGCCCCGCAATGTCGCCTCGCCGGACATCAATACCGAGGATTTCAGCGCCGCGGTGGATTTTCTCGGCCTGCACGCCTCCGTCGACCGCGAGCGGATCGGCATCATCGGCATTTGCGGCTGGGGCGGTTTTGCCTTGAATGCTGCCGCCGTGGACAAGCGCGTCAAGGCCGTCGCCACCAGCACCATGTACGACATGACGCGCGTCATGTCCAAGGGCTACGACGACAGCGTGACCCTCGAACAGCGCACGCAAACGCTGGAGCAACTGAGCCGACAGCGTTGGGAAGACGCCGCGAACGGAACCCCGGCTTACCAGCCGCCCTACAACGAACTGAAGGGCGGTGAGGCACAGTTGCTTGTCGACTATCACGATTATTACAGGACGCCGCGCGGCTACCATGCGCGCGCGGTCAACTCAGGCAACTCTTGGACGCAGACCACGCCGCTGTCGTTCATGAACATGCCGATCCTGACCTACATCAGGGAAATTTCGCCGCGCCCGATCCTGTTGATCCACGGCGAAAAGGCCCACTCGCGGTACTTCAGCGAAACTGCCTACGAGGCCGCGGCGGAGCCGAAGGAACTCATGATCATCCCGGGCGCCAACCACATCGATCTGTACGACCGCGTGGACGTGATCCCGTTCGACAAGTTGACCAGCTTCTTCAATCAGCACCTCGTTGCGTAAGAGCTGCGCGATGGGCCTGCCTGTACAGGCGGGCCCATCGGCAGATATCGGAGAAACGGAGAGGTCGTCAGATGCTGAAATCGTTGTTGGGTGCCGCCGTTCTCGCCCTGGGTTCATCTGGACTTGCCATGGCACAAGAGCGGATTCTGATTTCCTCTGACTGGGGCAAGGTCACTGCCGAGCTGGTCGAAAACGACGCGACCCGATCGCTCCTCCAGATGTTGCCGCTTACGATCGACATGCGTGACCACCTCCGTCAAGAAAAGACCGGCAATCTGCCTTCGCCTTTGCCCGCAGTCGAGCGCCAGCTCGATTTCTCGACCGGCACGCTGGGACTCTGGAGCTCTAATCACTTCGTGATCTATTACCGCGACGGCCGTGTCCCTCAGCCCGGGATCATCATACTCGGCCGAGTGACTGGTGACGTTTCGATTTTCGATCGGCCCGGTCCGGTCACCGTTCGCGTCGAACGCATCAATTGAGACATGCCCACCGGTGAACGGAGCGGTGAGCGCTGCCACATTGCTGGCGAGGCGACGTTTTTCAACTCCGCAATACGTCCGCCGCCGTAACGGAGTCGTCATCCGGCGAATGCGGTCCAATGCCGTTGAACGCGGCCGAATGCGGCGATGAGATTCAATCAGTTCAATGCATTACGGCCTGAGCGCCTGATTTCTCTGGAGACCTCTGCGAAACGGCTTGCCTGTGGCGTGATGTGCTGATTCGCTGTCGGTCCGAAGGTTTGGGCAGCGAGGG
>NZ_VIKA01000233.1 GCF_006704265.1 Elioraea sp. Yellowstone | reverse complement strand
GGTGCTGCTGCGCCGGACCGGCGACGGTCCGGCGGTGCTGATGGGCGTGCGCAGCGGCGGGCACCGCTTCATGCCCAACCGGCTCGTCTTCCCCGGCGGGCGGGTCGAGGCCGCGGACCACCGCGTTCCCTTCGCCGCGCCGCCGCCGTCCGCGCTCGCGGACTCCTTCGGCCCGCGCGCCGCCGCGCTCGCCGCCGCCGCGATCCGCGAGACCTTCGAGGAGACCGGGCTCCGGCTTGCCGCCCCGGCCCCGCCCGGGGCGCGCCTGCCGCGCGGGCGCGGCTGGGCCGAGTTCAGCGCCGGCGGCGTGCTGCCCGCGGGGGATGCGCTGGTGCCGCTCTGCCGGCTGGTCACACCTGCCTTCAGCCCGATCCGCTTCGATGCGCGTTTCCTGCTCGCCCCGGCCGAGCGCGTCTCGGGGGAGCTCGGCGGGAACGGCGAGCTCGGGTTCCTGCGCTGGATCCCGCTCGCGGAGGCCGAGACGCTCGACCTCGCCCTGCCGCAGCGCGTGGTGCTGCGCGAGGTGGCGGACTGGCTCCGCGCTGCGCCGGCGGCGCGCGCCGCACGCCGCGCGCCGCTCTGGCGCGAGCTTGGCGCGAGCCTGGTCCGCGTGCCGCCGCTATAGCGCCGGTGCGGCGCCGGGAAGCCGGCCCTCGGCCTTGAGCTTGATCAGGTGCGCGCGCACGGTCCTGGCCGCAGCCGGGCGGAGCGGCTCGGCGAGGCCGGGATACTGGTGCGCGACGACCTCCTCGACGGTCGCCGCCCCGGCGGCGAGCGCCTCCAGGATGCCCGCCTCGCGCTGTTCACGGTGGCGCAGGAGGGCGGCGACATGGGGCCGCGGCGCAACGATCGGCGGGCCGTGGCCGGCAAGGAAGGTGCCCTCGGGGCGCTCCAGCATCCGGCGCAGATTGGCCATGTAGGCTGCCATGTCGCCGTCCGGCGGCGCCACCATCGAGGTCGACCAGGGCATCACGTGGTCGCCGCTGAACAGGATCCCCTCGCCCTCCAGCACGAAGCAGAGGTGGTCCGAGGCATGGCCGGGCGTGAACAGCACCGACAGACGCCAGCCCTCGCCCGCGATCGTGTCCCCCTCGCCCAGCGTCTCGTCTGGCAGGAAGGGAGGGTGGCCGGTGGCGATGCCGACCGTCCGCCCGGCCTGCGGATGGCCCCGGCCCATCACCGTCGCGCCGGTCGCCGCCGCGAGCGGCGCGGCGCCCGGCGCGTGGTCCTGATGCCCGTGCGTGACTAGGATGTGCGTCACGGTCTCGCCCCGCAGCGCCTCGAGCAGGGCGCGGCGATGCGCCGGATCGTCCGGCCCCGGATCGATCACGGCGACGCGGCCGGCGCCGACGATCCAGGTGTTGGTGCCGTGATAGGTGAAGGGCCCGGGATTGCGCGCCACGATCCGGCGCACGCGGGGATGGACCTGCTGCGCGACGCCGTAGGGCGGCACGGCCTCGGTGATGAACGCGATCGTCTCCATGGCCGGGGAGAATGGCCCAGATCGCGCCGTCGCACAGCGCCCTCGGCGTGACGCCGCTCACTGACGCCCGCCCTGCCCGCGCTGCATGATGGTCACGGTTCCGCCCGATGCATGACACGACGGCGGCCGGAGAAACCATTCTGCAATGCGCGGGGCCGAGCATGCGCCGCGAGACGAGAGCCGAGATGCTGCGCCTGATTCCGCCCCTGCTGTTCGCCCTCTTCGCCCTCGGCGCGCTCGCCGTGGCCCTGGACGAGACCGTCCAGCGCGAGGCGCCCGGCTCGGCGCTGGTGGAGGCGTGGATGCGCGCCCAGGGCGGCACGGCGGACAGCCGCTGAGCCCGATCAGGCGGACGCGCCCGATCGCGTGTTGAGGCGCGTCATACCCGGAGCACAAGGGTTTGACCTTTGTGCGGAGGGTATGGCGCGCGGGGCTCAAGGGGCGGCCGTGCGCAAAACTAAGGCCTGATGCCCGGCCGGCAAAGGTCGAACCTTTGTCGGCCGGGTATCAGGCCCCTCGGAGCCGCTTGCGACAGGTCGGAGCGGGCCCCGGCCGCCCCCCCGCCCCCGGCGGCCGCGACTAGGCCTCGTCGCCGATGCGGGCGGAGGTCCCGCCCATGCTGATCATCGCCAGGAACTCGCGCCGGGTGGTCGGATCGTCGCGGAACGCGCCGAGCATGCGGCTCGTCACCATCGACACCCCGGGCTTGTGGACGCCGCGTGTAGTCATGCACTGGTGCGCCGCCTCGATCACCACCGCCACACCCTTGGGCTGGAGCACCGTGTCGATCGTGTTGGCGATTTGCGCGGTCAGCTTCTCCTGGATCTGCAGCCGCTTGGCGTAGGCCTCGACCACGCGCGCGAGCTTGCTGATGCCGACCACCCGCTTGTGCGGCAGATAGGCGACATGCGCCCGGCCGATGATCGGCACCATGTGGTGCTCGCAGTAGCTCTCGAGGCGGATGTCGCGCAGCAGCACCATCTCGTCGTAGCCGTCCGTCTCCTCGAAGGTGCGCGCGAGCAGCTCCTCGGGGTCCGTCTCGTAGCCGCAGAAGAACTCCCGGAAGGAGCGCACCACGCGCGCGGGCGTGTCGATCAGCCCCTCGCGGTCGGGATCGTCGCCGGCCCAGAGCAGCAGCGTGCGCACCGCCGCTTCCGCCTCGTCGCGCGTTGGGCGCTGCCGGGTGAGCTGCGGCGCGGAGGGCGAGGCGGGAGACTTGACGTTCATTGCAGGCGATCCTTTCGGACAACGGGGTGGCGGGATGACCGTTCTTGTCGTTCTGCGGCCCGGTGCCCTGAACGGGGGCCCAAGCTGATCCGTTCCTCAACGCCGAGGATAGTGGCCTGGGGTCGAGGCAAGTCAATCGCGGCCTCACGCGGGCGTGAGGGTCAGCGCGCGCCGCAGGGATCGGCGCCGTCGCGCGCGGCGAGCAGGTCCTCGGCCGCCTGGAGGAGCGCGAGCCGGCCGGCGAAGGCGAGGCCGCGCGGGTCGACATGGTCGAGTTCCGGAACGAGATGCAGACGCGCGCGCGGCAATGCCCGTGCGAGCCGCACGCTCTCCGTCCAGGGGATCACCGGATCGGCGGTGCCGTGCACCAGGATGGCGCAGACGCGCAGGCCGCCGAGCGGGGCATCGGCGAGGCTGAGCCGATCGAGCGCCGCGCGCAGGGGGCCGGGCAGGGCGGCGATCCGCCGCGGCACGGCCTCCGGATCGCGCTCCTCGGCCAGCGCCGCTGCGA
>NZ_VIKA01000232.1 GCF_006704265.1 Elioraea sp. Yellowstone | reverse complement strand
GGCCGAGGCGGGGATCGTCGTGGTCTCCGGCCTCGCGCGCGGCATCGACGCGGCCGCGCATCAGGGCGCGCTCGCCTGTGGCGTCACGGTGGCGGCGGTGGCGACCGGGCTCGACCGCCCCTACCCGCCCGAGCACGCAGACCTCCAGGCGCGCATCGGCGCAACGGGCGCCGTGGTCGCCGAGGCGCCGCTCGGCACGGCGGCCCTGCCCAGGCTGTTCCCGCGTCGCAACCGGATCATCGCCGGGCTTGCGCTCGGCGTGGTGGTGGTGGAGGCGGCCCCCAGGTCCGGCAGCCTGATCACCGCCCGCCTCGCGCTCGAGGCCGGGCGCGAGCTCTTCGCCGTGCCCGGCAGCCCGCTCGACCCGCGCGCGCGCGGCGCGAACGACCTGATCCGCCAGGGCGCCCACCTGGTCGAGAGCGCCGAGGACATCCTCGCCCATCTGCCTGCGGGCCCGCCGGCGGAGCCGCTCCGCCTCGCCCTCGCGCTCGCCGCCGAGGCCGACGACGAGCCGGCGCGGGAGCCTCACGATGAGATGACCGACCCGCCCGAACCGCCCGGCGACGAGGTCGCCGCCGCGCTCGCCGCGCTCGCCACCCTGCTCTCCCCCGCGCCGGTGACGGTTGACGAGCTGATCCGCCGCTGCCCATGTTCCGCCCCCGCCGTCTCGGCCGCCCTGCTCGAGCTCGACCTCGAGGGGCGGATCGAGCGGCTGCCGGGGAACCGGGTGGCGCTCGCCAGCCGGTAGCGGCCCGTCCCGGGGGCCGTCGGGAATCCTGGATGGACGTCGTCGTCGTCGAATCGCCCGCCAAGGCCAAGACCATCAACGGCTATCTCGGCCGGGACTACACCGTGGTCGCGTCCTACGGGCATGTGCGCGACCTGCCGGCGAAGGACGGCTCGGTGCGGCCCGAGCAGGACTTCGCCATGGACTGGGCGCCGGACGACCGCGGCGAGAGGCAGGTGCGCGCGATCGCCGCGGCGCTGAAGGGGGCCAAGACCCTCTACCTCGCCACCGACCCCGACCGCGAGGGCGAGGCGATCTCCTGGCACGTCAAGGAGATGCTCGAGGACAGGCGCGCGCTCAAGGGTGTCGCCGTCAAGCGCATCGTCTTCAACGAGATCACCCGCTCCGCCGTGAAGCGCGCGCTCGCGACCCCGCGCGACCTCGACCGCAACCTGATCGAGGCCTATCTCGCCCGCCGCGCGCTCGACTACCTGTTCGGCTTCACCCTCTCGCCCGTGCTCTGGCGCAAGCTGCCCGGCGCGCGCAGCGCCGGGCGGGTGCAGAGCGTCGCGCTGCGCCTGATCTGCGAGCGCGAGGCCGAGATCGAGGCGTTCCGCCCGCGCGAGTACTGGACCGTCGAGGGCGCGTTCCTGAGCGCGGCCGGCGCGCCGTTCACGGCGAAGCTGACGGTGCTGGAGGGGAAGAGGCTCGGCCAGTTCGACCTCGCCGACGCCGCCTCCGCCCAGGCCGCGAAGAACGCCGCGGAATCGGCGCGCTATCGGATCGCCTCGGTCGAGAGGAAGCGCGTCCGGCGCAACCCGCCGCCGCCCTTCACCACCTCCACCCTCCAGCAGGAGGCGTCCCGCAAGCTCGGCTTCGGCGCCACGCGCACCATGCGCACCGCCCAGCAGCTCTACGAGGGCGTGGAGATCCGGGGCGAGACCGTCGGCCTCATCACCTACATGCGGACCGACGGCGTGCAGATGGCCGAGGAGGCGATCGCCGCGATCCGCCAGCACCTCGGCGCGTCCTACGGGCCGGACTACCTGCCGGCCGAGCCGCGCCGCTACGCCTCGCGCGCCAAGAACGCCCAGGAAGCCCATGAGGCGATCCGCCCCACCGACATCGCGCTCCGGCCCGAGGACGTCGCCCACGCGCTCTCCGAGGATCAGCGCCGTCTCTACGAGCTGATCTGGAAGCGCGCCGCCGCCTCGCAGATGGCCGCGGCCGAGCTCGACCAGACCACGGTCGAGATCGAATCCGAGGACCACAAGATTGTTTTCCGCGCAACGGGCTCCGTCCTGGTGTTCGACGGATTCCTCAAGCTGTACCGCGAGGACCGCGACGATCCGGCCGAGGACGAGGACGGCCGCATCCTGCCCGCGATCGCCGAGGGCGAGCGGCCGACGCTCGCCGAGGCCCGCCCCGAACAGCACTTCACCCAGCCGCCGCCCCGCTACTCCGAGGCGAGCCTGGTCAAGAAGCTCGAGGAGCTGGGGATCGGCCGGCCCTCGACCTACGCCTCGATCCTGCAGGTCCTGCAGGACCGCGCCTATGTCCGGCTCGAGAACCGCCGCTTCATCCCCGAGGATCGCGGCCGCATCGTCACCGCCTTCCTCACCGGCTTCTTCGAGCACTACGTCGCCTACGACTTCACCGCGGGGCTCGAGGAGAAGCTCGACGACATCTCCGGCGGCCGGGCCGAGTGGCGCGCCGTGATGCGCGACTTCTGGCGCGAGTTCGTCGCCGCCGTGGAGGAGACCAAGGAGCTGCGCATCAGCGACGTGGTCGAGGCGCTGGATCGCGACCTCGGCCCACACTTCTTCCCCGACCGCGGCGATGGCAGCGATCCCCGCGCCTGCCCGCGCTGCGGCACCGGCCGGCTGGGCCTGCGCATCGGCGGCAACACCGGCGCCTTCATCGGCTGCTCGAACTACCCGGAATGCCGCTACACGCGGAACCTCACCACGGCCGAGGGCGAGGGGGAGGAGCGGCTGCTCGGCCACCACCCCGAGACGGGCGAGCCGGTCACCCTGCGCCAGGGCCCTTACGGGTTCTACGTCCAGCTCGGCGAGCCGCCCCCGCCGGACCCGGATGCGCCGAAGCCGAAACGGGGCCGCGACAAGGCGAAGGACACCGCGCCCAAGCCCAAGCGCGCCTCGCTGCCCAAGGGGATCGACCCGGCCACGGTGACGCTCGAGCAGGCGCTCGGCTGGCTGTCCCTGCCCCGCCTGGTCGGCATCCACCCCGAGCGGCAAGAGCCCATCTACGCCGGGCTGGGCCAGTTCGGACCCTATGTCAGGATGGGTCCGGTCTATGCCAGCCTCGACAAGGACGACGACGTGCTCGCGGTCGGGCTGAACCGCGCGGTCGTGCTGCTGGCGAAGAAGCTCGATTCGGTGCGCGCCCTCGGCGAGCACCCCAAGGGCGGCGCGGTGACGGTGCGCAAGGGACGGTTTGGCCCCTATGTCCAGCACGGCACCACGGTCGCGACCCTGCCCAGGGGCGTGACGATGGAGGAGATCGGGCTGGAGGCGGCGGTGCGCCTGCTGGCCGAGAAGGGCAAGCCGCTCGCGGGCCGGCGCGGCG
>NZ_VIKA01000231.1 GCF_006704265.1 Elioraea sp. Yellowstone | reverse complement strand
GCCATCGCGGCGCGGCGTTCGGGCGCCGCGGCGAGCGCCGCGAGCGCTTCCGCGAAGGGGGCAGGGTGGCCGGGCGGAAAGGCCGCGCCCGCGTCCGCGCGCTCGAGTTCGCGGCCGAGCCAGCCCGGGCAGTTGGTGAGCACCGGCAGCCCGGCGGCGAGCGCCTCGAACACCTTGTTGGGACTCGTCCCCTCGGCGAAGGCCGGCACCGGGGCGAGGCAGTGCAGCGCGACGTCGGCGCCCTTCAGCACGGCGGCAAGCCGGGCGCGCGGCATCGCCTCGAGGAACGTCACGTTGTCCAGCCCCTCGGCGGTCGCGCGGGCGATCAGTGCCGGCTTCTCAGCGCCTTCCCCGATCAGCACCAGCCGCACGCGCCGCTCGCGCCACGACTGGAGCACCCAGGCGACATCCAGGAGCTGGCCGAGACCGTTGGCGCGGCCGTGCGCGCCGGCATAGACGGCGAGGATGCCGCCCTCGGGGGCGGGCACCGGGCGTTCCGGCGCGGCGTCGGCGAACAGGGCGCGGTCGCAGCCATTGGGGATGAAGGCGACGCGGGCCGGATCGCCGCAGGCCGCGCCGAGGGCCTCGGCCACCCCCGGCGCGAGCGCGACCACCGCGTCGGCGGCCGCCAGTGCCGCGCGTTCGAGCCGCGCCATCGCCGTGATGGTGGGCCGCGACGCCATCCCCATCGCCGCGGGCAGCTCGGGCCAGCGGTCGCGCACCTCGAACAGCGTGCGCGCCCCGCCCAGTCGCTTCGCCGCGATCATCGGCAGCGCCACGGTCAGCGGCGTGGAGGAGGCGATGACGAGATCCCAGCGGCCGCGCACGGCCTGCCGCGTCGCGGCGGCGGCATAGGCGAGGAAGGCGCGGCCGCGCGCACGCGCGTCCATCGCCTGGGCATAGGGGATGTCGCGCTGGACCACGCGGAAACCCGCCACCTCCGCGCTGCGCACGCCGCGGCGGAACGCCGCGTCGGTGCCGATCTCCGCCCCCTCGTGGCGGCCGCAGAACAGCGTCACCGCGTGGCCGCGCGCGGCGAGGGCGGCGGCGAAGGCGTGGCTGCGGCCCGGCAGCGCCCCCGCAGGCGTCGAGTAGTGCTGGTGCAGGTAGAGGATCCTCACGCCACCCTCCGGTGCAGCGCGGCGATCGCGGCGATCACGCGGTCCTGCGCCTCCGGGGCGAGACCCGAGCCCGAGGGCAGGCAGAGCCCGCGCGCGAACAGCGCCGCCGCGACCGCGCCGCCGATCGCGCGCGCCCCGGCGAAGACCGGCTGGAGATGCATCGGCTTCCAGACCGGGCGGGTCTCGATCCCCGCCGCGGCGAGCGCGAGCCCGATCTCCTCGGCGGTGGCGCCGAACCGCGCGGGGTCGACCGTGACCGCGGTGAGCCAGCGGTTGCTGCGCGCCCAGGGCGCCTCCTGCTGGAAACCGATGCCGGGAAGCGCGCCGAGCGCGTCGCGGTAGCGGGCGAAGATCGCGCGGCGGCGGGCGACCCGCCGGTCGAGATCGGACATCTGGCCGAGCCCGATTCCGGCGAGCACGTTGGAGAGCGCGTAGTTGTAGCCCCAGGTCGTGTGCTCGTAGTGCGGCGCGGGATCGCGCGCCTGGGTGGCGAGATGGCGCGCCGCGTCCGCGAGGCGGGCGTCGTCGCTGAGCAGCGCGCCGCCGCCGCCGGTGGTGACGATCTTGTTGCCGTTGAAGCTGACGCAGGCCGCCGCCGCATCCCGTCCCGCGTGGCGGCCGCGCGCGGCCGAGCCCAGCGAGGCCGCGCCGTCGGACAGCACGGCGACGCCGTGGCGGGCGCAGGCCGCCAGGATCGCGGCGAGGTCGGCCGGATGGCCGTAGAGGTCGGTCGGGACGACGAGCCTCGGCAGCCGGCCGGCCCGCGCGGCCGCATCGAGCGCCTCCGCCAGCAGCCCGGCATCGAGCGTCCAGGTGGCGGGATCGACGTCGAGGAACACCGGCGTCGCGCCCTGTTGCAGCGCCGGCGCGACCGAGGCGATGAAGGTGAGTGTGGGGGCCCAGACCTCGTCGCCGGGGCCGACGCCAAGCAGCCGGCAGGCGAGATGCAGCGCCGCCGTGCAGGAGCTGGTCGCGACCGCGTGGCGGAACCCGGTGGCCGCCGCGAGGGCGGCCTCGAACCGGCCGATCAGCGGGCCGACGGGCGCCACCCAGTTGCTCGCCAGCGCCTCGATCACGCCGCGGAACTCCGCGCCGGCGAGCTCGGGCGGGGAGAGCAGGATCGGCGGGTGTCCTGCCTGCGCGTCGAACGGATGGGGTTCGGCAGGCAGGCGGTTCACGGCGCAGTCTCCCCGGCGAGCGGCGCGCCGGCGGCGTGGCCGGGCGAGGCGACGCCATCGCCGCGCAGCACCGCGGCTGGTGTCGCGAGCAGCAATGCGAGGTCGCGCCGGAACGAGACCTCGCGCGCGTAGGCCGCATCCAGCGCCAGCCGCGCGGTCCAGGGCAGCGCGTTGCGCCCGCCCACCTGCACCGGCCCGGTCAGGCCGGGGCGGACCGCGAAGCGCTCCGGGCAGAGACGCAGCAGATGGCCGGCATCCTCGACGAGCAGGGGGCGCGGACCGACCAGGCTCATCTCGCCGCGCAGCACGTTGACCAGGCTCGGCAGTTCGTCGAGCGAGGTGCGCCTGAGCCAGACGCCGTAGCGGGTGAGCCGCTCCGCGTCGCCACCGGGGCCGGCGCGCATCGAGCGGAACTTCACGAGCGTGAAGGGGCGCGCGCCGAGCCCGAGCCGAGGCTGGCGGAACAGCACGCCCGGGCCGAGCGCGATGCGCGTGGCGAGCGCGAGCGCGGCGACCACCGGGGCGAGCACGACCAGCAGCAGCGCGGCGGCCGCAAGGTCGAGCGCGCGCTTGCCCGCGCGGGCATAGAGCCCCGTCATGCGGGCGCTGCCTCGGTGTGCCGGCGCGGCAGCGCGCGCACGGCGAGCCCGGCCGTCACCCCGACCCAGAGCCATGCCATGCGGTTGCCGAGATCGGTCGAGGTCGCGGCCTGGGCGAGGGCGACGCAGGCGAAGCCCACGGTGGCACCGAGCTGCGCGGGCGGCACCTCGCGCGCGCGGCGGACGAGCGCGGCGGCGCAGGCGAGCACGATCCCGCAGAGCAGGGTCGCTGCCGGCACGCCGCCTTCGGCCAGCGCCTCCAGCCCGAGATTGTGCGGATGCCAGCCGCGCAGGTCGCCGAGGCCGGCCGCCGGGGCGAAGCCCGCGGTGCCGAGGCCGAGCGGGGTCGCCAGCCGCCACGCCTCGCCCCAGAGCGCGGGCCGGACGGCACCTGCGCCCAGCGTGCCCTCGAGAAAGCGGGCGAGCGTGCGCGGCATGCCGTCCGGGTCGGCGAGCGCCAGCACCAGCGCGAACGCGAGCCCGAGCGCGACGGCGATCGTCGCGCCCAGTGCCAGCGCTGGGCCGGGACGGCCGCGCGCGGCCAGCA
>NZ_VIKA01000230.1 GCF_006704265.1 Elioraea sp. Yellowstone | reverse complement strand
GTTCCACAGTCGCGTCGCCGGGCGCGATGGCGGCGTCGGGGGGCGGCTCGCCGCCGGTGGCCTGCTCGGCGGCGGCCTCCCCCTCGGCGTGCTCGCGCGCCGCCTCCTCCTCGGCCTCGGCCGCGGCCATCTCCAGGAGCCGCTGCCGGTCGGCGACCGGGATCTGGTAGTAGTCGGGGTGGATCTCGCTGAAGGCGAGGAAGCCGTGCCGGTTGCCGCCGTAGTCGACGAATGCGGCCTGGAGCGAGGGTTCGACCCTCACCACCTTGGCGAGATAGATGTTGCCCTTGAGCGTCCGCTTGGTGGACGTCTCGACGTCGAACTCCTCAAGCCGGTTTCCGTCGAGCACGACGACCCGGGTCTCCTCCGGGTGCGTCGCATCGATCAGCATGCGCTTGGTCATGGACGGCAGGTCTCCACGCCGCGACGGCGCCGGGGCTCGCGCGGCGGATCTGGGATTGCGGGGCGCCACCGGGGAACGCGGCGTTTCGGGTCTGGCGATGGGCGCGACGGTCGCGTCCGGTCATGTGTTCCGTCCCGACGGGCGCGACGGCGCCCGATGGCTTCTGCGCTCGGCGGGCAGGGGCCATCCTGGCGCGAGGGCCCGCGCGGGCACCGGCGGCCTCGAGGGCGGCGTGGCAGGCGCGAGCCTCGCGGATGGCGGCGCGCCGCCCCGGGATCCCCGAAACGACGGCGGAGGACGGGACGAATCGCGCGACGGTCGATCCGCACGGGCGGTTCGCACAATGGCGCATGCGGCCGCCCGCCACAAGGCCGGATTTGTTGTCGCGTGATCTCAGGAACGGGTGGCAACCGGGCTGGTTTTGATGCATTATTGGCTTCACCGGCCTGTCGTGAGGGACCGCCATGACGTCACGGCCACCGGCTGCAGCGGCGCGCGGCACCGGGTCCTTCCCGCGCCGGGGCCCCGGACGCCGCGCCGTCATCGCCACCACGGCCGCCCTGCTCCTGCCGGCGTTGGCCCGGCCGCTCGCGGCGCGCGCGATCGCCGCGGCCTCCCTCGCCGAGGAGGAGGGAGGTGTGCGCCTCGCGCTCGTGGTCGGCGAGCCGGTCGGGTTCCGGCTGTTCACCCTCGACAACCCGCCACGCGTGGTGATCGACCTCGAGGGAGCGCCCTGGCGTGCCGGCACGCCGCCGCCGGGCCTCGGCCCGGTGCGGCGCATCCGCGCCGCGCTCAACCGCCCTGGCGTGACGCGCGTGGTGCTCGACCTCGAGGTCCCGGTCGCGGTGCGGCGTGCCGCGATGGATGCCTCCGGGACCACGCTCGTGGTGGAGATCGCACCGGCGCCGCGCGCGGTGTTCCTGGGCCAGGCCGCGGCATCGGAGGCCGAGGCCCGGGCGGAGCCGCCGCGCCCGCCCCGGCTGCCTCTGGTCGTGCTCGACCCCGGCCATGGCGGCCGCGACCCGGGGGCGATCGGCGCCTCGGGCACCCAGGAGAAGCGCATCGCGCTTGCCGCCGCGCTGGAGCTGCGCCGTGTGCTGGAGGGCGAAGGGCGCTGCCGCGTGGCGCTGACGCGCACGCGCGACGTGTTCGTCCCGCTCGCCGAACGCGTGCGCTTCGCGCAGAGCCGCAACGCCGCGTTGTTCCTGTCGATCCACGCGGACGCGCTGGACGACGCCTCGGTGCGCGGCGCGAGCGTCTACACGCTGGCCGAGCGCGCCTCGGACCCGCTCGCCGAGCGGGTCGCGCGCAACGAGAACCGCGCCGACCGCTTCGCCGGCCCGGCCTTCGAGGGCGTGACACCCGAGGTCGCGCGCATCCTGATCGCGCTGGTCCGTCGCGAGACCCTGAACGGCAGCGCGCGCATGGCGCGCCACGCCGTGGCCTCGCTCCGCCAGTCCGTCGTCATGCTGCCCAACAGCCACCGCTTCGCCGGCTTCGTCGTGCTGAAGGCGCCCGACGTTCCCTCGGTGCTGGTGGAGATGGGGTTCCTCTCCAGTCGCGCCGACGAGGCGCTGCTGCGCCAGGCTGCGCACCGGCGCAAGCTCGCCGTGGCCATGGCCGAGGCGGTGCATCGCTATCTCGACGAGGCCTCGCCGGTGCTGACGGCGGGCTGAGCGGGGATGACGTCCGGGTGAGCGGGTCCCGCCGCGGCCCTGGCGGCGTCGCGTCCGCCGTGACGCAGGGGGACCGTCCATGATAAGCCGCCCCGATCATGAAGGCTGACGAACCGCTCGCGTTCCGGCCGCGCCGGTGGCAGGGCTCGGCGCCGGAGGGGGATGCCGCGCCGCCCCGCCCGGCCGCGCCCGACGACGCGCCTGCCCCGAAGCGCCCCAGGCGCCGCCGCTCGCGGTTGCGGCGCGTGGTCAGGGCGCTGGCCGGGCTCGCCTTCATCGGCGCGCTCGGCGCCGCCGGTGCCGCCGCCTATGCCTGGCACCACTACGGCCGCGGCCTGCCCGACCACGCGGCGCTCAAGGACTACGAGCCGCCGGTGATGAGCCGCGTCTATGCGGGCGATTCGCGCCTGCTCGCCGAGCTCGCGGCGGAGCGGCGCATCTTCGTGCCGATCGACTCGATCCCGAAACTCGTGCAGGACGCCTTCGTCTCCGCCGAGGACCAGAACTTCTGGACCCATCCGGGCGTCGATGCGATCGCGATCCTGCGCGCCGCGATCACCAACCTCCAGCAGCTCGGCCAGGGGCGCCGGCCGGTCGGCGCCTCGACGATCACCCAGCAGGTGGCGAAGAACATGCTGCTGGGCAACGAGGTCTCGATCGAGCGCAAGCTGCGTGAGGCGATCCTCGCGATGCGCATCGAGCAGGCCATGCCGAAGGAGCGGATCCTCGAGCTCTACCTGAACGAGATCTTCCTCGGCCAGGGCGCCTATGGCGTCGGCGCGGCGGCGATGACCTATTTCGGCAAGGCGCTGGAGGAGCTCACCCCGGCGGAGGCCGCCTATCTGGCCGCGCTGCCCAAGGCGCCGAACAACTACAACCCGTTCCGCCACCCCGAGGCGGCGAAGAGCCGGCGCGACTGGGTGCTCGAGCGCATGGCCGAGGACGGCGTGCTGGATCGCGCCGCGGTGGAGGCGGCAAAGGCGACGCCGATCCAGGTGCGGCCCGGCCGTTTCGCCGAGCGCGTGCCGGCCGAGTACTTCGCCGAGGAGGTGCGCCGGCAGCTGATCGAGCGGTTCGGCGAGGAGGCCACCACCCAGGGCGGGCTGACGGTGCGCACGAGCCTGGATCCGCGGCTGCAGCAGCTCGCCGACCGCGCGCTGCGCGAGGGCCAGATCGACTACGACCGGCGCCGCGGCGGCTGGCGCGGGCCGGTCGCGAAGATCGAGCTGCCGGCCGCGCAGCTCGCCGCCGGCTGGACCGAGGCGCTGGCCGCCCTGCCGCGCCCGCCCGGCCTGCTGCCCGAGTGGCGCCAGGCAGTGGTGCTCGAGGTCACCGCGCAGTCCGCCCGCGTGGGCTGGCTGGAGCGGCCCGAGCGGCCGAACCTGCCGCCGCGCCCGCGCATCATGACCATGCCGCTCGCCGAGATGGCCTGGGCGCGCCCGGCCCTGCCCGAGAACCGCCTCGGCCCGGCGCCGCGCGCGGCCACGGAGGTGGTGTCGGTCGGCGATGTCGTGCTGGTCGAGCCGCTGCCGGCGGAGCCGGCGGT
>NZ_VIKA01000022.1 GCF_006704265.1 Elioraea sp. Yellowstone | reverse complement strand
AAACGGCCGGTCCGCATTCAACGGCGCCATCAACAGCCCCTCAGCAGCGCCCGATCAGCGGGTTTTTCGAGGTGTCCTAGCGACCATTCCGATCCGCCGGACGCGCCCGATCGGGTGAACATGCGCACCAGGAAACCCCGAGCGGGTTGCCACGGGTCGGAACTGCACCTGGCACGCTGCCGGCCGTCGCTCCGGCTCCCACGCAAGGCGGGTGCGGCGAAGCGGAGGGACGAGGGCGGCGGCGATCGGCATCACCGCCCTGCCGCCACGAGAATCGCGGTGCGCGATCGACCCGTGTCGGGCATTCTCGGCGGGCGTGCGCCTGCCCGCCGCGAGGACGGGGCAATCGAGGCGCGCTCGCGCAGGCGGGGGCGGCGGCGCGGGATCGACGGCCAGCCGGGCTGCCGTCCGCCGACCTGCAGACGGAGGCACGGTGATGCGCGGGGCGACGGGGCCTGTCGTCAAGGATGTCGTGCTGGTCGGCGCAGGCCATGCGCACGTCCAGGTGCTGCGCCGCTTCGGCATGCGCCCGCTCGAGGGCGTACGCCTCACCCTGATCACGCGCGAGCTGCACACGCCCTATTCCGGGATGCTGCCCGGCCTGATCGCGGGCCACTACGCGTTCGACGAGGCGCATATCGACACCGGACCGCTCGCGCGCTTCGCCGCCGCGCGGCTCTATCCCGACGAGGTGGTCGGGCTCGACCTCGCACGCCGGCACGTGCTCTGCCGGCACCGCCCGCCCGTGCCCTACGACCTGCTCTCCATCAACATCGGCTCGCGGCCCAATACCGGAGACGTGCCGGGCGCGGAGGCGCACGCGATCCCGGTCAAGCCGATCGACGGGTTCCTCGCGCGCTTCGCGGCGCTGAAGGCGCGCGTGCTGGCCGGACGGTCGCGCCACGTGCTGCTGGTGGGCGGCGGCGCGGGCGGGGTGGAACTGCTGCTCTCGGTCGAGCGCCGGCTGCGACGCGAGCTCGCCGCGGCCGGCGGCGACGATGCGGCGCTGCGCTTCACCCTGGTCACCGGGATCGACGGACTCCTGCCGCGGTTCCCCGGCGCGTTCCGAAGGCGTTTTGCCTCCGTTCTGTCCGCCCGGCGCATCGCCGTGCACGAGGGCATGGACGTCACGGCGGTCGAGGCCGGCGCGGTGGTGCTCGGGGAGGGCGGTACGCGTCTCGCCGCCGACGAGATCCTCTGGACCACCGAGGCCGCGCCCGCGCGCTGGATCGCCGAGACGGGGCTGGCGGTCGATGCGCGCGGCTTCCTCCGCGTCGACGCGACCTTGCGCGCGATCGGCCGCGAGGACGTCTTCGCCGCCGGCGACACGATCGCCTTCGACCCCGCATCGATCCCGCGCTCGGGCGTCTATTCGGTGCGCGCGGGGCCGGTGCTGGCGGACAACATCCGTGCCGCGCTCGCCGGTGGCCGGCTGCGCCGCTACCGTCCGCAGCGCGACGCGCTCTCCATCGTCGGGACCGGCGAGCCCTATGCGATCGCCACACGCAACGGCATCACCGTCGCGGGCGCCTGGGTATGGCGCTGGAAGGACAGGATCGACCGCCGCTTCATGCGCCGCTTCAACGACCTGCCCGAGATGGCGGAGCGCGCCGCCGGTCCTGCCCTACCGCTCGCCGACACCGAGGCGCTGCGGGAGATCCCGGCGATCGCGATGCGCTGCGGCGGCTGCGGCGCCAAGATCGGCCCGACCGTGCTCGCGCGCGTCCTCGAGGCGCTCGAGCCGGCACCGAACCCGGATGTGCTGGTCGGGCTCGACGCGCCGGACGACGCCGCGGTGGTGGACACGGGCGGCCCGCGCCTTGCGGTGCACTCGGTCGACCATTTCCGCGCCATCATCGACGATCCGTTCCGCTTCGGCATGATCGCCGCCAACCACGCGCTCGGCGACCTCTACGCCATGGGGGCCGAGCCGCATACGGCGCTTGCGATCGCGACCCTGCCCTATGGGCGCGAGGCGAAGGTCGAGGCGGATCTCGCGGCGATGATGGCGGGCGCGAACGCGGTGCTGCGCGAGGCCGCTTGCGCGCTGGTGGGCGGGCACACGAGCGAGGGCGCGGAACTCGCGCTCGGCTTCGCGGTGAACGGACTGGTCGCGCGCGACCGCATGCTGCGCAAGGGCGGGCTCCGGCCGGGTGATGCGCTGGTGCTCACCAAGCCGATCGGCACCGGCGCACTGCTCGCCGGCCAGATGCGCGGGGTCGCACGCGCGCGCTGGGTCGAGGCGGCGATCGCGCAGATGTGCGTCTCGAACCGCCGCGCGGCGGCGCTCCTCGCCGCACATGGCGCCACCGCCATGACCGACGTCACCGGCTTCGGCCTGCTCGGCCATCTGCTTGAGATGACGCGTGCGAGCGGTGTCGATGCGCATCTCGTGATCGAGCGCATCCCCGTGCTCGAGGGTGCGCGCGAGATGGTGGCGCGCCGGGTGTTCTCCTCGCTGCAGCCGCAGAACCTCCGTCTGCGCCGGGCGGTGCGCGAACTCGCCGCGGCGGAGGTGCTGCCGCTCTATCCGCTGCTGTTCGATCCGCAGACGGCGGGCGGGCTTCTGGCCGGCGTGCCGGCCGACAGCGCCGAGTCCTGCGTCGCCGCACTGCGCGCGGCCGGATATGGCTGCGCGGCGGTGATCGGCCGGGTCGCGGCACGGTCCGGAGCGATCGAACCGGTGGTGCTGCGAGACTGCGGCGATCCCTTGAAGGGGCTTGGAGCGGTCTCCGCATGAGTGGAAACCGCTCCAGCCTGTCCTTGCGAGCATGTTCACGCCTGCGGCCGATCCCAACCGCATGCGATCTGCCCTAGCACGGCGCCAGCGGCGGCGGGCCGAGCGCGGCCTCGATCGCAGCGGCGACGCGCAGCGCGAGCGCATCGGCGTAGAGCGGCGCGGCGACCTGCACCGCGCGCGGCAGGCCATCGGCATCGAGACCCGTCGGCACCGTCATCGCCGGCTGGCGCGAGAGGTTGAAGGCGAAGGTCCAGGGCGCCCAGCGCTGCCAGAGATCCTCCTCCGGGGCGATCAGCGGCGCGTCCGCCGGCAGCGCGGCCTGCGGCACGGCCGGACACAGCAGCGCATCGAACCGGCGGTGGAACCGTGCCATGCCGTGCGCGGTCTCGATCGTCGCGGCCTGCACGGCGAGATACGCGCGCGCCGAGATCGGCTGGGCGCGCTGCGCCAGCGCCGCGAGCCCCGGATCGAGCAGCGCGCGCTTCTCCTCGGGCAGCGCGTCGACCAGGCGGGCGAGCGCGTTCGACCACACCTGCACGAACACCGCGCGCGTGTCGGGCAGATCGGGATCCGCCTCCTCGACGATCGCGCCGCGTTCGTCGAGCGCGGCGGCAGCGCGTTCGACCGCGGCCCAGGCGGCCGCGTCGGCCGGCGGGGCGAAGCCGAGCCGACGCACCACGGCGATGCGCAGCCCGGCGACCTCCGGCTCGATGCGTCCGGGCCAGTCCGCGGGGGGATCGGGCAGCGCGAAGGGGTCGCGCCAGTCGAAGCGGGCCATCGCCCCCAGCATCAGGGCCGCGTCCGCCACGCTGCGCGTCATCGGCCCGGCCACCGCGACGGTGGCGAAGGCGCCGAGCGGCCATTGCGGCACCCGGCCGAAGCTCGGCTTCAGCCCGACGATGCCGCACCAGGCGGCGGGAATGCGGATCGACCCGCCGGCATCGGTGCCGACATGCAACGGCCCGTACCCCGCCGCGCAGGCCGCGCCCGCGCCCGACGAGGATCCGCCCGGCGTGGCCGCCGTGTTCCACGGATTGCGCGTGACCCCGTTCAGCGGGCAGTCGCCGGGCGACTTCCAGCCGAACTCCGTCGTCGTGGTCTTGCCGAGGATCACCGCGCCGGCCGACTTCAGCCCGACCACCGATGGCGCATCGTGCGTGACCGGCGCGGGATCGGTGACGCGGCTGCCACGCCGGGTGGGGAAGCCTGCGAGATCGATCAGATCCTTGACCGTCGCCGGCACGCCGTCGAGCGGGCCGAGCGGGCGGCCGGCGAGCCAGCGCCGCTCGCTCTCCGCCGCGGCACGCTCGGCACCCGCCTCGTCCACCAGCACCATCGCGTTGAGCAGCGGCTCGTGGCGGGCGATGCGTTCGAGGCAGGCGCGGATCACCTCGCGCGGCGAGAACGCCCCGCGCGCATAGCCTGCGACCAGCGCGGCGGCGGACAGGGTGGCGAGATCGGTCATGCGTGTCGTTTCTCCGCAAGGCGCGTCGCACGGTGGCGGCTTGCGGGCGCGCCGGCAACGGGACATCGTCGCGCGGGTGCGACACGAGGAGGCGAGCGATGCCCGAGACCGAGACGACGCGCAAGCACGGCCAGCCCTGGCAGTGGCCCGAGGAGGTGTGGCGCGGCATCGTCGGCCGCGCGCGCGCCGGCCGGTCGCTCCGCCCCGCCGCGTGGCCCGGCGGGGCGCGCTGCTGCGTCACGCTCTCCTTCGACGCCGATCACGACACGATCCCGCTGCGCGACGCTGACGAGAGCCCGATGCGCATCAGCCAGGGCCAGTACGGCAGCCGCCAGGCGATCCCGCGCATCCGCCGCCTGCTCGACCGGCACGGCGTGCGCGCCACCTTCTTCTATCCGGCGGTCTCGGCGCTGCTCTATCCCGACGAGGTGCGCGCGGTCGCCGGCGAAGGCCACGAGATCGGCATCCACTCCTGGATCCACGAGGCGAACACCACCCTGCCCGCCGCGGCGGAGCGCGACCTCACCTTCCGCGCCGCCGACACGCTGGAGAGGATCGCCGGCCGTCGGCCCGTCGGCATGCGCACCGCCTCGTGGGACTTCTCGACCGCGACCCTGTCGATCATCCGCGAGCTCGGCCTGCTCTACGACTCCAGCCTGATGGCGGACGACGACGCCTACGAGCTGGTCGCCGACGGCGAGCCGACGGGGATCGTCGAGCTGCCGCCCGAGTGGATCCGCGACGATGCGGTCTACTTCAACATGGTTCGGTTCTCGGCGCTGCGCCCCTACACGCCGCCCTCCGCGGTGGAGGAGATCTTCCGCGCCGAGTTCGACGGCGCCTACGAGGAGGGCGGCATGTTCCTCCTCACCATGCATCCGCACGTGATCGGCCACCGCTCGCGCCTGCCGCTGCTCGACCGGCTGGTCGCCTACATGAAGGCGAAGCCGGGCGTGTGGTTCGGCACACACGAAGAGGTGGCGCGCTGGTGCGCCGAACAGGCGGGGCTGACGCCCAAGGGGCGCTGACGCCACCCCTCCCGGACGGCCGGTCAGGCCTGGGCGACCGCGGCGCTCCACGGACTGGCCACATCGCTGATGCCGGTGCGCGTGCCGTCCGGCGCGATCGCGATCAGGTTCGGACAGGCGTAGTTCACCGGCATCACCGTGTGCTCGACCTCCGTGGCGCCGAACTCTTCGCGCAGCACCGCCAGCACGTCGGCCGGCAGGCGCGGATCGGCCGCGACACCGGTCTCGCCGCTGACGTCGATGCGCGGATGATGCGCGGCCGCCACCGGATCCATGCCGAACTCGAGCACGAACAGCAGCATCTGCAGCACGGCGGCGAGGATGCGCCGCCCGCCGGAGGCGCCGGCGGCGATCTCCGCCCGGCCGTCCTTCGTCACGATCACCGGGCTCATGTTGCAGAGCGGGCGCTTCGCCGGGCCGATGCTGTTCGGCCGGCCGGGGCGCGGATCGAACCAGAACACGCCGTTGTTCATCAGGATGCCGGTGCGCGGCAGCACCATCCGGCTGCCCATGGAGGAGAGGAGCGTCGTCGTCATCGACACCATCGTCCCGTCGCCATCCACGGCGGTCAGGTGCGTCGTGCAGGCCTCGGCCGCGCGCGGATTCGCGCCGGTGGTGTCGCCGAGGCCGGCGAGGCGTTCGCCATAGGCGCGCTGCATCGCGGCGGCGAAGGCGGCGAAGAAGGCGGCGTCCGGGGTGCGGCCGAAGCGCGCGCCGGCGAGGTGGTCGAGCACGCGCTGCATGGTCGGCGCCGCGGTGAGCCCGCCCGCGCCCTGGATCACCCGGTCGCGCCAGGGGGAGAGGCTCGGCTCGGTCAGGCGCGCGGCACAGCCGGCGAGATCGGCGGCATCCAGCACGCCGCCGTGCTCCGCCATGTCGGCCGCGATCGCTGCGGCGATCTCGCCGCGATAGAAGTCCTCGGGCCCCGCCTCGGCCAGGCGCTCGAGGGTCGCCGGCAGGTTGCCGAGCACGAGCCGCTTCGGCGGACCGACATAGGGCGGCGCCGGCGGCAGGCCCTCCGGCAGGTAGAGGCGCGCGCTCTCGGCATAGCGGCGCAGGTCGCGCGCGGCGGAGGCAAGTTTCAGGGCGGTGACCCAGTCGGCCGGCAGCCCGGCCCTGGCGAGCGCGATCGCCGGGGCGAGCACCTCCTTGAGCGGCAGCCGGCCCCAGCGCCGGTGGAGTTCGGCATAGCCGGCCACCGCCGAGGGGATCACCACCGAGAGCGGGCCGTGCACGTTGCGCTCGTCCTGCACGTTCGGCCAGGCGAACAGGTGTTCGGAATGGCCGCTGACGATCGGGAACAGGCGAGGATCGAGGCGGCGCGGCGAGACCGGACCGAAATCCACCACCCTGGCCGCCTCTCCCGCGGGATGGACGAGCGCGAAGCCGATCCCGCCCAGCCCGGAGTTCCAGGGCTCGACCGCGGCGAGGGCGAAGGCCGTGGCGACCGCGGCATCCGCCGCGCTGCCCCCCGCCTCGAGCATGGCGACGCCGGCCTCGGCCGCCGTGCGCGCCTGCGCGACGACCATGCCCTTGCGGCCGGTCGCGTGCGGCTTGGTGATGGTCCAGTTCTGCGTGCGGTGGACGATGGCCACGTCGGCGCTCCCTCTCCCACTGTGTCAGGCCAGTCTGCGGCCATCCGCCGATGCGCGGAAGGGAGCCCGCCGGCAGGCCCCCTTGCGCCGGACGGCCCCTCGCCGTCCGGTGCTGGTGCGACGGAGCCGCGCGCGGTTGTCGCCGCGCCGGTCTGCCCCCATGATGATCCCTGCGGAACGCGATAAGGCCTTCGCGGCGCAACCGTCGCGGGGCGCGGAGGAAGCGCTTGAAGCCGACCGACCTCAACACCCCCACCCACTTCCACAAGGTGGTGGACTGCCAGTGGGCGTGCCCGGCGCATACCCCCGTGCCGGAATACATCCGGCTGATCGCGGCGGGGCGCTACACCGACGCCTACATGATCAACTGGCACTCCAACGTCTTCCCCGGCATCCTCGGGCGGACCTGCGACCGCCCCTGCGAGCCGGCCTGCCGCCGCGGCCGGGTGGAGGCGGAGCCGGTGGCGATCTGCCGGCTGAAGCGCGTGGCCGCCGACAACAAGGACGAGGTGCTGCGCCGGATGCCGCCCGTGCCGGCACTGAAGAACGGCAAGCGCATCGCCTGCGTCGGCGCCGGCCCGGCAAGCCTGACGGTGGCGCGCGATCTCGCCCTCATCGGCTACGAGGTCCACATCTACGATTCCGAGGCCAAGGGCGGGGGGTTCATGTGGACCCAGATCCCGCGCTTCCGCCTGCCCGAGAGCGTGATTGAGGAGGAGGTGGGCTACATCACCGGGCGCGGCGGCGTGGTCACGCACTACAATCATCGCGTGCAGAGCCTGAAGGCGTTGCTCGCTGAAGGCTACGACGCGGTGTTCGTCGGCTGCGGCGCGCCGCGCGGCCGCGATCTCGACGTGCCCGGGCGCAAGGAGGCCGCAGCGAACATCCATATCGGCATCGAGTGGCTGGCGAAGGTCTCGTTCGGCCACATCGAGCGGATCGGCAGGCGCGTGCTGGTGCTGGGCGGCGGCAACACGGCGATGGACTGCTGCCGCTCCGCGCGCCGGCTGGGCGGCGAGGACGTGAAGGTGATCGTCCGCTCCGGCTTCGAGGAGATGAAAGCGTCGCCGTGGGAGAAGGAGGACGCGATGCGCGAGGGCATCCCGATCCTCAACTGGCTGGTGCCGAAGCGCGTGCTGCACGAGAACGGCCGGCTCGCCGGGATGGTGTTCGAGAAGGTGAAGGCCGAGCACGACGCCGAGGGGCGGCGCACCCTCGTCCCCACCGGTGAGCCGGAGGTGACCTTCGCGTGCGACGACGTGCTGGTGGCGATCGGCCAGGAGAACGCCTTCCCCTGGATCGAGCGCGACATCGGGATCGCGTTCGACCGCCGGGGACTGCCGAAGCTCGACCCGGTGACGCTGCAATCGACGCTGCCGAGCGTGTTCTTCGGCGGCGACGCGGCGTTCGGGCCGAAGAACATCATCTGGGCGGTGGCGCACGGCCACGAGGTCGCGATCTCGATCGACCTGTTCTGCCGCGGCGAGGACGTGCACGCGCGGCCCGACCCGCATGTGCGCATGTCCAGCCAGAAGATGGGCATCCACGAGTGGAGCTACGACAACGACGTCTCGATCGACCTCCGCTACAAGGTGCCGCATGTCGAGGAGCGGATCGCGCTGCGCGACATCCGCGTCGAGGTGGAGCTCGGCTACGACCGCGACCTCGCCTACAAGGAGGCGGAACGCTGCCTCAACTGCGACGTGCAGACCGTGTTCGACGCGAAGCTCTGCATCGAGTGCGACGGCTGCGTGGACATCTGCCCGACCGACTGCATCACCTTCACCGAGAACGGCCCCGAGGACGAGCTGCGCACGCGGCTGAAGGCGCCGGCGATCAACCCCGATCAGGATCTCTACCTCGCCGACGGTTTGAAGACCGGCCGGGTGATGGTGAAGGATGAGGACGTCTGCCTGCACTGCGGCCTGTGCGCGGAACGCTGCCCCACCGGCGCATGGGACATGCAGAAGTTCTACCTGGAAACCGCGAAGACCTACGCGAGCGGGGCGCACGCATGCAGACGCTGACGGCCGTCAACGACTTCGTCGTCAAGTTCGCGAACGTCAACGGCTCCGGTTCGGCCTCGGCCAACCAGCTGTTCGCGAAGTCGATCCTGCGCATGGGCATCCCGATCGCCTCGCGCAACATCTTCCCCTCGAACATCCAGGGCCTGCCGACCTGGTTCGAGGTGCGCGTCAGCGGCGCGGGCCATCTCGGGCGGCGCGGCGGGGTCGACATGGCGGTGGCAATGAACCCGCAGACCTGGGATCGCGACATCGCCGAGATCGAGCCGGGCGGCTACCTGCTCTACGACAGCACCAAGACGCTGCCGAGGAGCAGGTTCCGCGACGATGTCACCGTGCTCGGCGTGCCGCTGACCGAGATGTGCAACGCCCGCTACACGGACGCGCGCCAGCGGCAACTGTTCAAGAACATCATGTACGTGGGCGCGCTCTCGCACCTGCTCGGCATCGATCCGGCGAAGGTCGAGCAGCTGCTCGCCGAGCAGTACAAGGGCAAGGAGCGCCTCGCCGGCGCGAACCGCGAGGCGTTCCACATGGGCCGCGACTGGGCGGCGGCCAACCTGCCGCCGATCGGGCTCAGGCTGGAGCCAGCCGACGCGGTGGGCAACCGCATCTACGTGGACGGCAACTCGGCCGCGGCGCTCGGCGCGCTCTATGGCGGGGCGACCGTGTGCGCCTGGTACCCGATCACGCCTTCGACCTCGCTCGCGGAGGCCTTCGAGCGCCACTGCCGGCGCTTCCGCACCGATCCCGACGGGCGCAAGCGCTACGCGATCGTGCAGGCCGAGGACGAGCTCGCGAGCATCGGCATCGTGATCGGCGCAGGATGGAACGGCGCGCGCGCCTTCACCGCGACCTCTGGGCCAGGCGTCTCGCTGATGCAGGAGTTCGTCGGCCTCTCCTACTTCGCCGAGGTCCCGGCGGTGATCTTCGACGTGCAGCGCGCCGGCCCCTCGACGGGGATGCCGACGCGCACGCAGCAGGCCGACATCCTCGCCGCGGCCTATGCCGGCCATGGCGACACCAAGCACGTGCTGCTGCTGCCCGAGGACCCGCGCGAGTGCTTCGAGTTCGGCGCAGCCGCCTTCGACCTCGCCGACCGGCTGCAGACCACGATCTTCGTCATGCTCGATCTCGACATCGGCATGAACGACTGGCTGTGCGAGCCCTTCGCCTGGGACGATGCGCGGCGGATGGACCGCGGCAAGGTGATGACCGCCGAGATGCTGGAGGCGGGCGCGGTCTTCGGCCGCTATCTCGACGTGGACGGCGACGGCATCCCCTACCGCACCTATCCCGGCACGCATCCCTCGAAGGGCGCGTTCTTCACGCGCGGCACCTCGCGCGACCGCTTCGCGCGGTACACCGAGCAGGGCGCGGCCTATGTCGACAACATGCAGCGCCTGCTCAGGAAGTTCGAGACGGCGAAGTCGCTGGTGCCGCGGCCGGTGGAGCGCAAGGCCGGCCGCGCCACCCCCTACGGCGTGATCCACTACGGCAGCACCGCCGCGCCGATGCGCGAGGCGCTGGCCGGACTCGAGGAGGACGGGGTGCATCTCGACGCGCTGCGCGTGCGCGCCTTCCCGTTCCATGACGACGTGGTGCGGTTCATCGAGGCGCACGAGACGGTGTTCGTGGTGGAGCAGAACCGCGACGCGCAGCTACGCACGCTGATCACGACCGAATGCGGGATCGATCCCGCCAGGCTGGTGCCGATCCTTCACTACGACGGCACGCCGATCACCGCCCGCTTCATCCGCACCGCGATCGGCCGCCAGGCCCGCTCGCTCGACGTGGTGCCGCTGCGGAAGACCGTGTCATGAGCTACCTGAAGCCTGCCCTGCATCACCCCAAGCTGCCGGTCAACGCGCTCGGCCTCACGCGGCGCGACTACGAGGGCTCGATCTCCACGCTCTGCGCCGGGTGCGGGCACGACTCGATCAGTGCCGCGATCATCCAGGCGATGTGGGAGCTCGGCATCGCGCCGCACCGCGTGGCGAAGCTCTCGGGCATCGGCTGTTCCTCGAAGACGCCGGACTACTTCCTCGGCGCGAGCCACGGCTTCAACTCGGTGCACGGGCGCATGCCCTCGGTGCTGACGGGCGCCAACCTCGCCAATCGCGAGCTGGTCTATCTCGGCGTCTCGGGCGACGGCGACAGCGCGAACATCGGCATCGGCCAGTTCATGCATCTGATGCGCCGCGGGGTGAACATGACCTACATCGTCGAGAACAACGGCGTCTACGGCCTGACCAAGGGCCAGTTCTCGGCCACCTCCGACAAGGGCTCGAAGGCGAAGCGGGGGACGGTGAACGCCGACCAGCCGATCGACCTCGTCGCGCTCGCGATCGAGCTCGGCGCGACCTATGTCGCGCGCAGCTTCTCGGGCGACAAGGAGCAGCTCGTGCCGCTGATCAAGGGCGCGCTCACGCATGGCGGGGTCGCCTTCATCGACTGCATCAGCCCGTGCGTGGCATTCAACAACCACGATGGCAGCACCAAGAGCTACGACTATGTGCGCGAGCACAACGAGGCGGTGAACCGGCTGGACGTGTTCTTCGATCGCAGCGAGATCACGGCGTCCTATGCGCCGGGCGAGCTCGTCGAGGTGACACAGCATGACGGGTCGGTGCTGCGCCTGCGCAAGCGGCACGAGGACCACGACCCGACGGATCGCGTGGCGGCGATGACCTATCTCGCGCGCCACCGGGCGATGGGCGAGATCGTCACGGGGCTCCTGTACGTCAATGCCGAGGCCGAGGACCTGCATCGGCGCCTCGGCACGGTGGCCACGCCGCTGAACCGTCTCGACGATGCCGCGCTCTGCCCAGGGGCGGCGGCGCTGGAGAAGATCAACGCCGCCTTGCGCTGACCGGAGCGACCCCGCGCAGGGGGGATGACCGTCATCCCCCACGGTGCTGTTCGCGCAATGTCCGACGACCGGATCCCTGTGAGGATCGTCCCCCCCGCGCCCGGCGGCCCGCCGCCCGGTACGGCACTGGTGGTGGAGTGGAGCGCGCTCGTTCCGCGGTCGCACCCTCTGATCGAGCGCCTCGCGCCCGGTCGTGCGGGCCATGCCGCCGCCTGCCCGTGCTGCGCACCGCGCGCCGCGCTGGCGACGGCGCTGCATCGGCTCTTCTTGCGTCGCGCGCAGGGCGCGGCGCCGTGGTTCGATCGCGTCGAGGTGCGCAGCACGCGCGTCGATCCCGCCGCGCTGGCGGACCCCCTCGTGGCCTCGCGCTTCCGCCTGGCGGCGGAGCCCTGAGCGCCGTTCAGGCCGCCGCGCGGATCGCGGCCTGGCGCACGCCGTCGTCCACCTCGGCGGCGAAGGCGGCGAAGTTCCGCTCGAAGCGGGCGACGAGGTCGCGCGCGGCGGCGTCGTAGGCGACCGGGTCGGCCCAGGTCGCGCGCGGGTCGAGCAGCTTCGGATCGATGCCCGGGCAGGCGGTCGGCACGCTGAGGCCGAAGAACGGATCGGTGCGCATCTCGGCGCGCGCGAGGCTGCCGTCGAGCGCGGCGGCGAGCAGCGCGCGCGTGTCGCGGATGCTCATGCGCCGCCCCGCGCCGTGCCGGCCGCCGGTCCAGCCGGTGTTGACGAGCCAGCAGGCGGTGCGGTGGCGCGCGATGAGGTCCTGCAGCATCCGCCCGTACACCGCGGCGGGGCGTGTCAGGAAGGGCGCGCCGAAGCAGGCGGAGAACGTCGCTTGCGGCTCCTTGCCGAGCCCCTTCTCGGTACCGGCGACGCGCGCGGTGTAGCCGGAGAGGAAGTGGTACATCGCCTGCTGCGGCGTGAGCTTCGCGATCGGCGGCAGGACGCCGAAGGCGTCCGCGGTGAGCATGAAGACGTGCTTCGGCTGGCCCGTGCGTCCGCCCGGCAGCACGCCGGAGATGAACTCGATCGGGTAGCAGGCGCGCGTGTTCTCGGTGAAGCGGGCATCGGCAAGGTCGAGTTCGCCGGTCGCCTCGTCCATCACCACGTTCTCGAGCACGGTGCCGAAACGGTGCGTCGCGGCCCAGATCTGCGGCTCGGCCTCGGGATCGAGGCGGATCACCTTGGCGTAGCAGCCGCCCTCGACGTTGAAGGTGCCGCCCTCGGCCCAGCCGTGCTCGTCGTCGCCGACCAGCCGGCGCGCGGGATCGGAGGAGAGCGTGGTCTTGCCGGTGCCGGAAAGGCCGAAGAACAGCGCGACGTCGCCCGCCTCGCCGACATTGGCCGAACAGTGCATCGGCAGCACGCCGCGCGCGGGCAGGACGTGGTTCATCACGGTGAAGATCGACTTCTTGATCTCGCCCGCGTAGCCGGTGCCGCAGATCACAACCTCGCGCCGTTCGAAGGAGAGCGCGATCGCGCAGTCGCTGCGCGTGCCGTCGATCGCCGGGTCGGCGCGGAACTCGGGCGCGTGCAGGATCGTCCAGTCGGGGACGAAGCCGGCGCGCTCCCGGGCGGCGGGGCGGATGAACATGTTGCGCGCGAACAGGGCGTGCCAGGCGCCGGTGGTGATCACGCGCACCCGCAGCCGGTGCGCGGGATCGGCACCGGCGAAGAGGTCCTGCACGAAGAGCGGCCGGGCGCCGAGATGGGCGGCGACGCGGCCGCGCAGGACGGCGAAGCGTTCGGGCGCGAGCGGCTGGTTCACCGCGCCCCAGTCGATCTCGTCGCGCGCGCAGGGCTCCTCGACGACGAACTTGTCGCGCGCGCTGCGACCGGTGTGCTGGCCGGTGTTGACCACGAGCGCGCCGGAAGCGGCGAGCCGGCCCTCGCCGCGCGCGACGGCGAGCTCGATCAGCGCGGGCGCCGAGAGGTTGGCGCGCACCGCCGCGGTGGGGGCAAGACCGGGGATGTCGAGGACAGGCGCGGACATGAACGTCTCCTCGCGTCGTTTCTCATGGGCTGGGACGGCCGGGCAGGATCGGCGCCTGGATACGCTGGCGCGCGAACGCGGTCAAAAGATGACAAATTTTCACGACAGCCGCTTGTTTTTGAGCCGTGCCCGGGCGTGCCTCGCCGCCAGGACCAGGGCCTCGCGCACCCCGCCGGCGTCGCCGACCGGCGAGGAGAACGCGAGACGCACCACCTGGTTCCCGCGCGCGAGGTCGCAGCCGTCGGTGTCCACCGCCACGAGGCGCCAGCCCGTCCCACGGCGGCGCAGCAGCCCCTGCGCGATGGCGTCGACCGCGTCGGCATGGTCGGCGTTGACATGGGCGAGGATGCCCGGCTCGGCGCCGGCGAGGGCGGCCACCGCCTCGGCCGACGGGCGCAGCGCCGTGCCGGCGATCCGCCGCGCCAGCGCGAACCCGCCGACATAGAGCGCCTCCTGGGGCACGACCCGCCAGAGGTCGAAGTCGCCGAGTTCGGCGTAGGGCCCGGCATAGGGGTGGCGCGCCAGCCAGCGGGCCTTCAGCGCGGCCCGTTCCTCGGGGCCGGGCCGCTGGGCGAGGCCTGTCACCGTCACGCGCGGCCGGCGCTGCGGATTGGGGCCCCGCGCCGCGCCGGCGAACAGCAGCGCGCAGCGCGGATCGGCTGCGAGATGGCGGGTATGCGCGGAGAGCCGCGAGAGCCAGAGCAGCACCGAAAGGTCCCCCGCGGTCGCCGGCGTGACCAGCGAGGCGAAGGGCTGGCCGCCTGCCGCCATGGTCGCGAGCGTCGCCTCCTTCGCAGCCCGGATCAGGCGGCGGGCTGCAACCTCGGGTGGGGGGGCTGCGTTGTCCGGTGCGCGTGCCATGATCCGTTCCTGTTCCGTCCGAGATCGGCCACAATGGCGCGCGAACCTGGGGGCCATGCAGACCGCGATGACCGCCCAGGCCTCCACCCAGCCCGCGCCACTGGTCGAGGCCCCGATGCCGCAGACGATCGCCCTGGTCGACGACGACCGCAACATCCTCACCTCGCTCGCGATGACGCTCGAGGCCGAGGGATACCAGGTCCGCACCTATACGGACGGCGAGAGCGCGTTGCATGGGCTCACCACCAAGCCGGTCGATCTCGCCGTGCTGGACATCAAGATGCCGCGCATGGACGGGCTCGAACTCCTGCAGCGCCTGCGCAAGCAGACGGCGCTGCCCGTGATCTTCCTCACCTCCAAGGACGAGGAGGTGGACGAGCTGATGGGTCTCAGGCTCGGCGCGGACGACTACATCACCAAGCCGTTCAGCCAGCGCCTCGTGATCGAGCGCATCCGCGCGCTCTTGCGCCGCAACGAGCTCGCGCGCGGCGAGGGTTCGGGCCAGCCGCCCGGCGGCGTGATGGTCCGCGGGTCGCTCTCGCTGGACGAGAACCGCCATCTCTGCACCTGGAAGGGCCAGCCGGTGCAGCTCACGGTGACCGAGTTCCTGCTGGTCAAGGCGCTCGCCGCGCGGCCGGGGATCGTCAAGAGCCGCGACCAGCTGATCGACGCCGCCTATGGCGAGAACATCTACGTCGACGACCGCACGATCGACAGCCACGTGAAGCGCATCCGCAAGAAGTTCCGCGCGGTCGACAGCGGCTTCGCGCAGATCGAGACCCTCTACGGCATCGGCTACCGCTACAAGGAGGAATGACCTCCGCCGCGGTGCCGGAATGCCCGATTCGGGAACGCTGAGCCGCGCCCGCCCCGCGGAGGGGGCGGCGCGCGGGACGCCGCGGCGGCTGCGCAAGCTCGTCTTCTCGCCGCTGCTGCGGCGGATCCTGCTGGTCAATGCGCTGCCGCTCGGCCTGCTGGTGGCGGCCCTCCTCTATCTTGACACCTACCAGGACGGGCTGATCGACGCCGAGGCCGCCTCCTTGCGCGTCCAGGCCCAGGTCTTCGCCGGCGCGATCGGCGAGAGCGCGACCTCGATCGAGGACCCGCAGCGTCCGGTGCTGGTGCCGGATCTCGCCCGCCCGCTGCTGCGCCGCCTGGTCGAGCCGACACCCTTCGCCCAGGCGCGGCTCTACGATCGCGCGGGCGAACTCGTCGCCGACAGCCGCGTGCGCACCGGACCGGGCGGGGCGGTGACGACCGAGCCCCTGCCGCCCCCGCCGCCCCGCCGTGGGCCCTTCGCCACCGCGATCGTCGCCGCCTACGAGGCCGTCATGACGCTCCTGCCCCGCACGACGTCCTACCCCGTCATCGGCGAGAGCGACGAATGGAACCCCGACATCAGGCCCCTGCTGGCCGCCGCGGTGGAGGGACAGGGTGCGCCCCTGGTGCGGCGCACGGCCGACGGCCGGCTGGTGGTGTCGGTCGCGGTGCCGGCGATCCGCAACCGCGAGACGGTCGGGGTGGTGCTGCTGACGCGCGAGGCGCGCGAGGTGGACGAGGCCCTGTTCCAGGTGCGCATGACGATCCTCGCCGCCTTCGGCCTCGCCCTCGCCCTGACCGTGGCGCTGTCCTTCTACCTCTCCACCACGATCGCGCGCCCGCTGCTCAGGCTTGCGCGCGCCGCCGAGCGGATGCGCGAGGGCCGCGGCCGGCGCGGCACGGTGCAGCCCTCGCTCAGGGCGCGGCGCGACGAGATCGGCGCGCTCGCCCAGGCGCTGGACGAGAGCGCGACCGCGCTCTGGAACCGAATGGACGCGATCGAACGCTTCGCCGCCGACGTCGCGCACGAGATCAAGAACCCCCTCACCTCGATCCGCAGCGCGATCGAGACCCTGCGCCGGGTGCAGGACCCGGAACGCCAGCAGCGCCTGCTCGCGGTGATCGCCGACGACGTGAAGCGGCTGGATCGGCTGATCAGCGACATCTCCGACGCGAGCCGGGTGGATGCCGAGCTCTCGCGCGTCGCCGTCGAACGCGTCGACATCGCGCCGATCCTGGCGACGCTCGCCGACATCCACGAGACCACGCGCACCCCCGACGCGCCGCGGCTCGTGCTGGAGGCGCCTGCCGCCGGGCTGACGGTGAACGGTCTCGAGGGACGACTGGTCCAGGTGTTCCGCAACCTGATCGGCAATGCGGTGTCGTTCAGCCCGAAGGGCGGGACGATCCGGCTGATCGGGCGGCGCACCGGCGGCATGGTGGAGGTCGCGGTCGAGGACGAGGGGCCCGGCATTCCCGAGGCCAAGCTCGAACACATCTTCGAGCGGTTCTACTCGGAGCGGCCGCAGGGGGAGCAGTTCGGCACGCATTCCGGGCTGGGCCTGTCGATCTCGCGCCAGATCGTCGAGGCGCTGCGCGGGCGGATCGTCGCCGAGAACCGGCGCGACGAGAAGGGGGCGGTCATCGGCGCGCGGTTCGTGGTGCGGCTGCCCGAGGCGTGAGGGGAGGCCGCCGGCGATCGGGGCCGCCTCGCTCGTCATGCCGGCCGCGGGTCGGGGGCCGGCCCTTGAACCCTGCCACAATCCGGTCAACATGCTGGCGGCGCCCGCGGCGCGGCCGGAGGAGGCCCCGGGCCACGGGTGCGCGAGGTGCGATGCAGGTTCATGCAAGCTGCTGCGCGTGGAGCGGTCTCGGCGTGCTGCTGCGCGGCACGCCCGGAAGCGGCAAATCCGATCTGGCGCTGCGTCTCGTCGATGCCGGCTTCCAGCTGGTTGCCGACGACCGGGTCGAGCTCGTCGCCGCGGACGGCGCCGTGACCGCCTCCGCCCCGCCCGCGCTCGCCGGGCTGATCGAGATCCGGGGCCTCGGCATCCTCGATCTCGGCGCCGCGGTCGCCGCGCGGCTCGGCCTGCTCGCCGACCTCGCGCCCGCTGCGACGATCGACCGGCTGCCCGAACCCGCGACCGAGGACCTGCTCGGCGTGCGGCTGCCGGTGATCCGGCTCGACCCGACCGCTCCCTCGGCGGTGGCGCGCCTGCGCGCCGCCCTCGCCGTGCTCGAGGGCCGGGCCGCCAGCCGCTGCGGCGCGCTCGGCGACCACATCCAGGCCGCCCGATGACGACCGATCCCCGGCCGCGCCGCCCGGTCGTGGTGGTGACCGGGCTCTCCGGCGCCGGCAAGTCCTCGGTGCTGCGCGCCCTCGAGGATCTCGGCTTCGAGGCGATCGACAACCCGCCGCTCAGGATGGTGGGCGAACTCCTGGGCGGAGAGCCGGCCGGGGCTGCGCCGCTCGCGATCGGCATCGACGCGCGCCGCACCGACTTCGACGGCGCCGCCGCCGAACGCCTGGTCGAAGACCTGCGCGCGCGCGCGGATCTCGACGTCACGCTGTTCTTCCTGATCGCCGAGGACGAGGTGCTGCTGCGCCGCTACACCGAGACGCGCCGGCGCCACCCGCTCGCCCCCCAGGGCCGCGTGAGCGACGGGATCGCGCGCGAGCGGGCGCTCCTCGAACCCCTGGGCGCGGCGGCGGACATCGTGCTCGACACCTCCGCCCTCGCGCCGGCCGATCTGCGCGCGATGATCGAGGCGCAATTCGGCGGCGACAACCAGGGCGCGATCACCATCGGCGTCGTCAGCTTCTCCTACGCGCGCGGGTTGCCGCGTGAGGCGGATCTCGTGTTCGACGTGCGTTTCCTGCGCAACCCGCACTATGTCGACGCGCTGCGGCCGCTCACCGGCCAGGACGCCGCGGTGGACGCCTACGTTGCCGCCGACCCGGATTTCGGGGCATTCTGGGCTCGCATGACCGGGCTTCTGGATGCCCTCTTGCCCCGCTACGTGCGGGAGGGGAAGAAGTATCTCACCATCGCTTTCGGCTGCACCGGCGGACGCCATCGCTCCGTCGCGGTCGCCGAGAGGATGGCGACGCATCTGCGCACGCAGGGATGGCGCGCGACGGTCGTCCATCGCGAACTCTGGAAGTCCGCGCCGCCGGAGACGGGTGCGTCCAGGCCCGCCCCCCCGCCCGACGCGGCGGCGGCGGCCGAGGTCAGGTGAAGGTCCTCAGATGATCGGTCTGGTGCTGGTGACGCACGGGCGGCTGGCCGAGGAGCTTCGGCTGGCGATGGAGCACGTGGTCGGTCCCCAGAAGGGCGTCGCCACGGTCTGCATCGGGCCGGAGGACGACATGGAGAAGCGCCGGCAGGACATCCTGCGCGGCATCGACACGGTGGATACGGGCGACGGCGTGGTGCTGCTGACCGACATGTTCGGCGGCACCCCCTCCAACCTCGCCATCTCGACCATGGACCGCAAGAACGTCGAGGTGATCGCCGGGGTGAACCTGCCGATGCTCGTCAAGCTCGCCTCGATCCGCTCCACCCATCCGCTCGGCCAGGCGGTCGGCTGCGCCCAGGATGCTGGGCGCAAGTACATCGCCGCGGCCAGCCGGCTGCTGCCGGAGACGTCGCGATGATGCGCCCGGCCGGGCCGCACGGGAGGTCGGCGTGAACGAATGGCCGCATGAAGCCGGTGAGGAGCGCCTCCCGCGCGACCCGGACGATCCCTTCCCGGTGCTCGAGCCCTGCACCGGGTCGGGACCGGTGCTCACGCGTACCGTCTGCATCCGCAACAAGCGCGGGCTGCATGCGCGCGCCGCCGCCAAGTTCGTCAAGCTCGCCGAGCAGTTCTCCGCCTGCGTGACAGTGCGACGGAACGGCCAAGCGGTCTCGGCGCGCTCGATCATGGGCCTGATGATGCTGGGAGCCGGCCCTGGCTGCGACGTGGTGCTCGAGGCCGAAGGCTGGGACGCGCGCGAGGCGCTCGACGCACTGGCCGGCCTAGTCGAGGCCGGCTTCGATGAGGACTGACGCCAGGCCGCGCCCGACACGGCGGCTGCGCGGCACGGCCGGACCCGGAGGCCCGGAGCGTGTGCTGGCCGGCCTCGCGGTCTCGCCCGGCATCGGAATCGGGCCCATCGCCCTCGCCGCCCAGGCGCCGGTCGAGGTCGAGCGGCGCGACCTCTTCGACGACCAGGTGCCGCACGAGATCGCCCGCTTCGACGAGGCGGTGGGGCTGTCGCGCAAGCAGCTCGCCAAGCTGAAGGCCCGGCTCTCGATCCTGCCCGAGGAGGCGAATCGCGAGCTCGCCCCGCTGCTCGACGCCTATGCGCAGATGCTCGGCAACTCCCGGCTGACGCGCGGCGTGCGCAAGCGCATCGCCGAGGCGAGGATCAATGCCGAGGCCGCGGTGGGCGAGGAGGCGGAGGCGATCGCCGCCCTCTTCCTCGCCGGCGACGACGACCGCGCCGGGCGCCAGCGCCGCGCCGAGGAGGTGCGCGAGATCGGCCGGCGGCTCGTGCGCAACCTGACGCGCACCCCGTGGCGCAGCTATGCCGGCCTGCCGCAGGGCAGCGTGCTGGTCACCGAGGCGCTCACCCCCTCCGACGCGGCCCTGCTCGAGCCGGCCAAGCTCGCCGCGGTGGCCGCCGAGGAGGGCGGCATGGAGGGCCACACCGCGATCATGCTGCGCGCGCTCGGCCTGCCGGCCGTGCTCGGCGCGGCCGGGCTGACCGATGCCGCGAAGCCGGGCGATCTCGCGATCGTGGACGGCACGGCCGGGCTCGTCACCCTCAACCCCTCGGCCGAGACGCTCGCCGCGGCGCGCAAGGCCGTCGCCGCCTTCGCGCGCGAGAACCAGCGTCTCGCCAAGCTGCGCCGCCTGCCCGCGGTGACCAGGGACGACGAGCCGGTCGAGCTGCAGGCGAACCTCGAACTGCCGATCGAGCTGCCGATGATCGCGCAGTCGGGCGCGGTCGGCATCGGGCTGCTGCGCACCGAGTTCCTGTTCATGAACCGCGACGACGTGCCCGACGAGGACGCCCAGGCCGAGGCCTATGGGCAGATCGTCGATGCGATGCAGGGCGATCCGGTGACCGTCCGCGTGCTCGACTGGGGCGGCGAGAAGCAGATCGAGAGCCTGATCGCACATGGCTGGGTGCCCGGCTCCGGCGGCGAGAACCCCGCCCTCGGCGTGCGCGGGCTCAGGCTGCTGCTGAAGGAGACCGAGCTCTTCGAGACCCAGCTCGCCGCGATCCTGCGCGCGGCGATGCGCGGGCCGGTGCGCGTGCTGCTGCCGATGGTGACGACGCCCGCGGAGGTGCGCACGGCGCGCGAGATCTACGAGCGGGTCGCGCGGCGGCTGAAGCGGCGCGGGCTCGACCTGCCCGACCCGCTGCCGCCCCTCGGCATCATGATCGAGACGCCGGGGGCAGCGCTGGCGGCCGACAGCCTGGCGCTGGAGGCCGACTTCTTCGCGATCGGCACCAACGACCTCGCGATGTACACGCTCGCGGTCGATCGCGCCGAGAGCGAGGCGGCGCACCTCTACGACCCGCTGCACCCGGCGGTGCTGCGGCTGATGCAGTTCGCCACCGAGGCCGCGCTCAGGATGCGCATGCCCGTCTCGGTCTGCGGCGAGATCGCGGGCGATCCGCGCCTGACGCCGCTTCTTCTGGGCCTGGGCATCCGCTCGCTGTCGATGTCCTCGGGGGCGGTGCCGCGCGTGAAGCAGGCGGTCCGGTCGGTCGCCATCGACGACTGCGCCCGCTTCGCGCGCACGGTGATGGAGCAGTCCGATCCCGCGCGCATCGCCGAGCTCGTCGCGGCGTTCTGGCAGAAGATCGACGCCTGACGCCGATGGCCGCGACCCCGTTCGACAGCAGGCTCTTCCGCGACATGGTCGGCACGGCGGCGATGCGCGCGGTGTTCGACGACGCCGCCCTGGTCGCGCGCTGGCTCGAGGTGGAGGCCGCGCTCGCGCGCGCCGAGGCGCGCCTCGGCGTGATCCCCGAGGAGGCGGCGCGCGCGATCGACGCGGCGGCGCGCACGATCGCCATCGACTGGGAACGGCTGCGCCGCGAGACCGAGACCGTCGGCTATCCCATCCTGCCGCTCGTGCACCAGCTCGCCGAGGCCGCCGGCGCGGCCGGGCGCTACGTCCACTGGGGTGCGACCACCCAGGACATCATGGACACCGCGACCGTGCTGCAGCTCCGCGCCGCACTCGACCTGGTCGCGGCCGACATCGCGGCGCTGCGCGGCATCCTGGCGGAGCTCGCGCGCGCCCATCGCGGCACGCCGATGGCGGGGCGCACGCACCTCCAGCAGGCGCTGCCCGTCACCTTCGGCTACAAGGCGGCGGTGTGGCTGTCGATGCTCGATCGCCACGCGGAACGGCTGACCCAGCTCCGCCCGCGCGTCGAGATGGGGCAGTTCGCGGGCGCGGCCGGCACGCTCGCCTCGCTCGGCGATCGGGGCTTCGCGGTGCAGGAAGCGTTCTGCGCCGAGCTCGGCCTCGCCGTGCCGCCGATCACCTGGCATGTCGCGCGCGACGGCATCGCCGAGGTGGTCGCGCTGCTCGGCCTGGTCACCGGCTCGCTCGCCAAGATCGCGACCGACGTGGCGCTGATGATGGCGACCGAGTTCGGGGGCGAGGTGATGGAGCCCTTCGTGCCCGGGCGCGGCGCCTCGTCCACCATGCCGCAGAAGCGCAACCCGATCTCCTGCGAGCTGATCCTCGCCACCGCCAGGGCGGTGCGCCAGCAGGTCGGGCTGGCGCTCGATGCGATGCTCGCGGACTTCGAGCGCGCCACGGGGCCGTGGCATCTCGAATGGCTTGCCGTGCCGGAGGCGTTCCTGCTCGCTGCCAGCTGCCTCGCCCAGGCACGCTTCATGCTGGCGGGGCTCGAGGTGCATCCGGACCGCATGCGCGCGAATCTCGCGCTGAGCCGCGGGCTGATCGTCGCCGAGGCGGTGATGATGGCGGCCGCCCCCGTGCTCGGCCGGCAGCGCGCGCACGACCTGGTGTACGCGGCGTGCCGCGACGCGCAGGCGCGCGGCGTGCCGCTGGTCGAGGCACTGGGCGCGGTTCCGGAGGTCGTCGAGGCGCTCGGCGGCGCGGATGCCGTCGCGGCGCACTGCGACCCCGCCACCTATCTCGGCCTCGCGCCGGCCATGGTCGATCGGATGCTGACCGCGCGGGACTGACCCCCTGCCGGCATGGCAGGGAACGCCGCGCCAGCGGCGGCACCGGTCCGGTCAGGGCCTGCGATAGGTCGCGCCGAAACGGTCGAGGAACTCCGGCAGGCTGAGACGCTGGGCACGGGTCAGGCAGGACGCCCCGTCCTTGAACTCGAAGACGTAGATCGTGACGGCATCGCCGGCGATGCCGAGCCGGCAGAAGCCCCGTTCCGGCGTCGGAGCGCCGTCCGGGCAGGCGCCGACATCGAGATGCGGCACGTTGTTCTCGAACTCGGCGTAGTCGATCCAGCACGCCGTCTCGGCGGCAGCGGGCAGGGCCAGCAGGGTGAGGGCGGCGGCGAGGACGAGGCGGTGGGGCATGGGCGTTCCGTGGTCTCGGGGTGTCGGGGTCGGCACGGTATACGAGACTGCATGCGAGAATGCGAGTCATTCGCAATCTCTGCCGCACCGGTGGCAAACCCCGCCCCCCCGTGCTAGGCCGCAGCATCCAGCGAAGGACCGTCCCGATGCCCGAGAGCCCGATGCCCGGCGCCCCCGCCGACTACGTCGTCCGCGACCTTGCCCTGGCCGACTGGGGCCGCAAGGAGATCGCGATCGCCGAGACCGAGATGCCCGGGCTGATGGCGATCCGCGCCGAGTACGGGCCGAAGCAGCCGCTCAAGGGCGCGCGCATCGCCGGCTGCCTGCACATGACGATCCAGACCGCGGTGCTGATCGAGACGCTGAAGGCGCTCGGCGCCGACGTGCGCTGGTCGTCCTGCAACATCTTCTCGACCCAGGACCATGCCGCGGCCGCGGTCGCCGCCTCCGGCACGCCGGTCTTCGCCGTGAAGGGCGAGACGCTCGCCGAATACTGGGATTACGTGCGCCGCACGCTCACCTGGGGCGACGGCGGGGTGCCCAACCTGCTGCTCGACGACGGCGGCGACATGACGCTGTTCGTCCATCTCGGCGTGCGCGCGGAAGGCGGCGACACGGCGTTCCTGGAGCAGGCCGGCAACGAGGAGGAGGAGGTCCTGTTCGCGCTGGTCAAGGACACGCTCAGGACCCGGCCCGGCTGGTTCGCCAGGCTCGCCGAGGCGATCCGCGGCGTCTCCGAGGAGACCACCACCGGCGTGCACCGGCTCTACCAGATGGAGAAGGAGGGGCGGCTCTTGTTTCCCGCCATCAACGTCAACGACAGCGTGACCAAGTCGAAGTTCGACAATCTCTACGGCTGTCGCGAGAGCCTGGTGGACGGCATCCGCCGCGGCACCGACGTGATGATGGCCGGCAAGGTGGCGATGGTCTGCGGGTTCGGCGATGTCGGCAAGGGCTCGGCGGCGAGCCTGCGCAGCGCCGGCTGCCGCGTGATGGTGAGCGAGGTCGATCCGATCTGCGCGCTCCAGGCGGCGATGGAGGGCTACGAGGTGACGACAATGGAGGATGCCGCGCCGCGCGCCGACATCTTCGTCACCGCCACCGGCAATGTCGACGTCATCACGATCGAGCACATGCGGGCGATGAAGGACCGGGCGATCGTCTGCAATATCGGTCATTTCGATGCCGAGATCCAGGTCGCCGCCCTGCGGAACTTCAAATGGCACAACGTGAAGCCGCAGGTGGACGAGATCGAGTTCCCGGACGGCAAGCGCATCATCCTCCTGTCCGAAGGGCGGCTGGTCAATCTCGGCAACGCCACCGGCCACCCCTCCTTCGTGATGTCCTCCTCGTTCTCCAACCAGACGCTCGCGCAGATCGAGCTCTGGACGAACCCGGGCAAGTACCAGAGGAAGGTCTATGTGCTGCCCAAGGCGCTGGACGAGAAGGTGGCGGCGCTGCATCTCGCCAAGCTCGGCGCGAAGCTGACGAAGCTCACGCCCAAGCAGTCCGCGTATATCGGCGTGCCGCAGTCCGGCCCGTTCAAGCCCGAGACCTACCGCTACTGACCGTGGCGCGGGTCGCACCCGTCACCGCCGCCGGGCACGGCGCCGCACGCGCGGCCTGAGCCCGATGGAGGCCCTCGCCACCGGGGTCGGCCTGTTCGCGACCGCCCTCCTCCTGGGCGGGATGGCGTTCTTCGCCTTCGTCGTCGCGCCGGCCGTGTTCCGCGCGCTCGGTGCCGAGGCGGCCGGGGCGTTCCTGCGCCGGCTGTTCCCCGTCTACTACGTCTGGTGCGCCGGCATGGCCGCGACCGCCGCCGTTGCGCTCGTGCCCCTGGCCTGGGAGGCGGCCGGGGTGATGGCGATCGTGGCGGCCGGCTTCGTCTTCGCCCGCCAGGCGCTGATGCCGCGGATCAACGCCTATCGCGACGCCGCGCGGGCGGGCGATGCGTCCGCGCAGGCGCGTTTCGTCGGGCTGCATCGGCTCTCGGTCGCGATCAACCTCGCCCAGATGCTGCTGGCCGCGCTGGTGCTGGTCGGCTTCGCCGGGCGCGCCTGGTAGCCGCTTCCGCGCCGCAGGGGCTTCGGCTAAAGCTTGGCGCAGGCGGGCAGCAAGCCCGCGCCAGTCCTTCAGGGAGGCTCCTCCGCATGAAGCGTCGCACCCTCTTCGCCGCGGGCGGCGCCGCCGCCGCGGCCACCACGCTCGCCACCCCGGCGATCGCCCAGGGCCGCGTGCAGTGGCGCATGGTGACGTCCTGGCCGCGCGGCTTCCCGGGCCTCGGCGTCGGCGCCGAACGCATCGCACGCCACGTGGCCGAGATGTCGGGCGGGCGGTTCACCATCCAGGTCTTCGCCGCCGGCCAGCTCGTGCCCCCGCTCGGCGTGTTCGACGCGGTCACGCAGGGCGGCGCCGAGATGATGCACACCGCCTCCTACTACTGGCAGAACCGCAACCGCGGCCTGAACTTCTTCACCGGCGTGCCGTTCGGCATGACCTCGAAGGAGATCCGCGCCTGGATCCGCTACATGGGCGGACAGGAGATCTGGGACGAGATCTACGCCCAGTTCAACCTCAAGGGCTTCATGGCGGCAGACACCGGGCTGCAGGCGGCGGGATGGTTCCGCAAGGAGATCAACACCGTCGCCGACATCCGCGGGCTCAAGTTCCGCACCCCCGGCCTGGGCGGCGAGTGCTGGCGCCGGATCGGCGCGGCGGTGGTCAATCTCGGCGCGGGCGAGATCCTGCCCAACCTCCAGTCGGGCGCGCTCGACGCGGCCGAGTTCGTCGGCCCCGTCACCGATCTCGCGCTCGGCTTCCACCAGGCGGCGAAGTTCTACTACTGGCCCTCGGTGATCGAGCCCGGCCTCGCCGCCGAGTGCTCGGTGGACAAGCGCAAGTTCGACGCGCTGCCGGCCGACCTGAAGCGCATCCTCGAGGTTGCAATCCAGGCCGACTACGACCAGGTCGCGGCCGACTTCGAGGCCAACAACATCACCGCGCTCCGCCGGCTGGTGAGCGAGTTCGGCGTGCAGGTGAGGATGCTGCCCGACGAGATCGCGGTCGCGCTCGGCAAGGCCGCCGGCGAGATCCTGGCCGAGCTGCGCGATGCGGGCGATCCGCTGACGCGGAAGACCGTCGAGAGCTTCATCAAGGCGCGCACCGCGCTGATGGAGCAGAGCGGGCTGACGGACGAGCCCTATGCGCGGATGCGGCGGCTCGACTTCAAGTATCTCTGAACGGGACGTTTGCGGGGGGCCGCCGGCCCCCCGGTGACGCGCGCGCCATGACCGCGATCCTGGTGATCAAGCATGGTGCGCTCGGCGACCTGGTGCAGGCCTTCGGGCCCTTCGCGGCGATCCGCGCGCACCATGCGGGCGCGCGGATCGACCTTCTGACCACCCCGCCCTTCGCCGCGCTGATGGCCCGGGCGCCCTGGTTCGACCGCGTGCTGACGGACGATCGTCCGCCCTGGTGGAACCTGCCCGCGCAGGCGGCCCTCGCGCGCCGACTCGCCCGCGGCGGCTACGGCCGCGTCTACGACCTGCAGACCTCGGCGCGCTCCTCGCGCCTGCTCCGCGGGATGCGCCTGTTCGGCACATATCCGGAATGGAGCGGCATCGCGCGCGGGGCCTCGCACCCGCATGCCAATCCCGGCCGCGACGCGATGCACACCCAGGACCGCCAGCGCGAACAGCTCGCGAGCGCTGGCGTGACGTCGTTTCCCGCCCCGGACCTTGCCTGGCTCGACGGCGACGTGTCGCGCTTCGCCCTGCCGGGGCGGATCGCGCTCGTGATCCCCGGCGCGGCGCCGCATCGGCCGGCCAAGCGCTGGCCGGCACGACACTACGGCGCGCTCGCCGCGCGGCTGGCCGGCATCGGACTGACCCCCGTCATCCTCGGCACCGCGGCCGAGGCGCCGCTGGCCGACGCGATCCGCACGGGCTGCCCCGAGGCGCGCGACCTCACCGGACAGACCACGATCGGCGACATCGCCGCGCTCGCCCGCCGTGCCGCGCTCGCGATCGGCAACGACACCGGGCCGATGCATCTGATCGCCGCGCTCGGCACGCCTTCGGTGGTGCTGTTCTCGGCCGCGAGCGACCCTGCCCTCTGCGCCCCGCGCGGGCGCGAGGTGCGCATCCTGCGCGTGCCCGACCTGCGCGATCTGCCGCCCGCCCGGGTGATCGCGGCGGCCGCCGCGCTTGACGCCCCCGCCGCCCGGCCCGCATAGACGCCCCCTGCCCGAGAACGGCCGAGGAACACCCATGCCCGCCATCACCCTGCCCGACGGATCCGTGCGCCGCTTCGACGCCGCCGTCACGGGCACGGAGATCGCGGCCGCGATCGGACCCGGCCTCGCCAGGGCGGCGATCGCGATCGAGGTGGACGGCGCGCTGTGGGACCTCTCGCGCCCGATCGAGAGGGACGCGCGCGTGCGCCTGATCACCCGCAAGGATCCGGAGGCGCTCGAGCTGATCCGCCACGACTGCGCGCACGTTCTGGCCGAGGCCGTGCAGGAGCTCTTCCCCGGCACGCAGGTGACGATCGGGCCGCCGATCGAGAACGGCTTCTACTACGACTTCGCGCGCGACACTCCGTTCACGCCCGAGGACTTCCCTGCGATCGAGGCGAAGATGCGCGAGATCATCGCGCGCGGCGCGGCCTTCGAGCGCATCGTCACCACCCGCCACGAGGCGATCGAGCTGTTCCGGGCCAAGGGCGAGACCTACAAGGTGCAGCTCATCCAGGACCTGCCGCAGGGCGAGACGATCACCCTCTACCGCCAGGGCCAGTGGATCGATCTCTGCCGCGGCCCCCACATGCCGACCGTCGGGCACGTGGGCGACGCGTTCAAGCTGATGAAGGTCGCGGGCGCCTACTGGCGCGGCGACCATCGCAACGCGATGCTCTCGCGCATCTACGGCACCGCGTGGCGCGACCGCAAGGAGCTCGATGCCTATCTGCACCAGCTCGCGGAGGCGGAACGGCGCGACCACCGGCGCATCGGCAAGGAGATGGGCCTCTTTCACCTCCAGGAGGAGGCGGTCGGCTCGGTGTTCTGGCACCCCAAGGGCTGGCGCCTCTACCGCACCGCCGAGAGCTACATGCGCCGCCGCCTCGAGGCCGCCGGCTATGTCGAGGTGAGGACGCCCCAGCTGGTCGACCGCGCGCTCTGGGAGGCCTCCGGCCACTGGGAGAAGTTCCGCGAGAACATGTTCGTGGCCAGCGTCGAGGACGAGGACGAGGCATCGCGCGTGCTCGCGCTCAAGCCGATGAACTGCCCCTGCCACGTGCAGATCTTCAACACCCGGATCCGCTCCTACCGCGACCTGCCGCTGCGCATGGCCGAGTTCGGCTCCTGCCACCGCTACGAGCCTTCGGGCGCCCTGCACGGCATCATGCGCGTGCGCGCCTTCACCCAGGACGACGCGCACATCTTCTGCACCGAGGACCAGATCGCCGACGAGACGGTGCGCTTCGTCGACCTGCTCTCCTCGGTCTATCGCGACTTCGGCTTCGCGAGCTTCCAGGTGAAGTTCTCCGACCGGCCGGCCAGGCGCGCCGGCAGCGATGCGGTGTGGGACCAGGCCGAGGCGGCGCTGAAGGAGGCCTGCGCAAAGGCCGGGGTCGGCTACACGCTGAACCCGGGCGAGGGCGCGTTCTACGGCCCCAAGCTCGAGTTCGTGCTGCGCGACGCGATCGGGCGCGACTGGCAGTGCGGCACGCTGCAGGTCGATTTCGTGCTGCCCGAACGGCTCGATGCGCTCTACGTCGCGGCCGACGGGTCGCGCCGCCGGCCGGTGATGCTGCACCGCGCGATCCTCGGCAGCTTCGAGCGGTTCCTCGGCATCCTGATCGAGCAGTATGCCGGCCGCTTCCCGCTCTGGCTCGCTCCCGTTCAGGCGGTGGTGGCGACCATCACCTCGGATGCGGATCCTTACGCGCGCGAGGTCGCGGCCGCGCTTGCGCGCGCCGGGCTCGCGGTCGAGGCGGATCTCTCGAACGCCAAGATCCAGGCCAAGATCCGCGAGCATTCGGTCGCGCACGTGCCGGTGATCGTGGTGGTCGGCCGCAAGGAGGCGGAGGCGCGCACGGTCGCGCTGCGCCGGCTCGGCGGCGAGGCGCAGCAGATCATGCCGCTCGACCAGGTGGTGAAGGCGCTGGCGGAGGAGGCGAGCCCGCCCGACCTGCGCGCGCCGGCGACGGTTGAAGCCGCCGCCTGAACGGCCCATTCTCTACGCGTCCACAACGGCAGAGGAGGCTCGAGCCATCCCACCGCGTCCGACCACCCTGGCGCCGCCGACCCGCGAGGGTCCGCGCGTCAACGAAGACATCCGCATCCCCCAGGTCCGCCTGATCGGCGCCGAGGGGGAGATGATCGGCGTCCTGCCGACCCGCGAGGCGCTCTGGCGCGCCCGGGAGGCGGGGCTGGATCTCGTGGAGATCTCCCCCAACGCCGATCCGCCCGTCTGCAAGATCCTCGACTTCGGCAAGTACAAATACGAACAGCAGAAAAAGAAGAACGAGGCGCGAAAGAAACAGAAGGTCGTCGAGATCAAGGAGATCAAGATCCGGCCCAACATCGACGACCACGACTACGACGTGAAGATGCGCCAGGCCCGGAACTTCATCGGCGAAGGCGACAAGGTGAAGGTCACGCTCCGCTTCCGCGGCCGCGAACTCGCCCATGTCGATCTCGGCATGAAGGTGCTCGAGCGCGTCAAGGGCGAACTCGACGGGATCGCCAAGGTCGAGCAGATGCCGCGCATGGAGAACCGGCAGATGATCATGGTGCTGGCGCCGCGCTGAAGCGGGCCAACCGCCCGGCGCGGCCGCGCCGCTCCAGGAACCCGATCCACGTCCACTCATGACGTGGATGGACATGGGCGTGCTCGCTCAACCAGCCTGCCCCGGATCTCCGCTGACGCTCGCCGTTGTCGCGCTCGCCCGGGCGGCGGCGCCCGGCTGACGCCGGGCCGCGGCCGCAATCACGCGCGGCCCTTCGCCCGCAGCGCCGCGACGATCTCGGGATCCTCGCGCACCAGACGCGCGAGCCGTTCGCGCCGGTCGCCGTAGGAGGGGTGGGTGGAGAGGAAGCTCGGCCCGCCGCTTCGACCCTCCTGGGCCTCCATCCGGTCCCAGAAGCGCTGTCCGGCCTCCGGATCATATCCGGCGCGCGCGGCATAGAGCAGGCCGAGCCGGTCCGCCTCGTACTCGTGGCTGCGCGAGAAGGCAGCGCCGCCAAGGGCGACGCCGAGCCCCAGGGCCGCGCCGATCGCCGGCGAGTAGCGGCGGCCGACGGCGGCGCCGGCGGCGGTGCCGACCACCACGGCGCCGATCGAGAGGGCGAGCTGCTGGCTCACCCGCTCCTGCGCATGACGGCCGGCGAGATGGCCCATCTCGTGGCCCATCACCAGGCCGAGCTCGCTGTCGTCGCCGCGGGTGAACCGCCACAACCCGTCGTAGTAGCCGGAGTATCCGTTGGGCAGCACGAAGGCGTTGACGGAACGATCATCGAGCAGTTCCGGCCGGAAGCCGCGGCGCGGCCGGGGTGCGTCCTCGACGCTGCCGAGCCGGTCGGCGAGCCGCTCGAGGCGGCGCTGCCGCTCCGGATCGCGCAGCACGCCGGTGCGGCGGCGGATGTCCCGCTCGGCCATGTTCGACATCTGCTCGAGCTCCTCCTCGGAGACGAGGATGAGCTGCGATCGCCCGAGCGCGGGGTTCTGCTGGCAGCCGCCGAGCGGCAGGCCGAGCGCCATCGCGGTGAGCACGCTCGCGCCCGCGGCGATCAGGTCACGCCGACGATGCGCATAGGCAGGCGCGGCAGGCGCGCCATCACTCCGGCTGGTCATGAACCGTCCCCGCTTCCGATCCATCGGGGCGAGGGTATCATCCCATCCCGTTCCGATCATCCGTGCCGCCCGGCTGGTCGCGCAGCGATGAACGGGGCGCAGAGCCGGAGCCCGCCGTCCCCATGGCCATCGTCGCCCGTCGATCCGCCGCGTGAGCGCTCGCCTTCGCCGCATCCCTCCGCCGTTGCCGCGCCCCGACCGTGCGCTCGCGGCGCTGCTGCTGCTCGGCTTCTCGGCCGGGCTGCCTCTGCCCCTGACCGGCTTCACGCTGCGCCAGTGGTTCGCGGAGGCCGGCGTCCCGCTCGGCGAGATCGGCCTGACGGCGCTGATCGGTCTCGCCTACACCTTCAAGTTCGTCTGGGCGCCCGTGCTCGACCACGCCCGCCCGCCGCTCGCCGCGCTCGGGCGGCGGCGCGGCTGGCTCGCGCCGGTGCAGATCGCGCTTGCGCTGGCGATCGCCGCGCTCGCCTTCACCGACCCGGCCGGGGATGCGCGCGCCACCGTGCTGGTCGCCGTCGCGATCGCCTTCCTTTCGGCCACCCAGGACATCGCGATCGACGCGTTCCGCATCGAATCGCTGCCGCCGAGCCGGCAGGGGCTCGGCCTCGCCGCCTATGTCTGGGGCTACCGGATCGCCCTGCTCGCCGCCAGCCCGGGCGCCTTCACGATCGCCGAATACGCCGGCTGGCGCGTGGCCTTCCTCAGCCTCGCCGCGCTGATGGGCGTGGGCCTTGCGACCACGCTGTTCGTCGCGCGCGAGTTGCGCGCGCGCGCCATCCCGGCGCCGGCGGGCTGGGGGGCGCGGCTGCGTCTGGCGGTGGTGGATCCGTTCCGCGACATGCTGACGCGACCCGGCTGGCCGCTGATCCTCGGCTTCGTCGCGCTCTTCAAGCTGGGCGAGGCGCTGGCCGGGGTGATGACGGCGCCGTTCTACCGCGCGCTCGGCTTCTCGCGCCTCGACGTCGCCGCCGTCTCCGGCGTGTTCGGCCTGGCCGCGACCCTCGCGGGCGTCACGCTCGGCGGCGTGCTGGTCGCCGGCATCGGCGTCGGCCGCGCGCTGATCGCGACCGGCCTGATGCAGATGCTCTCGAACCTGATGTATGTCGCGCTCGCCGAGGCCGGCCGGTCGGTGCCGATGCTCTGGCTGCAGGTCGCGGTCGAGAACACCACCGACGGGCTCGCCGACGCCGCCTTCGTCGCCTATCTGTCCGGCCTGACCAGCACCGCCTTCACGGCGACGCAGTATGCGCTCCTCTCCTCGCTTGCCGCGGTGCCCTTGCGCACGCTCGGCGCCTCGAGCGGCTATCTCGCCGAGGCCCTGGGCTGGACGCCCTTCTTCCTCCTGACCACCGCCGCCGCACTGCCCGGCATGGCGCTGATGCTCGTCCTGCTGCGCCGCTTCCCGCCGCGCGAGAACGGAGAGACCGCATGATCCCGCTGCCTGCACCGTGGCTTGCCTGGGTGCTGCCGCCTTTGCTGCTGATCGGTTCGAACGTGCTGATGACCTTCGCCTGGTACGGCCACCTGAAGCGGCCGCACTGGAGCCTGGGGCTTGCCATCGTCGCCTCCTGGGGCATCGCCTTCTTCGAGTACTGCCTCGCCGTGCCGGCCAACCGCATCGGCTTCGGCGCCTACACCGCGCAGCAGCTCAAGGTGATGCAGGAGGTGATCACCATGGCGGTGTTCGCCGCCTTCGCCGTCTGGTTCCTCAAGGAGCAGCTCACCTGGAACTACCTCGCCGCCGCCATCTGCCTCGTCGCCGCCGTGGTATTCATCTTCCTGCCGGTGCAGAAGTAGCGGCGGGCAGGCGGAGGCAGCGCGTGAAGATCGGGGTTCCCACCGAGGTGAAGGTGCACGAGTACCGCGTCGGGCTCGTGCCTGCGTCCGTGCGCGAGCTCGTGCACGGCGGCCACGAGGTCGTGGTGCAGACGGGCGCGGGCGCCGGGATCGGCTTCACCGACGACGCCTACCGCGCCGCCGGCGCGACCATCCTGCCCGACGCGGAATCGGTGTTCGCCGCGGCGGAGCTCGTGGTGAAGGTGAAGGAGCCGCAGCCGGCCGAGTGCGCCATGCTGCGGCCGGGCCAGGTGCTGTTCACCTATCTGCATCTCGCGCCCGATCCCGCGCAGGCCGAGGCGCTGATGGCCTCGGGCGCGACGGCGATCGCCTACGAGACGGTCACCGACGCGGCCGGCGGGCTGCCCCTGCTCGCGCCGATGAGCGAGGTCGCGGGCCGGATGGCGGTGCAGGTGGGCGCGCGCTGTCTCGAGAAGGAGGCCGGCGGCGCCGGCATCCTGCTCTCCGGCGTGCCCGGGGTGCGGCCGGGCCGCGTCTGCATCATCGGCGGCGGCGTGGTCGGCTCGAACGCCGCGCGCATCGCGGTCGGCATGCGCGCGCGCGTCACGGTGCTGGACAAGAACCTCCGCCGCCTCGACGCGCTCGACCAGGAGTTCGGCGGCAGCGTGGCGACCGTCTATGCCACCATGGACGCGATCGAACGCGAGGTGCTGCGCGCGGACCTCGTGATCGGCGCGGTGCTGGTGCCCGGCGCGGCGGCGCCCAAGCTCGTCAGCCGCGCCACGGTCGCGAGGATGAAACCCGGCTCGGTGATGGTGGACGTGGCGATCGACCAGGGCGGCTGCTTCGAGACCTCGCGCCCGACCACCCATGCCGAGCCGACCTACGTGGTGGACGGGATCGTGCACTACTGCGTCACCAACATGCCGGGCGCGGTCGCCCGCACCTCGGCAGCGGCGCTGAACAATGCCACCCTGCCCTTCGTGCTGGCGCTCGCCGGAAAGGGCTGGCGCCGTGCGATGGCCGAGGACCGGCACCTGCTCGCCGGACTGAACGTGCATGCGGGACGGATCACGCATCCTGCGGTGGCGTCCGCGCTGGGCCAGAGGCTCTGGCGCGCCGAGGAGGCGATCGTGCCCTGATCACCCGCGCGCCGCGGCCCCGGCTTCTGGCTCCGCCGCCGGCAGCCAGACCGTGAAGGTCGCGCCCCGGCCCTCCTCGCTCGCGATCTCGAGGCTGCCGCGGTGGCGGTTGAGGATGTGCTTGACGATCGCGAGCCCGAGCCCGGTACCGCCGATCGCGCGCGACCGCGCCGCATCGACACGGTAGAAGCGCTCGGTCAGGCGCGGGATGTGCTGGCGCGGGATGCCCGGGCCGTCGTCGCTCACCGCGACCGTGATCCCCGGCGGCCGCCCCCCGTGCGGCGGCGCGGGCGCCACCCGGATGACGACCCGTCCGCCTTCGCGGCCGTACTTCGCGGCGTTGTCCAGCAGATTGGCCAGGACCTGGGCAATCTGATCCTGGTCGGCAACGATCGGCCGCACCCCATCGGCGATCTGGAGCTCGATGCGCATCCGCCGTGCCGCGAAGCGGGGCTCGAGCGCCTCGGCGGAACGGCGCGCCAGGACGGCGAGATCGGCGCTGCCCTTGGGCGGGGTATGCTCGGTCATCTCGATGCGCGAGAGCGAGAGCATGTCGTCGATCAGCCGGCTCATCCGCTGCGCCTGCTCGGCCATGATGGCAAGGAAGCGCGCCTGCGCCTCGCGGTCCTCGGCCGCAGGGCCGCGCAGCGTCTCGATGAACCCGATCAGGCTCGTGAGCGGCGTGCGCAGCTCGTGGTTCGCGTTGGCGACGAAGTCGGCGCGCATCTGCTCGATGCGGCGCTCGCGCGTGCGGTCCGACAGCACGAGCACGATCCGCCCGCGGTCCGGCGGCTCCGGCTCGAGCCCGATCGCGTGGACGATCAGCTCGCGCTCCACCGGCACGGGCAGCGTGACCGCCACGCTCTCCGCCGCGCCGTTGGCGACGACGCGATCGAGCGCTGCGCGCAGCGCCGGGTGGCGCAGCAGCGCGCCGAGATCGGGCGCACGTCCGCCCGGCGGCGTGAAGATCTCGCGTGCCGCCGCGTTCAGGACGGTCGGCCGCGCCTCGGCGTCGAGCACGATCAGCGGATCCGGCAGGCTCTCGACGATCCGGCCGGCCTCGCGCGCGAGGCGATCGCCCTCGCGAGCGCGCGCGCGCAGCGAGTGCGCCAGCCGGC
>NZ_VIKA01000229.1 GCF_006704265.1 Elioraea sp. Yellowstone | reverse complement strand
TCTTGGTCTGCGGTGCCTAGTCCGGGCGCGTGCCGCGGGGAGGGCCTGCCGGGCACGAGCGGCCGGGGCTGGCTCGCCGCCGGCGCCCATCCCGTCATCGTGATCAGCTCGAGCGGCATCGCGATGCGGCCCTCGGCGTCGCGCGGCAGCCGCGCGGCGAGGGCGGCGATCAGGCCACGCGTGGCCGGACGGCGGCTGCGCTCGGCGAGCGCATTGGTCTCGCCGAGGGCGCGCAGCTCGGCGAACAGGGCGAAGGGATCGGGGTAGCTGACGGTGAGGGTCTCGGTGTCGGCGACCGGCAGGGCGAAGCCCGCGCGCTGGAGCAAGGATGCGGCGTCGCGGAGATCGGGCAGGGGAGCGACCCGGGGTGTCACCCCGCCGGCGAGCGCGGCCTCGACCGCGAGGAAGGCCGCGCGCAGCGGCGCGAGGGTCGCCGGGCCGGGCAGGATGGCGAGGAACAGCCCGTCCGGGGCGAGCGCCTGGCGGGCCTGGATCAGCGCGCCGGGCAGGTCGTTCACCCAGTGCAGCGAGAGCGCCGAGACGATCAGGTCGAAGCTCGCCGGCGCGAAGGGCAGCCATTCCTCGTCGGCGGCGACCGCCGGGGCGCCTGCGCGCGCGGCCATGCGCGGCGAGAGATCGGCCGAGACCACGAACGGCACGCGCGCGCGCAAGGCGCGCGCGACCACGCCGTGGCGCGATCCGAGGTCGAGCGCGCGGGCGAAGCGGCGCGTGGTGTCGTCCAGCCGGTCGAGCAGCCGCTCCGCCACCAGCGCGAGCAGCGGCCCGGCCGCATCGACCAGCCGGGCGGCGCGGTCGCGGCGCAGGCGGTGCGCGCGGCGGTCGAAGGGGGCCGAGCCGGACATGGCGCCCATGTGGCGCGGTTGCCCCGCCCTGCCAACGGGGGCAGAGTCGCGATCGGACCTTGATCCTGGGAGACACGCCATGAACGAGATGGACGTCGCCGCCGCGCGCACCGCCGCCGTCGCCGCCACGGTGGAGCGCATCCGCGCGATCGAGGCCAAGCAGGGGGTGACCCGCGCCGCCCTCGACGCGATCATGGCCGAACTCCAGGCGCTTGCCGCGCGGGAGCAGCTCTTCCCTTCCGCCGAGTTCCCTCCGCCGCCCGCGGGCGAGAAGGGCGCGCGCCGCTACCTGCTGCAGGAGGACCCGGGCGGGCGCTTCGCCCTCTACCTCAACGCGCTGAACCCGGGCAACGAGACGAAGCCGCACGACCACACCACCTGGGCCGTGGTGGTGGCGGTGGAGGGCGAGGAGCTGAACAAGGTCTACGCGAAGCGCGAGGGCGGGCTCGACCTCGTGCGCGAGGTGGTGGTGAAGCCCGGCACCGGGATCGCGCTGATGCCCGAGGACATCCACTCGATCCACACGCTGGGCGACCGGCCGACGCGGCACCTGCACATGTACGGGCTTGCGCTCGAGAAGCTCGACAACCGCATGGCCTACGATCCGGCGACCGGCGCGGCCGTGCCGTACAACCGCAACTTCATGGCGCCGACCGCGAACCGCTGATCGTTGCGCAGATGGTGAGGAAGGTCGCGCCGGACGCGCTCAAGGCGATGCTCCGCGAGCAGGCGGAGCTCGCGATCGTCGATGCGCGCGAGGAGGGCGAGTTCGGCACCGGCCACCTGTTCTGGGCCGCGCCGCTGCCGCGCTCGCGCCTGCCCCTGTTCGCGCGCGCGCTGCTGCCGAACACCGGCGCGCGCATTGTCGTCACCGATGACGGTCGGGGACTGGCCGAACAGGCGGCCGCCGAGCTCGAAACGATGGGCTATGGCAACGTCGCCGTGCTGGCCGGCGGCACGCCCGCGTGGCGCGATGCGGGCTACGTGCTGTTCACCGGCGTCAACGTGCCCTCCAAGGCGTTCGGCGAGTGGGTCGAGCACCATTACGGCACGCCCTCGGTCGATGCGGCGGAACTGAAGGCGCTGATCGATGCCGGCACCGACATGGTGGTGCTGGACTCCCGCCCGTTCGACGAGTTCCGCCGCATGAGCATCCCCACGGGGATCAACGTGCCGGGCGGCGAGCTCGCCTACCGCATCGGCGCGCTCGCGCCGAACCCGGAGACGCTGGTGGTGGTGAACTGCGCCGGGCGGACGCGCTCGATCCTCGGCGCCGAGAGCCTCCGCTCCGCCGGCGTGCCGAACAAGGTGGTCGCGCTGCGCAACGGCACGATGGGCTGGGAGCTCGCCGGCTTCGCCTGCGCGCGCGGCGCGACCGCCCGCTACCCGGACGGGCGGCCCGCGGACGCCGACACCGCCTTCGCCCGCGCCGAGGCGCTGCGCGTCAGGCACAGGGTCGGGCTGATCGACCGCGCGACCCTCGACGCCTGGCGCCGCGACACGACGCGCACCCTCTACGTCTTCGACGTGCGCGATCCGGCGGAATATGCCGCCGGGCATCTCGCCTTCGCCCGCTCGGCGCCGGGGGGACAGCTCGTGCAGGCGACCGACGCCTGGATCGCCGTGCGCCACGCCCGCGTGGTGCTGGTGGACGATGACGGCGTGCGGGCGCGCATGACCGCGCAGTGGCTGGCGCAGATGGGCCATCGCGACATCCATGTGCTGGAGGGCGCGGCCGAGGACTTCACCGCGACCGGGCCCTGGGTGCCGCCGGGCGAGGTGCCCGAGGCCGAGACGATCCCGCTGCGCGAGGCGCACGCCGCCTGGCAGGCCGGGCGGCTCCGCGTGGTCGATCTCGCCCGCTCGATCGAGTTCCGCGAGGGCCACATCCCGGGCGCGCTCTGGGGCGTGCGCACCCGGCTCGACGCGCTCGCCGGCCGCCTGCCGGAGACCGGGATCGTCGCGGTGACCTCGCCGGATGCGAACCGGCTCGCCCGGCTCGCGGTCGCGGAGGTGGCGGAACTCACGCCTGCGCGCGTGGGCGTGCTCGAGCGCGGCACCGCCGGCTGGGCTGCCGCCGGGCTGCCGCTCGAGGGGGACCGGACGAACCCGCCGGACGAGGCGTGCATCGACGTCCATCTGCGCCCCTACGACCGCAACGCCGGCGTCGAGGAGGCGATGCGGGCCTATCTCTCCTGGGAGATCGATCTCGTGCGCGAGATCGCCCGCGACGGGGATGCCGCGTTCGGCTGAGGGCCGGCTCGCCCGGCTGGGCGCGGGCCTCGCGCGCGGCGCCATCGACATCCTGCTGCCGCCGCGCTGCCTCGCCTGCGAGAACCCGGTCGATCGGCCCGGCCTGCTGTGCGTCGAGTGCTTCCCGCGCTTCCGCTTCATCACCGCGCCGCTGTGCGCCCGCTGTGGCGTGCCGTTCGCCCATCCGGGCGAAGCGGGGCCGGAGGGGCTGTGCGAAGCCTGCCGCGCCCGGCCGCCGCTGTTCCGTCGGGCACGCGCGGTCTGGCGCTACGACGCGGCGAGCCGCGAGGTCATCCTGCCCCTCAAGCACGCCGACCGCACGGAGCTCGCGCCTGCGCTCGGCCGGCTGATGGCGGCGGCCGGGCGGGAGCTGCTCGACGGCGCCGACCTGCTCGTGCCCGTGCCGCTGCACTACTGGCGGCTGGTGGCGCGGCGCTACAACCAAGCCGTGCTGCTCGCGCGCGCGGTCGGCCGGATCGCGCGCGTGCCGGTGGTGCCCGACCTGCTGCGCCGCGTGCGCGCGACACCGAGC
>NZ_VIKA01000228.1 GCF_006704265.1 Elioraea sp. Yellowstone | reverse complement strand
CGAGGGCCTGCGCTTCGCCATCCGCGAGGGCGGACGCACCGTCGGCGCAGGCGTCGTCACCAAGATCGTGCAGTGACTCGGCTGCCCGGGTCGCGTGCTATAACGGCCCGGGCATCGAGGATTGGTGTGGCGGCTCGACGCCCGGGCCGCAGGAAGGGGTGTAGCTCAATTGGCTAGAGCGCCGGTCTCCAAAACCGGAGGTTGGGGGTTCGAGACCCTCCACCCCTGCCACCCGCAGCATCGGGTGCGGTAGGATCGTGCCGGCCCCGGCGGCAGTGCCGCCCCGGCCCCTGTTTCGGAACGAAGGACACGATGGCGAGGATCGACCCCGCGACCTATGTGCGGCAGGTGCGCCAGGAGGTGGCCAAGGTCACCTGGCCCAGCCGCAAGGAGACGCTGATCACCACGGGCCTCGTGTTCGTGCTGTCGATCCTGGCCGCGGCCTTCTTCTTCGTCGTGGACCAGGTGATCGGTCTCGGCGTGCGCGCGATCTTCGGCTTCGGCGCCTGAGGCGGGAGGAATGACGATGGCAGCAGCGGAAAGCGAAGGGATGGCGCCGGTCCGGCCTGTGGCACCGCCCTCGGCCGCGGGCCGCAAGCGCTGGTACGTGATCCACGTCTATTCAGGCTTCGAGAAGAAGGTCGCCCAGGCGATCCGCGAACAGGCCGCCCAGAAGGGGCTGGCGGACAAGTTCGAGGAGGTGCTGGTGCCGATGGAGGAGGTGGTCGAGGTCAAGCGCGGCCAGAAGGTGCAGGGGGAGCGCAAGTTCTTCCCCGGCTACGTCCTGGTGCGCATGGAGATGACCGACGACACCTGGCACCTGGTGAAGAACACGCCGAAGGTGACGAATTTCCTCGGCGGCAAGGGCCGCCCCAGCCCGATCACCGATGCCGAGGCGGAGCGCATCGTCAAGGCGGTGGCGGAAGGCGTGGAGAAGCCGCGGCCCTCGATCACCTTCGAGGTGGGCGAGCAGGTGCGCGTCACCGACGGGCCGTTCACCAGCTTCAACGGCACGGTCGAGGAGGTGGACGAGGAGAAGGGCCGGGTGAAGGTCTCGGTCTCGATCTTCGGCCGCGCCACGCCGGTCGAGCTCGAATACGGCCAGGTCGAGAAGGTCTGAGCCGGGCGGGGCCTTCGGCATCGCCGCAACGCTTGCCCCGACGCGGCCGCGTCGGCGAGGGTACCCCTCGAAGGAGGGCCCCGATGCGGCAATCGCCGCTCCTCGTCGCCTGCGTGCTCCTGGCGCTGGCCGGCTGCGCCGCGCCCCGCCTGCCCGAGCCTGCCGAGCCCGCGACCTTCCGCGCCTCCGCGCCCCTCTCCTGCGTGCCCTTCGCGCGCGCCCTCTCCGGCATCGCGCTCCAGGGCGACGCGCATGGCTGGTGGCGCGCGGCCGCCGGCCGCTACAGCCGCGGCGCCGAGCCCCAGCCCGGCGCAGTGCTGGTGCTGAAGTCCACGCGGCGCCTGCCCGACGGGCATCTCGCGGTGGTGGTGCGCCAGACCGGCGCGCGCGAGATCCTGGTCGCACACGCCAACTGGGCCTCGGGTGCGGCGCGCGGGGCAGTGCACCAGAACCAGCGCGTGGTCGATGTCTCGCGCCGCAACGACTGGAGCGCGGTGCGCGTGTGGCATCCAGCCACCGACACGCTCGGCGTGACCGTCTTCCCCGCCTGGGGCTTCATCCACCCGCCAGCGCCGCGCACTGCCGAGCAGGTCGCGGCGGCGGTGCCGCACGCCGCGCAGGAGGCCGCGCTGCTGGTCGCATCGCGCTGAGCCGCCGCCGGCCCCGCGCAATCCCCTCCGCGCAAGGGTCGAGCCTTTGTGCGGAGGGTATCAGTCGTTTGCCAGCCGCACCAGCGTGAACAGGCCGAGGGGAGGACAGGGCGAGAGGATTGCGCGCGCGCGCTCCGACGCCGACAGCACCGCCTCCATCGCGAAGTCGGGATGCCAGCCGAGCGCGCGCGAGAACGGCGCCATCGCCCGCTCGATGCCGCGCCGGATGCCGGGCGGTGCGAGGAAGTGGTTGACCAGCAGGATCGTCCCGCCGGGCCGGACCACGCGCCGGATCTCGGCCATCATCCGCCGCGGATTCGGCACCACCGAGGCGACGAACATCGCCACCGCCGCATCGAAGGAGGCGTCCGGCAGCTCCATCGCCTCGGCGTCCATCTCGAGCAGCGCCTCGACGTGATCGAGCCGGTCGCGCTCGACCTTCCGGCGCGCAAGCGCCAGCATCTCGGGGCTGAGATCGATCCCGACCACGCGGAGCCCCCGCCGGTAGTGCGGCAGCGCGAGCCCGGTGCCCACCCCGACCTCCAGCACCCGGCCGTCGGGCAGGGCGTTCAGCGCGGCGATCGCGCGGCGGCGGGCGGGGCCGGAGACGACACCGAAGGCACGATCGTAGATGCGCGCCCAGCGGGCATAGGCGGCGCGCACGGCCTCGGCATCGAGCGGCCGGGCAGGGCGCGTCTGCTCCGGGGAGCGGTCGACCGTCGCGGGCATGGCGGATTGGCTACTGCCGGGGCGGGGCGGATGCAACCATCCGCGCGCGCGATTCGGACCAGATCACGAACAGTCCACCGGCGGCGACGATCACGCCGCCGAAGGCGGCAACCAGGTCCGGGAGTTCGCCGAACAGCACCCAGCCCGCGATCACCGCCCAGATGATCTGGGTATAGGCGAAGGGCGCGAGCAGCGAAGCCGGAGCGCGCTGGAAGGCCTGGATCAGCAGGAAATGCCCCCCTCCGCCGATCGCGCCGATCAGCGCCAGCATCGCCCATTCAGCCGCCGTCGGCCACCCCCAGTGGAAGGGCGCGATCAGCGTGGTCAGGACGGCCGAGGCCACGCCGGTGTGGAAGATCGTGGTCTCGGCGTCGTCCACCCCGGCCAGCCGCCGCGTCAGCACCTGGTAGACCGCGAACACCGTCGCCGTGCCGAGCACCAGCAGCGCTGCCGGATGCGTCACGCCAAGGCCCGGGCGGATGATCACCAGCACCCCGGCGAAGCCGATGGCGATGCCGAGCCAGCGGCGCCAGCCCACCGCCTCGCCCAGGATGCGCGCGGCGAGCAGGGTGGTAATCAGCGGCGAGACGAAGCCGATCGCCACCGCCTCGGCGAGCGGGATGTGGATCAGCGCGGCCGAGAAGCAGAGATTGGCGACCCCGAGACAGAGCGACCGAAGCGCCTGCAGCCGCGGCGCGCGGGTGCGCGGCGGCACGCGCCGCCCCCTGAGCCGCAGCAGCACGGCGACGATCGCGAGGTGGAAGGCGAAGCGCGCCCACATCACCACGGCGAGCGGCAGGGACTGCACGGTGGCCTTGATGGCGCAGTCCATCAGCACGAAGGAGAGGAGCGCGGCGAGCTGATAGGCGATGCCGGCGCCCGGGCGATCGGGCGGCTGCGGGGCGGTCATGCGGCCCCGCCGCGATCGCGCGCAGTCATGCCCGCCGCCCCGCGCCCTGATGCGGCTCCACGAGCGGTTGCCCGCCCGGGCGGCACCGACGCGGACGGGACGCCGCGATGGCAGAAGCCCTGCCGTGGCCGTCGGTCAGGTCGGTCGGGCAAGGTCGGCGGCGGTTAATGTCTCTTCGAGTGGTGTAGGAGCCGAGGGAGGGGCGCGGAGCGTAGCCCCTGGTTGCGCGCAGCGGAGCG
>NZ_VIKA01000227.1 GCF_006704265.1 Elioraea sp. Yellowstone | reverse complement strand
GGCACGTCGCGCGCGAGCCGTGCCACCTCCGCCGCCGGCATGGCCACGCCGTGGCGGGCGAGTGCGCGCGCCCAGAGCCGCTCGCGCACCGGCAGGTCGGGCACGCGCAGCTCGATCGCGAAGGTCATGCGCCGGATCACCGCCGGCCCGAGCGGGCCGAGTGCGTTGGTGGTCCAGAGCACCGGCACGGGCGTGGTCTCGAGCGTGCGCAGGAGCGACGCGCGCCCGCCGCCCTGGCCGTGCAGCAGCCCGGCGAGGCCCTGGTCGAACAGGTCCTCGGCCTCGTCGAACAGCAGGAGCGCCGGCGAGCCGCCGGCGAGCAGGCGCTGGGCGAGGCGGAGTTCGGCCAGCCGCTCGGCGCGGCCCGGCTCGTGCCCGTCCTCCATCGCCTCGCCGACCGCGTAGAGCGGCGCGCCGACCGCGGCGGCCAGCGTCTTGCAGAACTCGGTCTTGCCCGTGCCCGGCGGCCCGTAGAGCAGCACGTGCGTGCCCGGCCGGCGGGTGCGCAAGGCGCCGGCCAGCACCTCGACCGCGTGGCGCGCCGCCTCGCCGAGATGGGCGAAGTCCTCCAGGCCCAGGCTGGCCGCGAGCGGGCGGCCGAGCAGCGCCTCGCCGGCGGCGGCACCCGGTCCGGGCGGGATGCCGAGCGCGTCCGAGAGCTGGCGCTTCAGCCGCTCGAGCACGACCAGCTCGCCGTCGGCGTCCACGGTGAGCAGGCCCGCCGCCCGCAGCGTGCCGCCCGGGGCGAGGCGACGCTCGACCGTTGCCTGCGGCAGGCCGGTGAGCAGCGCGATCATCGGCGCATCCGCCGAAAGGCGCATCGCGCCGCCCATCGCGTCGGAGAGCATGTCCCACAGCCGCTCCACCGGCCGGTGCAGCCGGTAGCGCACGGCGAGGCCGAGGATCGCCGCCTCGGCCTCGTCGAGGCCCACCGCTCGGGTGACGGCGTTGAGGCGCAGCGTGATCGCGCTGACCGCGCGGCGCGCGCGCGGCGCGGTGCGGGCCTCGATGCGGCGCTGGATCAGCTTCCAGGTGGCGGCATCGGGTGCGGCGGCGGTCTCGGCGAACAGCTCGTCCTGGCGCGCATCGGCGGCGCGGCCGGAACGGGGGGCGAGGCCGAGCGCATCCTGGTAGCGGGCGAGCCAGGCCGCCACGGCCGCGGCGCGGCGCGACCGGCGCGGGACCTGGGCGAGCGCGTTCCTGGCATAGTCGAGGGCGATGGCCTGTTCGCCGGCGTCCATGGCGCGCTCCCGTACCTGGTTCGTTCCTTGGGGCCGACCGTAGAGGGCTGACGCGTCAGAACCGGACGCATGTCCGCTCCTGTCGGCTTTGCCCGCCTCGACGGGTTCGGGCAGGCTGGGTCCCCATGCCGCTGCGATTCCTGCACTGCTCGGACCTCCAGATCGGCCGCAGCTTCGCCTTCGCCCCGCCCGACAAGGCGACGCTGCTCGCCGAGGCGCGGATCGATGCGCTGGATCGGCTCGCCGCGGCCGCGCGCCGGTGCGGCGCGCCGCGCCTCCTGGTCGCCGGCGACGTGTTCGACGGCATCCAGCTCTCGGATCACACGCTCGACCGGGCACTCGCACGCATGGCGGCGGCGGGCGATCTCGTCTGGCACCTGCTGCCGGGCAATCACGACCCGCACCGGCCGGGCGGGCTCTGGGAGCGGCTCGGCCGCAAGGGCTGGCCGGCGAATGTGCGGGCCCATCTCGCCGCGGAGCCGGTGTCGCTCGACCCCGCGCCGGGCGAGCCGCCTGCCGTGCTGCTGCCGACTCCCTTCAGCCATCGCCGCGTGCCGGGTGACCCGACTGCATGGATGGACAGCGCCGCCACGCCCGAGGGTGCGCTTCGCATCGGCCTCGCGCACGGCGCGGTCGTGCAGTTCGGGCCGGCGGACTCGCCACAGGCCAATCTCGTCTCGCGAGATCGAGCCGCCGCCGCCCGGCTCGACTACCTGGCGCTGGGCGACTGGCACCGCACGATCCGGGTCGGTCCGGCGACCTGGTACAGCGGCACGCCGGAGCCCGATACGTTCGATGTCGATCCGGAAGGTGACGGAACTCGTTGTCAGGGTGGATATGCCTTGGCTGTCGAGATCGAAGGACGGAGTGCCACCCCGCGGGTTTCGCGCGTGCTGACGGGCCGGTTCGTCTGGCACTGCGCCGAGCCGGTCCTGGCCGAGGCCGCCGAGATCGACGCGCTCGCGGAGCGTTTCGAGGCCATGCCGGAGGCGGGGGACATCATGCTGCGCCTTGCCCCGCGCGGCGCGCTGACGCTGGCCGGCCGCGCGCATTTCCGCGACCGCGTCGAGGAGCGGCTGGCCGCGCGGCTGCGCTGGCTCGATCTCGACCTCGCCGGCCTGGAGGTCCGTCCCGAGGACGAGGACCTCGCCGCGATCGACCTCGAAGGCGCGGTGCGCATCGCCGCCGACCGGCTGGCCGCGCGCGCGCGAAACCCCGCCGATCCGGCGGCCGCGACCGCGCGGCGGGCGCTGGTCGAGCTCTGGCTGATGCGCGGGCTTGCCCGCTGATGCGGATCGCGGCGGTCGAGCTCCAGGATCTGCGCCGCTTCGCCGGGCGCTGGCGCGTCGGTCCCTTCGCGCCCGGGCTGAACGTGCTCGCGGCACCGAACGAGGCCGGCAAGTCGACCCTGCTCGCCGCCATCCAGGCCGCGATCTTCCTGCCGCATCGCAGCACCGCCGCTGCCGAGGATCTGCGCCCGCTTGCGGGTGGTGTGCCCGAGGTGCGGCTGACGCTCGACGCCGCCGCCGGCGCCTGGGTGATCCACAAGCGCTTCGCCGGAAGGGGCGGGCGGGCGGAGGTGGTCGCGCCCGACGGGCGGACGCTTGCCGGCGACGCGGCCGAGGAGGCGATCCGCGGCCTGTTCGGCGTCGCTCCCGAGTCCCGGCAGCGCGAGGTGCCGCGGGGCGTGTGGGGCGCGCTGTGGGTCGAGCAGGGCCATTCCTTCGACCTCTCCAGGCTCGACGACCCGGCGCGCCGCACCCTGCGCCGCGCGCTGGAGGCCGAGGTCGGCACGGTGACCGGGGCTGCCGGGATCGCCCGATTGCGGCGGGCGATCGCCGACGAGCTGGCAAAACTCCAGACACCAACCGGCCGCCAGCCGGCCGGGCGGTTGCGTGCGCTGCGCGACCAAGCGGACCGTTGCGAGCGCGAACTCGCGGAGCTGCGCCAGCGGCGCGCCGAGGTCGAGGCCGATCTCGCCCGGCTCGACGCGCTGCTCGCCGAGCGGCAGCGGCGGCGGGACGCGCGGATCGAGCAGACGCTTACAGAGGCGCGGCGGGCAGCAGAGGAACGGCTCAGCGCGCTCGAGCGGGCAGCGAACGAACGCAAGGCGGCGCTGGACGCGGCCGAGAGCGCCGAGCGCCTGGCCGAGGCGGCGCAGCGGGAACTCGAGGCGCGCCAGCGCGACCGCGATGCGGTTTGCGAGGCAGAGGCGGCCGCGGATGAGGCGCGTGAGGCGGCGGAAGCGGCGCGACGCGGGGAGCGGGAAGCGCAACGCGCGCTGTTGCGGGCGGAAGGAGCGGCGGCCACCGCCGCGGCCACGTGCAGCCGCCAGCATGCCGAAACCCTCGCTCAAGTGGCGGAACGCCTGCGACGGGCGGAGGAAGCCGAGGCGGCGACGCGCCGCGCGCGGCCGCGCATCGAGGCTGCGGTCGCCGGCGGGGTCGTGCTGGCCTCGGGGGCCGCGTTCTTCGGGGCGTGACCC
>NZ_VIKA01000226.1 GCF_006704265.1 Elioraea sp. Yellowstone | reverse complement strand
CCCCCCCCCCCCCCGCGGCTCGCCGCCGCCGCGGCGGCCATGGCGCGGCCGCTGCCGCCGCCCCCCGCCGCCCCCGTCCCGGCCCCGGACCTGGGCCAGGTGCGCAGCAACATGACGAAGGAGGCGTACAAGGCGGCGGTCGCGAAGGCCGTGGACTACATCCGCGCGGGCGACGCCTTCCAGATCGTCCCCAGCCAGCGCTTCGCCGTGCCCTTCGCGCTGCCGCCCTTCGCGCTCTACCGCAGCCTGCGCCGGCTCAACCCCTCGCCCTTCCTGTTCTTCCTCGATTTCGGCGGCTTCGCGATCGTCGGCTCCTCGCCCGAGATCATGGTGCGGCTGCGCGAGGGCGTCGTCACCATCCGCCCGCTCGCGGGCACGCGCCCGCGCGGCGCGACCCATGAGGAGGACCAGCGGCTGGAGCAGGAGCTGCTGAACGATCCGAAGGAGCGCGCCGAGCACCTGATGCTGCTCGATCTCGGGCGCAACGATGTCGGCCGGGTCGCGCAGATCGGCACGGTGCGCGTGAAGGAGCAGTTCGTGGTCGAGCGCTACAGCCACGTCATGCACATCTCCTCGCACGTGGAGGGGAGGCTCAGGCCGGGGCTCGACGCGGTCGATGCGCTGATGGCCGGGTTCCCGGCCGGCACGCTCTCGGGCGCGCCGAAGGTGCGCGCGATGGAGATCATCGAGGAGCTGGAGCCGGAACGGCGCGGCGTCTATGCCGGCTGCATCGGCTACTTCGCCGCCGGCGGCGACATGGACACCTGCATCGGCCTGCGCACCGCCGTGGTGAAGGACGGCACGATGTACGTGCAGGCGGGCGCGGGCGTGGTCGCCGACAGCGATCCCGAGACCGAGTACCAGGAGACGGTGCACAAGGCGCGCGCGCTGATCCGCGCGGCCGAGGAGGCGGTGCGCTTCGCCGCGGGGGCGGGGCGGTAGCCGGGCGTGCTACCCCGTCACCTTCTTGACGATCGTCTTGCCGAGCGCCTTCGCCGGCTCCTTCAGCGTGTCCTTCAGCGCGTCGAAGGCGGGCTTCAGCCCGGCCGGATTCTTCGTCGCGATCGCCGAGGCGACCGTCAACAGGGCCGCGCCGATCGCGATCGCCTGGCGCACCTTGGCGATGTCCCTGATCGCCTTGCGCGCCCGCCTGGTCTCGCGGTTGATCGCCTCGACGCTCGTCTGCGCCTCGGCGAGCAGCGCGCCGACCGCGAGCGTGCGGATGCGCGCGGCCTGGCTCTGCAGGTCCCAGGCAAGGTCCTCGAGCTCGCGCACCTCGTCCTTGCTGAGCGTCGCGTAGTCGGCCATCAGCCGGTCCATCACGGCCTTCGCCGCCTCGCCCATCTCGCGGGCGACGTCGAAGCCGTCCGTCACCTCGGGCATCGGATCCCCTCCCCTACAGCACCGCGGTCCGCAGCATCCGGCCGATGGTGCGAAGCTGGCTGTTCACCGCACGGATCTGGCGCAGCGTCTCTTCCGCCGAGAGCCGGTCCCGGTTGTCGAAGAGCATCCGGTGCCCCTCGCCGATCCGGCGCATCGCGGCGATGAAGGCATCGCGCGGCCCGGCGCGCGCGTCGATCTCGCCCAGCCGCTGCAGGCGCCACTCGCGCAGCGCCCTGATCCCGGCCGGATCGTTCGCCCGGCGGATCGTGAGATCATAGGTGAACGCGGCGATCCGCCGCTCCTCCGCATCCTCCGCGGCGAGCCCCTCGGCGAAGCGGATCAGCCGCGCGGTGATGTCCTGCACCGGCGCGTCGCCCGCCTCGATCACGCGGGAGAGCTCGCGCTGCCGCCACGTCCCCGTGACGGCGCGCGCGACGATGTCGCCGAGCGCCTGCACCGGCGGGCGCATCGCCGCGTCGAACAGCCCCGCCTTGTGCGCCGCCTCGGCGAGCGGGGCGGTCGAGACCGACACGGCCTCGTCGCCGGCGAGGTCGCCAAGCGCGTCCATGTAGCCGGTGAGCGCCGCGTGCAGCGCGAGCAGCCCCTCGCGCTGCGCGGCCCGGTCGCCGACATCCACCGGGCGTTCGCGCCAGAAGGCGAGCCGGTCGCCGAAGCCGGCATAGCGGTCCACCAGCACCCGGTAGCCGGCGGTCTCGGCCGAGAGGCGCGAGAACTCGCGCACCGCCGAGAGGTCGGTGCAGGCGGCGAGCAGCAGCAGCGCGGCCGCGAGCCCGCCCCGGATCGGTCCCTTCGCCCGCATCGCCCGTCCCTCCCGGTTGCGGCTTAGAAGCCTAGCCGGCATGATCTTGCCCGGCAACGGATCCGTCGCGTCAGCCGCCCTCGCCCAGCCCGAGCGCCGCCGCCGCCGCCTCGGCGAAGGCGAGGAGGGCGCGGTCGCGCCCGGCGCCCGCGACCAGGCTGAGCCCGACCGGCGCGCCCTCCACGCGCCCGGCCGGGATCGTCACCTCCGGCACGCCGGCGAAGCCCGCGATCGAGGTGACGCCGATCGTCTGTTCCCGGATCGCCATGATCTCGTCGGTCGAGGCCGAGAGCGGTGGTGCGACGACCGGCGAGGTCGGAAAGACCAGCACGCCGCCGCCGGCGAGCAGGGCACGGATGCGGGCGCCGGCCACCGACCGGATGTGCCGGCCCCAGGCCGTCTTCGCCGGCGGCTGGTGCGGCGCCAGGTCGAACCGCGCCTGCACGGCGGCCGAGAGCTTGGGCTTGACGCTGTACACCCAGGGCCCGAGCGCGGAGAGGTTCTCCTCGTTGTTGCAGGCACGGAACGCGTCGAAGAAGGCGTGCAGCCCCTCGACCGCCACCTCCACCTGCGCGGCGCGGCCGAACCGCGCCTCCAGCCGCTCGAGCGCGGGCGTCAGCGCGTTCGCGACCGCCGGATCGGCGTTCATCCACGCCTCCTCGACCTTGAGGAGCGGCCCGAGCGCCCCCTCACCGCCGGGTGGCAGCAGCACCTCGCCCACGCGGCGCAGGAGCGACGCCTCGCGCGCGAACCAGCCGACCGTGTCGAAGGAGGGCCCGAGCGGCAGCACGCCGCAGGCATTCACCGCGCCCCAGGACGGCCGGATGCCGAACAGGCCGCAGTAGCTCGCGGGGATGCGCACGGAGCCGGCCGTGTCCGAGCCGAGCGCGAAGTCGAACAGGCCGGCGGCGAGCCCCGCCGCCGACCCGCAGGAGGATCCGCCCGGATAGCGATCCGGGCACACCGGGTTGGTCGGCGTGCCGTACCAGGGATTCTCGCCCGTCAGCCCCGCCGCGAGTTCCACCGTCTTGGTCTTGCCCGCCATCGAGGCGCCGGCCTCCACCAACATGGTGACGCAGGGCGCGGTGATGGTGGCGGGCGGGTGGGTGCGCGCCCAGTCGGGATTGCCGAAGGTCGAGACGTGGCCGGCGACGTCGAAGATGTCCTTGAGCCCGAAGGCGAGCCCGGCGAGCGGACCCGAGGCCGCGCCTGCGATCGTCACGCGCGGTCCCGGCATGAAGGCGCCGACGGGATCGCCCGGATCGGCCTCCGCGCGCCGTGCCGTCCTGCCTGCCATCGTCGCCTCCTCTTCCGCCTCCACGGTCCGCCGGCGGCGATCCTGACAGAGGCGACGGCGAGATTCAGCCCCTTCGCGCGGCGATCAGGGCACGGCGGCGAGGATCGCGCCGAGCAGGGCGTCGGCGAGGAAGGCGCCGGGATAGGCGAGCGCCGCCCCGAGCAGCAGCAGCAGCGCCAGACGCCGCGCGCCCCGGCCGAGCGCGGCGAGGCGCGCGGGGCCGCGG
>NZ_VIKA01000225.1 GCF_006704265.1 Elioraea sp. Yellowstone | reverse complement strand
GCGCTGCTCGGTGCGGCGCTGGCGGTGGTGCTGGTGGTGGCGGTCGGCACCGGCCCGATCGCGCTGCCGCCCGATCGCGTGCTGGCCGCGCTCGCCGCCTGGGCCGGACTGCCGGTGACGGCGGATGCGCGCGACCTCGCGGTGGTGGCGGTGCTGCGCGTGCCGCGCACGCTGATGGCCGGGATGGTCGGCGCGGTGCTGGGACTGGCCGGGGCGGTGATGCAGGGGCTGTTCCGCAACCCGCTCGCCGACCCCGGGCTGCTCGGCGTCTCGGCCGGCGGCGCGGCCGGCGCGGTGGCCACCATCGTCCTGGGAGCGGCGCTGCTGCCCGCGCCGCTGCGCCCCTACGCGACGACGATCGCCGCCTTTCTCGGCGCGCTCGCGGTGACGCTGATGGTGCAGCGTCTCGCCACCGTCGAGGGGCGGGTGCTGATCGCGACCATGCTGCTCGCGGGGATCGTGTTCAACGCCCTTGCCGGCGCGCTCACCTCGGCCTTCGTGTTCGCCGCCGACGATCTGCAGTTGCGCGACATCATGTTCTGGACGATGGGGAGCTGCGCGGGCGCGTCCTGGCCGCGTCTCGGCATGGTCGCCGGCGCGGCCTTGCCGCTGGCGCTGGCGGCACCTCGGCTCGCGCGCGCCCTGGACGCGCTGATCCTCGGCGAGCGCGAGGCGGTGACGCTCGGCATTCCGATCGAGCGGATGAAGCGCGTCGCCGTGGTCCTCGTGGCGCTGGCGGTCGGCGCAGCGGTGGCGGCGACGGGGACGATCGGCTTCATCGGCATCGTCGCGCCGCATCTGGTCCGGCTCGCCCGCGGGGCGCATCACGCCTGGGTGCTGCCCGCCTCCGCGCTCGCGGGTGCGGTGCTGCTGGCCGCCGCGGATGCGGCCTCGCGCATCGTCGTGGCCCCGGCCGAGCTGCCGATCGGGCTGGTGACGGCGCTGCTCGGCGGTCCGTTCTTCCTTGCGCTGCTGTTGCGCGAGCGGTTGAAGGTGGACGGGACGTGATCGTCGCGCGCGGCGTGGTGGTTCGGCGCGGCGGTCGGGTGATCCTGGAGGTGCCGGCGCTCGAGGTGACGGGCGGCGTGCTGCTCGGTCTCGTCGGTCCCAACGGGGCCGGCAAATCGACGCTCGTGCGCGTGCTGTCGGGCGAGCTCGCCCCCGACTCCGGCACGGTGACGTGGGAGGACACGGAGATCGCGCGTATCGCACCGGCGGCGCTCGCGCGGCGGCGTGCGGTGCTGCCGCAGGCGAGCGTGCTCGGCTTCCCGCTGCGGGCGGAGGCGGTAGTGCGGCTCGGCCGCATTCCTCATGCGGGACGGGTCACGCGCGCGGAGGATGCACGCGCGGTGGCGGCGGCGATGCGACTCGCCGGCGTGGAGACCTTGGCGCAGCGGATCGTGCAGGGGCTGTCGGGCGGGGAGGCGCAGCGCGTGCAGCTCGCGCGCGTGCTGGCGCAGCTGCATGGGACGCCGACGGAACGCACGGCGCTGTTCCTGGACGAGCCGACGAGCAGCCTCGACCTCGCCCATGCGCATGCGATCCTGCGCGTGGCGGCGGAACGCGCCCGGGCGGGGGGGATCGTGGTGGCGGTGCTGCACGATCTCGCCGCGGCGTCGCGCTGGTGCGACCGTGTGGCGGTGATGGAGGGCGGGCGCATCGTCGCGCACGGGCCGCCGGAGGCGGTGCTGGACGAGGCGACGGTCGGTCGCGTCTGGGCGGTGCCTGTGCGCCGCGTCCGCGTCGCGGACGGCCGCGACATGGTGTTCCTGCCGCGTTAGGGCTGCGGGAAGGCCGGCCGAGCCGCCCGGCCGGGAGCTGGCGTGCCGATGGGCTGTCGGCCTGGACGTGTGATGGCGGCGTCCGGATGGCTCGGTTGCGGATCGGACGGGCGAGCCCGGCGGAGGCGCCGCTGCCCGGGGACGAGGGGCGAGCCGGGCGGGCGGGCGCGTGCCGGACTGCGCCGGAATCGCGGCCGCAGCGCCTGCGCCGTCCTCCCCGGTTGCCGGTCCCCCCGAAAGCCGGTAACACCCGCGCCCGCCCCCCATCTCCCGACGGACACCGCCATGCCGAAGATGCAGGCCAACCAGATGCGCCCCGGCCACGTGATCGAGCACGAGGGCCAGCGCTGGACCATCCTCAAGAGCCAGATCAACACCCCGGGCAAGGGGGCGGCGGTGATCCAGGTGGAGATGCGCAACCTGCGCACGGGCGCGAAGAAGGACGAGCGCTGGCGCACCGTCGATACGGTCGAGCGGCTGATGACGGAGGAGAAGGAGTACGACTATCTCTTCGCCACTGGCGACCGGCTGACGCTGATGGACAAGGAGAGCTACGAGCAGATCGAGGTCGATGCGGCCCTCTGCGGCGAGGCGAAGCAGTTCCTCCAGGAGGGCATGACGCTGACCGTCGACCTGGTCGAGGGCGAGCCGGTGGCGATCCACCTGCCGGCCACGGTCACGCTCGAGGTCGCGCAGGCCGATCCGGTGGTGAAGGGCCAGACCGCCTCCTCCTCCTACAAGCCCGCCGTGCTCGCGAACGGGGTGAAGACCATGGTGCCGCCCTTCGTCGAGGCGGGCGACCGCATCGTCGTGCGCACCGAGGACGCCTCCTACGTCGAGCGCGCCAAGGGCTGACCCGGCCCCGTGGCCCCGCCGCGCTTCTCGCCCGCCGTCAACACGATGATGGCGGCGGCCCAGAAGGCCGCCCGCCGCCTCCTGCGCGACTTCGGCGAGGTCGAGCAGCTCCAGGTGTCGGTCAAGGGGCCGTCCGATTTCGTCAGCCAGGCCGATCTGCGCGCCGAGGCGACGCTGAAGGCCGAGCTCGGCAAGGGCCGGCCCGACTACGCCTTCCTGATGGAGGAGGCCGGCAGCTCCGGTCCCGAACAGTGGAAGTTCCGCTGGGTGGTCGATCCGCTCGACGGCACCACGAACTTCCTGCACGGCATCCCGCACTGGGCGATCTCGATCGCGCTCGAGCGGCGGCTGGGCAAGACCAGCGAGATCGTCGCGGGCGTGATCTACTCGCCCGCCCAGGCCGAGCTGTTCGTCGCCGAGAAGGGGGTCGGCGCCTTCCTCAACGACCGGCGGCTGCGCGTCTCGGCGCGGCGCGAGATGAAGGAGGCGGTGTTCGCCACCGGCATCCCCTTCGCCGCCATCCCCACCCAGCGCGCGTTCTCCGCGACGCTCGAGCGCCTGATGCCGCAGGTCGCGGGCGTGCGGCGCTTCGGCGCGGCCGCGCTCGATCTCGCCTGGGTCGCGGCCGGGCGCTACGAGGGGTTCTGGGAGCTGAACCTGAACCCGTGGGACATCGCCGCCGGGGTGCTGATGGTGCGCGAGGCGGGCGGTTTCGTCACCGACGAGCAGGGCGGCGATCCGCTGGCCTCGGGCAACGTGGTGGCGGCCAACCCCCATCTGCACGCCCCGTTGCGCGAGATCGTCGCCGCCGGCGCGGCCGCCGCCGGCCGCCGCTGAGCATCGGGACGCGGCGGTTGGTGCGCCGCATCGTGATCGCGTAAGGTGTCGCCTCCCCACGGGAAGGCTTGCATTTTCCGCGACATGGCGCGCTTGGCCCGGATCGTTCTCGCCTGTCTCGTCCTCGCTCCGGCGGCGGGGGCGGAGGCGCGCGACCCCTCGGTGCGCGTGGATCGCGGCGTGATCGAGAGCCTCGGCCCGCCGCCGCCGGCGCCGCGCCCGCCATGACCGAGGACCAGAAGGCGCGCGCCTTCG
>NZ_VIKA01000224.1 GCF_006704265.1 Elioraea sp. Yellowstone | reverse complement strand
CTCTACGCCCGCGCGCCCGACCTCGCCGCGATCGAGCGGCGCGCGGGCCCCCTGCCCTGGCGCACCCGCGAGGCGGGCTTCCCCGGCCTGCTCGCCGCGATCGTCGGCCAGCAGATCAGCAACCTCGCCGCCGCCGCGATCTGGCGCCGGCTCGGCGCGCTCCTGCCCGCCCCGCCCTGTCCGCGCGCCTTCCTCGCCCTGCCCGATGCGGCGCTGCGCGAGGCCGGACTGTCGCGGCCGAAGATCGCCTATGCCCGCGGCCTGGCCGAGGCGGTGGCCGAGGGCCGGCTCGATCCGGACCGGCTCGCCTCCCTGCCGGACGACCAGGCGATCGCCGCGATCGCCGCGCTGAAGGGCTTCGGCCGCTGGTCGGCCGAGATCTACCTGCTGTTCGCGCTCGAGCGCCGCGACGTCTTCCCCGCCGCCGATCTCGCCCTGGCCGCGAGCCTCGCCGATCTGCGCGGGCTCGCGACCCGGCCGGACGAGCGCGCCCTGCGCGCCCTCGCCGAGGCCTGGAGGCCCTGGCGCGGGCTCGCCGCGCGGCTGCTCTGGCATCACTGGCGGCACGTGAAGGGCCGCGCCGCCTTCGATTCGTGAGAGGACCGAGCATGCCCGACAGCCCGCATATCCGCACCGAACGGCCCGAGCCGCACATCGCCGTCGTCGTGTTCGACCGCCCGGAGAAGCGCAACGCCTTCGACCTCGCGATGTGGGAGACGCTGGGCGCGGTGATGCGCCGCCTCTCGGACGACGAGTCGCTGCGCTGCGTCGTGCTGCGCGGCGCGGGCGCGGAGGCGTTCAGCGCCGGCGCCGACATCTCCGCCTTCGCGGCCGAGCGGGGGACGCGCGCGAAGGAGGACCGCTACGGCCGGGTGCTGCACGAGAGCCTGCAGGCGCTGCGCACCTGCCGCCACCCGACGGTGGCGATGATCCGGGGCGTCTGCATCGGCGGCGGCGCCGGCATCGCCACGATGTGCGACTTCCGCGTCGGCGGCGAGGGCATCCGCTTCGGCATCACCGCGCGCAACCTCGGCATCTGGTACCCCTATGCCGAGATGGACCCGGTGGTGCAGATCGCGGGCTACGCGGTCGCCGCCGAGGTGTTCATCGAGGGACGCATCTTCACCGGCACGGAGGCGCACCAGAAGGGCCTGCTCTCGCGCGTCGTGCCGGACGACCGCGTCGAGGAGGAGGCGATGGCGCTGGCGCGGCGCATCGCCGAGGGCGCGCCCCTCTCGGCGCGGTTCCACAAGCGCGCGCTCCAGCGCCTGCGCGGGCCGCTGCCGATCACGCCGGAGGAGGAGGAGGCGGTGGCCGACTTCATCCTCACCGCCGACTTCCAGAACGCCTATCGCGCCTTCCTGGCCAAGCGCAAGCCGGTCTTCGAGGGGCGCTGAGCGCGGCCGCCGGGGCGGCGGGGCGCCGAGGCCCGGCGGCGGACGCGGCGCTCCGATGCGCGTCCGCAGCATCTCGTTAACCATGCAGTGGCAGGCTGGTGCCCTTTCCCACACTCCCCTGGGGGAAGCGAGGCGTCCATGTCGTCCCCGGCTGCGGCCGCTCAGCGGATCCTGATCACCGACTTCCAGCCGGCGACCTTCCTCGAGCGCGGCGCGACCGTGCCGTTCACCTCGCCGCTCCTGCAGCAGGCCCGCATCCGCCTCGGCCCGGGCGGGCTGCGCGAGGTCGTGATGCGCAACCCCTCGGGCGGCCCGGGCTGGTATGTCGGCCCGTGGGACGGCGTGGTCGCGATGGCCCGCGTCACCGTGCATGACCGGCTGGTCTACAAGCGCATCGAGGAGACGGGCGCGGTCACCCCGCTCGAGCTCCGCCGCGCGGCGCGCAGCGTCGCCGCCGAGGGCTATGGCGGCCCGGCGGCCAAGGAGGCCGCGCTCGCCGCGCTCGCGGGCGAGGAGCGGGAGTGGCGCGCGGCCTACGCCACCCTGCTCGCCACGCTGCTCGGCCAGGCCGGTCTCGCCGGGTCGGAGGCGATCGGCAGGGCCCGCTCGCGCCAGGAGCTGATCGCGCTCGCGCCCCAGCTCGTGGCGCCGATCGCGCCGCGGCTCGGCCTCGCCGCCGACACGCTGGCGCGCGCCCTGGAGGAATGCGCCACCCTGCTCGCACGGATCGGCGCCTCCGGCGACGCGCCGACGCAGACCGCGCGCGATCTCGCCGCGGCGGAGCGGCTGATCGCCGAGGTGAAGGCGCTCGCCGCGGAGGACCACCGCGCCGATCCGGACGCGGTGCACGCGATCCTGGTCAATGGCGAGCTCACGGCCGCGCTCGCGCGCGACGCGCTCGCGCGCGCGCGCGCCGAGGCGATGCGGCCGCAGGCGCTGCTGCTGGGCTGGGCGGAGAACGAGGCGGCGACCAGGGCGCGGCTGACGCGCGCCGAATGGCTGCTGGACGGCTGGGCCTATCTGGTCTCGCTCTGGGACACCGCCGCCGAGCAGGCGCCGGGGCGGCAGCGCCACGTCCTGCCGGAGCTGCACGGGCTGCTGCCGCCGCTGCCGCGCGAGGTGACGGGCGCGGCCTGCCCGGTGACGGCGCCCCCCGTGCCCGGCCGCAAGGTCGCGCGCGGCCAGGAGTGGCAGGCCGGGATCGCCGATGCCGACCAGGTCGCGCGCAACGAGCGCGCCCTCGCGCGGAGCGTCGCATGAGCGCGCCGGTCGAGGCGATGCGTTCGGCGATCGCGGAGAGCCTGCGCAACGCGCCGGCGGCACGGCTGCGCGCGGTGGTTGCCGCGGTCGATCGCCATCCGCGCCGCGCCGAGATCGACGACCTGATCGAGCTCGTGCGCCCGCGCATCGCGGAGCTGCGCGTTCCCCGGCCGCTGACGCCGCAGCGCGCGCTGGTCGCTCCCTTCGAGGGTCTGCTCGCCCCGGGCGAGCGGGCGCCGCGCGATCCCCTGCGCGTGCCGCGCGCGGTGCTGCCGCCGCTGTTCGCGCTGGTGCGGGAGCGGATCGATCCGGCCGCGCTGGAAGAGGCCGGGCGGCTCGCCGAGGGGCGGCGCGCCGACGACACCCCGGCCGTGCTCGCGGTCGGCCGCCGGCTCTGGCCCGGCGCGGTGGAGGCGCTGGAGGCGCTGCGCGACGATCCGCGCGGCCTCGGCCGCAGCCTCGCCGCCGCCGGCCACGACGCCCACCTCCTGGGCGCCTGCCTCGGCCGCATCATGCCCCTGCTCCGGCTCGGCGAGACCATCGCCGGCGCGTTCCTGCCGCGCAACGGCGTCGCCCTCGACCCCACGCTGCCGACCGCCCCGCACCGGCATCTGCTGCTCGGCTCGATCCAGCGCGATCCGGCGCTGTTCCGGCTGATCGCCGCGGCCATGCTGTTCCGCTGCGACTATCCCGACTCGATCGCGCGCATGATCCGCGACATCGCGCTCAAGCTCGATGCGCTCGGCGCCCTCGCCGTGGTGGCCGAGGTGGCCGAGGCGCTGAAGGCGGATCTCGAGGACGCCGCGGCGGAGACCTCGCCCGCCGCGGCGGAGCGGCGCAGCCGGGCGGCGATGCGGCTCGTCACGATCGTCTCGGTGATGGAGGGCATGCCCCAGTTCGACGCGCTCGCGGCCGAGGCGGGGCGCATCCTGGGCGGGCAGTTCGCCGCCACGGTGCGCGACAGCGTGATCGCGCCGCTCGCCGAGCTCGCACGCACCGGCAGGGCGGCGCCGGACGCGCTGCGCGCGCTCGAGGGGGCGGCCCATGCCGCGAAGCGGATCGAGGCGGCGGGGCGG